>URJL01000048.1 GCA_900548115.1 uncultured Eubacteriales bacterium
ATATATAAAGCGTGATGGAGCGCTCTCTCAAAAAAAGTCGAAAAAGCACTTGACAATTTGAGCTTGGCATAGTATAGTAGTCAAGCTCACTTGAGGAGCGCTTTTTCTTTCGGATGAACCTGAGAAGTTGAATCACTGGTAAGAAAAAAGTGCTTGACAAACGCATTTCTTTGTGCTATAAATAATGCATACAAACCAGTGAGCAAGAGAAGTAGCAATTATACGGAGCTCAAAGAGAGTTGCCGACGGTGGGAAGGCGACAGCGAACGGAATTGTGAATGGACTTGCGAGGGCAACCCGAACAGGCAGAGTCGAAGAGCGTGTTTCGTGCTTTCGGCGGTGCGCTTCAGTAGGGAAGACGGTCATCATCCGTTATCGTGATAAGCATATGGTTGTATGCTGTTGAGTGCAGTCGAAAGACTGAATTTGGGTGGTATCGCACGAGCTTCGCTCTTGTCCCATGAAAAGGGGCAGGAGCGTTTTTTTGTTTTACCTTCCGCTTTTACAAAAAGTACACTTGCAAAAGCACACTTTGCAGAAGCAGCCGAATACCGCAGCGCGAACCCAAAGGGTTCGGTCCACACTCATCTTTATTTTATGGAAAACTTTTAAGGAGGGCTTTACCATGAAAAACGCAAACAAACTCACATCCGTTATCCTCGCTTCGCTTCTGCTTCTGACCGCGTCCGCTCTTTCCGGCTGCGGCAAGACGGAAACCAAAACCGATGACAACACCGACGGCAACACCGAAAATGTCGGAACGAACGACAAAAACACCGCAGACGACAGCACCGACGAAAAGACCTTTACGATCGGTATTTCGCAGTTTGCCGAGCACGGCTCGCTTGATAACTGCCGTGAAGGCTTCATCGAGGGACTTCGTCAGGAAGGCTTCGAAGAAGGCAAGAACGTAAAGTTCATTTACCGCAACGCAAGCGCCGACACGGGCAACGCCACGACCATCGCCAAGAGCTTTGCCGCCGACGGAGTCGATCTTATGTGCGCCGTTGCGACCCCCAGCGCTCAGGCTTGCTTTAACGCCGCAAACGAAGACGGAATTCCCGTTATCTACACCGCCATCACCGATCCCGAAGGCGCGGGCCTTGCCGACGGCGGCGAGATCACCGGTACGAGCGACGCGCTTCCCGTCGAAGCACAGCTGAAGACCATCCGCGAAATGTTTCCCGACGCAGAGAAGATCGGCATTCTCTACACAACGAGTGAATCCAACTCCGAATACAACCTTTCGATGTACGAAAAATACGCTCCCGACTACAATTTCACCATCGTGACCAAGGGTGTGACCGATGCGTCGGAGGTTGCGCTTGCCATCGAATCCATTATGGACGAGGTAGACTGCTTCTCGAACCTCACCGATAACACGGTCGTAAGCCAGCTTGATGTTATGCTCGAAAAGGCGACCGAAGCGGGTAAGCCCATCTTCGGAAGCGAGATCGAACAGGTCAAGAAGGGATGCGTTGCGGCAGAAGGTCTTGAATATTACGACCTCGGCATCCAGACGGGTAAAATGGCGGCTCAGGTGCTGAAGGGCGAAAAGAAGGCTTCGGAAATTCCCTTTGAGATCGTAAAGAACAACCGCCTTTATGTGAACAAGGACGCCGCCGAAGCGCTCGGCATCGAACTCAGCGACGAGCTTACTGCAAGAGCGGAATTCGTAAGCGCCGAATAATTAAGGACGAAATGCACCGCGGCGAATCCTTTCGCCGCGGTCGCCGCGCGGCGCTTCAATGCCGAAAATCCTTTCGGTTTTGCAGGACCGCACGGCGTAAAGAGCTTTTTGAAAACCAAAACGGAGGAGTATTATGAGTCTCGGAACCGTCATCAGCGCACTGGAGCTCGGCAGCATTTATGCCGTCATGGCGCTGGGCATTTACATTACATATAAAATTCTCGATTTTCCCGACCTCACGGTCGACGGAAGCTTTCCGCTCGGCGGCGCGATCACGGCGGCGCTGATCACGTCGGGAAAGAATCCGCTGCTTGCCATGCTTCTCTCGCTTTTGGCGGGCGCGGTCGCGGGGCTTTGCACGGGTCTTATCCACGTAAAATGCAAGATCCGCGATCTTTTGTCGGGTATCATCGTCATGACGGGGCTTTACTCGATCAACTATCTGATCGTGGACAATAAGGCGAATGTCTCGATCGGCTCGAAATTCGATACGGTTTTTGCCAATCCTCTCGTTTCCGTTCTCTTCGGAAGCAAAACCGAGACGGCGCCGCTTCACTTCATGCGCGGATTCCGCCGTATTGTTATTCTGATTCTTCTTCTGATTGTCATAAAAGCGTTGCTTGACTTCTTCATGAATTCAAAACGCGGCTATCTTCTTCGCGCAATGGGCGATAACCCGATGGTGGTTGCCACGCTTGCCAAAAACGGCGGCAATGTCAAGATCATGGGACTGATGATCGCCAATGCCCTCGTTTCGCTCTCGGGTTCGCTTTTTGTACAGTACAACAATGCGTTCAATCTGACCGACGGAACGGGCAAAATGGTTATCGGTCTTGCGTCGGTTATCATCGGCGTCAACATATTCGGCAGAATTCGCTTTCTGCGCAGTACGACGGCGGTCGGAATCGGCGCTGTCGTATACACCGCGTGCGTAACGCTTGCGCTCTCGCGCTTCGATGCGCAGATTATGAAGCTTGTGACGGCGGTACTGTTCCTTTTGGTTTTGGTACTGGGTCAGGTCAACATCGGTTCGCTTCGGCTGTTTGCCGATAAGGGAAAGGACAGGGGTGAAAAATGATTAAGCTTGTCGATATTTGCAAAAAATTCAACCCCGGTACGGTGAATGAGACCACGCTGTTCGATCACTTCAATTTTTCGGTCAATCCCGGAGACTTCATATCGGTCGTCGGCAGCAACGGAAGCGGCAAGACGACGCTTCTCAATCTGATTTGCGGCACGATCAATCCCGATTCGGGAAAGATCTATATCGGCGGCACCGACGTTACGGGAAAAAGCGATTACGTCCGCTACCGCAAGATCGGGCGCGTATATCAGAACACGGCGTTCGGCACGTGTGCCGATATGAACGTTTTCGAAAATATGTCGCTTGCCGACAACAAAGGAAAGCCGTTCGGACTTTCGGCGGGCGTGAACAAAAAAAGCTTTGACCGATACCGCGAAATGCTCTCCCGTCTGGGACTCGGACTGGAGGATAAGATGTATGTAAAGGTCGGTGCGCTTTCGGGCGGTCAGCGGCAGGCAATGTCGCTTTTGATGGCGGTCATGACTCCGATCGACTGCCTCATTCTTGATGAACATACGGCGGCGCTCGACCCGAAGACCTCCGAGGTCATCATGCGCATTACCGATGAGATCGTGCGTACCCGCCATCTTACCGCGCTCATGGTAACGCATAATCTCCGCCATGCCACCGAATACGGCAGCCGCCTTGTCATGATGCACGAGGGGAAGGCGATTATCGACTGCGAGGGAGAAGAAAAGGCGAAAACCGACACAAAACATCTGCTTGAGACCTTCGAAAATATCAGCGTCGAACTCGGAAATTGAATAGTGCAAGACGGATTTCTGCAAGAGCATCCGAAATAAATGCCCCTTTAAGGGGGCATTTTTCGGTTTTTTACGTCCTTTTTGACGTTCTTTTTCGTAAAATATGCAAAGAAATTCAATTTGCGAAAAAAATGTTAAAGAAAATATTGAAATTTGAAGAAGAACATGGTATAATAAATCATATTCGAGCTGTTTGTTGTGTTACGGTTCGGGTAAATCTATTCATTCGGAAAGGAAAGAGAGTATGAAAAAGCTTTTAAGTCTTGTCCTCTCACTTCTTTTGGTGTCTGCTGTGGCAACCGGCTGCGCAAACACCGCAAACAACGGTGACAACCCCGACGTTCAGGGCAACGGCGGTGAGAACACCACCGACGCAAACGTAATCAAGATCGGTATTTTCGAGCCTCAGTCCGGCGATAACGGCGCGGGCGGTAAGCAGGAAATGCTCGGTATCCAGTACGCAAACGAAAAGGTTCCGACCGTGACGATCGGCGATACCGAATATAAGGTAGAGCTGGTTGCCGCCGACAACGGTTCCGATAACTCCAAGGCTCCCACCGCGGCGCAGACCCTTGTTTCCGCCGGCTGCTCGATCGTTCTCGGCTCCTACGGCTCGGGCGTTTCGATCGCCGCATCCGATACCTTTAAAAACGGCGGCGTTCCCGCTATGGGTATCACCTGCACGAACCCGCAGGTAACCGAAGGCAATACGCACTATTTCCGTATCTGCTTCCTCGATCCCTTCCAGGGCAGCGTTTTGGCAAACCTTGCCGTTGAAAAGTTCGGCGCCGAAAAGGCATACATCATCACCAAGCTCGGCGATGACTATTCCACCGGTCTCGGCTACAACTTCAAGAAGGCATTCGAAGAACTCGGCGGCACCGTTGTCGAAGATTCCTTCCAGGACGGTAACTCCGACTTTACCGCATTCCTCAACAGCGCAAAGACCCAGGAATGTGACGTAATCTTCGCTCCTACCTCCACCGAGGCCGCTCAGCTCATCATTGAGCAGTGCGCTACGCTCGATATCAACATCCCGCTTCTCGCCGGCGATACGTGGGACTCCAACGTTATCCTCAATGCCGCAAAGGGTAAGAATGTTGATATTAACGTTACGACCTTCTATCAGGAGGGCGGTAACGAAGAATTCGATAAGGAATTCAAAGAGTGGATCAACGCCGATGCTACGCACCTTGCAAACAACGGCGGCGACGACACCATCTCTGCTGTATCCGTAATGGGCTATGACGCTTACTTTGTTGCTCTCGAAGCAATCAAGGCAGCCGGCTCGTCCGATCCCGCAAAGGTTATGGAAGCTCTTCCTTCGGTAAGCTACACCGGTATCACCGGTCTTATCGAGTTTGACGAGAACGGCGACGCTAAGCGTGACGCCGCATTCGTTAAGAAGGCAAATACCGAAACCGGTGCTTGGGACTTCGTCGCCGAGCAGGGTATCGGCAAGTAATTTGTCTGTTGCGCAATTGTATCGCATGGCGGGATTTTCCCGCCATGCAGTTTGCGTTTTCTTGCTTTGCGGCGCTTTTATGTCGCAAGGATTTTTTTCGTTATGTGGATTTATCCGAACGTAACGACGGCTTGCGGTTTTCCGGAGTCTGTTGAAAGGATTGTTTTGGGTGCGAAAGCGTCTTTTCAAGAGGCTCTGTAAATGCGCAGAAGGCTTTTTCGGATAAAAGCTCGGGAGGAAATGTTTTATGGGAAAACTGTTTGATACCGCTTTGCCGTATCTGCTCAGCGGTATTTCGGTCGGAGGTCAGTATGCGCTGATCGCCATCGGATATACAATGGTTTACGGTATACTTCGCCTGATCAATTTTGCTCACGGCGACATCTTTATGGTTGCGGGTCTTTTGATGATCTACATCAACGCGGCACTCACCCCTGTTTTGGTGAATGCGGGACTTGCAAACGGAACGGCATTTTTGGTTTCGATCCTGATCTCTTTGATTTTGGTGCTGGTTCTTACAGTACTTCTCGGATTTTCGATCGAACAGGCGGCATATAAGCCTTTGCGCAATGCGCCGCGTATGTCGGTCATGATCTCGGCAATCGGTGTATCGTACTTGATTCAAAATCTTGCCATCTACGTAACCGGCGGACTTGCACAGCCGTACCCCGGAAAGGGAGTACAATTTCCGTGGCTTGCCGATACCGTTGCGATCGGAACAACGTCGGTGAAGCGCGTTACGATCATCACGCCGATTTTGACGGCGGTTTTGGTCGTCCTTTTGGTACTGCTCATCAAGAAGACCAAGATCGGTATGGCGATGCGCGCCGTATCGCGTGACTTTGAGACCAGCCGTCTTATGGGTATCAAGATCAACAGCGTCATCTCCATGACCTTTATCATCGGCTCGTTCCTTGCGGCAGTCGGTTCGACACTGTATTTCACAAACTATGCATCGGTAACGCCGACCTCGGGCGCAATGCCGGGTCTTAAAGCGTTTGTCGCCGCCGTATTCGGCGGAATCGGTTCGGTCCCCGGAGCGGTTGTCGGTGCGTTTATCATCGGTATCTGCGAAAATATATTAAAGGGTCTTGACAATATTCTGATCACGATGGGCGTGACGACATCGAGCTTCGGTTTTTCCACCTTCTCGGATGCTTTTACGTTTGTTTTGCTGATTGTTATTCTGTGCGTAAAGCCTACGGGTCTGTTCGGCGAAAAGAACACCGATAAAGTGTAAGGGGGGAAGGCAGATGAATAAACTGAGATATGCCGGTAAGAAGATCGATCTTGTTACCAACCTTATCCTTATCGCGGCGGTTTTTGTCGTCGTGGCGGTGTTGGAGAAAACACCCGGTGTAAACCCGATGCTCTTTACCGTATTGAAAAAAGGCGCGATCTATGCGCTCGTTGCCGTTTCCATGAACCTTTTGAACGGCTTTACGGGACTGTTCTCGCTCGGCCAGGCAGGCTTTATGCTGCTCGGCGCTTATACTTATGCGGTTCTCACCATTCCCGATGAGGCGCGCGAGAGCGTTTATATGTACATTTCGGGCGGAAGCATTGTCTCCCGCGCTTGGCTGGATAATTTCACTTCCGCGCTTCACCTTTCCGAAGGCGGCGCAACGCTTATGATCATGATCATCGGTATGACCGCCGGCGGTCTTGTGGCGGCTCTGTTCGCGTGGCTTATCGGACTTCCCGTTTTGAAGCTCAAGAGCGATTATCTTGCCATTGCGACCCTCGGTTTTGCCGAGATCATCCGCGCTTTGTTCCAATGGGACAAGCTCGGTCCCGTTACGAACGGCTCGAACGTTCTGCGTAAATTCCCCGTATTCTCGTCGGCTCTTTTCCCGATGGTCGTTGCGGGTGTCTGCATTCTTATCATTGTGCTTCTTATCAATTCCACGTACGGACGCGCGCTGAAGGCGATCCGCGACGACGAGATCGCCGCAGAGGCAATGGGCATCAATCTTGCCCGCCACAAAATGACCTCGTTTGTCATCAGCTCGTTCTTTGCCGGAATCGGCGGCGCAATGCTTGCCATGTTCCAAAACACGCTTCAGGCAACGCCGTTTAAATCGGCAATGACCTATGAGATCCTGCTGATCGTCGTTATCGGCGGTATCGGTTCGATCTCGGGAAGTATCTTCGCTTCGTTTTTGTACATCGCCGCTTCCGAATGGTGGCTCCGCGGACTGGACATGGGCAAGTTCTTGTTTATCAATTCTCCGAAGGTGCTCCGCGGCGGCTTCCGTATGGTTGTCTTCTCGGTCATCATCATGATCATTGTGCTGTTTTTCCGTAAGGGAATCATGGGCACAAACGAGTTTTCTGTCACGCGAATTATCAATTTCTTCAGCCGTTTGTTTACTAAAAAAGAGGTTTTTGTCGCAAAGCCGACGTCGGGTAAGGAGGTACAGAAATAATGAAAAATGTACTTCGCATGGAAAACGTGACCATGCAGTTCGGCGGCGTTGTTGCGGTCAACAATCTTTCGCTGAAGGTCGATGAGGGACAGATCGTTTCACTGATCGGACCGAACGGCGCGGGAAAAACGACGGCGTTCAACTCGATCACGGGTATTTACGAGCCGACCAACGGTGCGGTTTATTTCAACGACAAAATGATTGTCTGCAACCATCCGAAAGGCAAGATGAGTCGCATCTATGCCGGTGAAAACATGGGAAAATATCATAAAACCATGGTAAAGACTCCCGATCAAATCACCAAGCTCGGCATGGCGCGCACCTTCCAAAACATTCGTCTTTTCAAGAGTATGACGGTTTTTGAGAACGTGCTGGTCGCAAAGCATTTGCGCCGTACTTCGAATCTTTTCACCGCGACCTTCCGTCTCAACGCGGCGGAGGAAAGAAAGATGCGCGTCGAAACGATGGAGCTTTTGCGCCTTTTGGAACTGGAGGACGTTAAGGATGAGCTTGCAACCTCGCTTCCGTACGGCAAACAGCGCCATTTGGAGATCGCCCGCGCGCTTGCGACCAACCCCGAGCTTTTGCTCCTCGACGAGCCGGCTGCCGGTATGAACCCGCAGGAGACGATCGAGCTTACCCGCTTTATTCGCCGCATTCGCGATGAATTCGGTCTCACCATTCTTTTAATCGAGCATCATATGAATTTGGTTATGGATATTTCCGACCGAATTTACGTTATCGATTTCGGCAAGCTGATCGCCGAAGGAACCCCCGAGGAGGTTCAGAACAATCCTCGTGTAATCGATGCATATTTGGGGGTGGCGGACGATGCTGAAAATTGAAAACCTGAACGTATCGTACGGCGGTATCAACGCCGTGCGCGATGTATCCTTTTCGGTTAAAGAGGGTACGATCGCAACGCTTGTCGGCGCAAACGGTGCCGGAAAAAGCTCGATTTTGCGCTCCATTTCCGGTGTTGTAACGCCGAAAAGCGGCTCGATCCGCTTTTTGGATAAGGAGATCGTCGGCATGTCCACCGAGAAGATCGTATCGGCGGGCATCACACTGGTTCCCGAAGGCCGCCGCATTTTCCCCGATCTTACGGTTTTGGAAAACATCAAGATCGGCGCGTATCTGCGCAAGGATTCGCTGGACAACGATATTGCATGGGTGTACGATCTGTTTCCCCGTTTGAAGGAGCGTTCGTGGCAGATGGCGGGAACGCTGTCGGGCGGCGAACAACAGATGCTCGCGGTCGGACGCGCCCTTATGAGCCGTCCGAAGCTTTTGATGATGGATGAGCCGTCGCTGGGGCTTGCTCCTCTTATCGTTCAGGACATCTTCAAGATCATTAAGGAGATCAACAAGATGGGCGTTACGATCCTTCTGATCGAGCAGAACGCCAACATGGCGCTGAAAACTGCCGACTACGGTTATGTTTTGGAAACGGGACGTATTTTGCTGTCGGGAACGGGCGCCGAACTGCTTGAAAACGAAGAAGTGAAAAAAGCATATCTCGGAAAGTAAAGAAAATGCAAAGGCTGTGCGAACGCGGTGCGGGCGCACAGCTTTTTTCGTATTTTGCACAGGTTTTCTTTTGTTATTTATAGAGAATTATACCTTTGACCCAAAATGGAAAAATTAAAAAGTTAGTCTTGACAAAGGACACTTGCCGCGGTATGATACTGTCGAAAGGGAATGTGTGATCTCAACGAAAAGGCGCTTTTTTTTTGAAAAGTGTACGGCAAAAATGTCGGAAAGGAGCATGTTATGGCGCGTAAGATCGTTCCGCCGGAACGTTTTTTTGAAGAGGATATTCGGATTTTAAGCTATGCGTGCTCCGATATCATCGAGTGGTACGCTCAAAACCGACGCGATTTTCCATGGCGCAGCGACCCGTCTCCGTATAAAGTTTGGATATCCGAAGTTATGCTGCAGCAGACCCGCATCGAAACGGTGCTTCCGTATTATCGGCGCTTTATGGCGGAGCTTCCGACGATTCGAAGTCTTTCCGAGGTAGATGAAGACCGCCTTCTCAAACTGTGGCAAGGGCTCGGATATTACAGCCGCGCCAAAAACTTAAGGCGCGCCGCCCGCATGCTCATGCGCGATTACGACGGATTTTTGCCGCGCTCCGCAAAAGAACTGAGAAAGCTGCCCGGTATCGGGGATTATACGGCGGGCGCGATTGCTTCCATCGCTTTTCAGCTGCCCGAGCCTGCCGTGGACGGAAATGTTTTGCGCGTTGTGTCAAGACTTCTCGCTTCCTATGACGATGTGACGCTTCCTTCGACAAAAGCTCGGATAACCGAGCTTTTGCGGGATGTTTACCCGAACGGGGAGAATGCCGCATTGTTGACCGAAGGGCTTATGGAGCTGGGCGAGACGGTCTGCATTCCGGGTGAAAAACCGAAATGCCGACTTTGCCCCGCGCGTGAGGAATGCGTCGCACACGAAAAGCGCATACAGGAAAGACTTCCCATCCGAAAGGATGCCTTGCCGCGCCGTACAGAGGAGAAAACGATCCTTCTTTTGCATTATGAAAAGCGTTTTGCTCTTCATCGCCGCGGTAAAGGACTGCTTGCCGACATGTGGGAAATTCCGAGCTATGACGGCAATCTCTCCGAAGCGGAGGTGACGGAAAAGCTTGCCGCCGACGGGATTCGTACGCGCTCGATCACGCCGATCTGCAATGCAAAGCATTTGTTTTCGCATGTGGAATGGTACATGACGGGATATCGGGTCGAGTGTGCCAATCGCTCGGAACGGCTGATATGGGAAACGCCCGAGAACATTCGGACGCTTTATGCCATTCCGTCCGCCTATCGTAAATATCTGAAATATCTCGAAAAAGAGGAACAGGAAAATAAAAATGGAAAGAAATCATAAAACGGGTCGCGCTTCGCGTTTGCTTTTGGAGCTTTCCCAACCGATACAATTGACGCAAGGCTCGCCGTGGAAGGTCATTCTCCGCTATGCCGCACCGATCATGCTGTCGTATCTTTTACAGCAGATCTATGTTTTGACCGACGCGATCATTTGCGGACAGGTTCTTCCGACGGAACAGGTGGCGGGGGTGAATGATACCTTTGCGCTCACCCTGTTTTTCCTGCAGTTCGCGTTCGGCTGCACGGCCGGCTTCGGTGTTATTACGGCACGTTATATCGGCGGCGGAGATAAAGTCGGTGCGCGACGGTCGTTCGCAACGCAGATCTATCTGACGCTTGCTATTTCGTTGCTTCTGACGGTTCTGGCGCTTTCGCTTTTGCCGACACTTTTGGGACTGATCAACGTTCATCCCGAAAATCCCGTCGTATACGGTGCGGCGCGCGATTATTGTTTTTATCTTTTCTTGGGCATCGCCGCACAGATGGGGTATAATTTTGTCTGCGGCATTCTGCGTTCTTACGGCGACAGCGTGACGCCGCTTGTATTTCTTGTGATCTCGACGGCGCTGAATATCGGGCTGGATCTTTTGTTTCTGATTCCGCTTGCCATGGGTCCTGCGGGCGCGGCGATCGCAACGGTCACGGCACAGCTTTTGAGCATGATCGGATGCCTTGCCTACACATTTCACCATTACCCCGATCTTCGTCTCGGACGGGAGGATTTTCGTATCGGGAAGCGGGATGTGTTCATGCATCTTCGTCAAGGAATCCCGCTCGGTCTTCAATTCGCGATTTTGTCGGTCGGGATTATCGTTATGCAGGGAGCGGTGGTTCGCTTTGACCTCACCGAAAGCGGACGCATGGTCGTCGGAACTCCGGCGCAGAACGGCTTCGGCGCGGCAAACAAGCTGATCTCGTTTTTGATGGCGATGTACAACGGACTTGCCTCGGGAATTCTCGGTTATAACGCGCAGAACCTCGGAAAACAGGATTACGAGCGGATTCGCAAGGGAACGCTCCAGTCGCTGGTGCTTATGCTGATTTTGTTCGGACTTTGCCTTACCGTCGGACTTCTTTTGAGCGTCGGCGGGGCGTACCAGTATATATTTATGAGCCGAGAAAAAATAAGCGACGCGACGATACGGTTTGGAAATACGTTTTTGTATGTGGATATTCTTCTTTACGGCGTGCTCGGATTTTTGATCGTGGTGCGCAGCGCCGTTCAGGGAATCGGGAAATCCGCTTATGTTTTGGGAGCGGGAATTGCCGAGCTTTTGGCGCGCGGACTTATATGCGCCTATCTTCCCGCCATCATCAACGGCGGTCCGATTGATTCGACGGCGTCCGGCGCCGCTTTCGCCGCCGTCTGCTTCGGCGACCCCGGTGCATGGATCGCCGCGTCGCTCGTTCTGCTCTTTCCGCTGTGCCGCAATATTCTCGGAATGCGGTATGAGAAAGAGAGAAAAAGCATGTCGTAACTTTAGAAAGATGCCCGATGGGGAAGCTGCATATTCCGCAAAGGCTTTCGTAAAAGTACGAAAAGTGAAGAAGCACACGCCCGATACCCATGCGGTTCGGGCGTGTGCTGATTTTGTCATGGACAAATAATGCTGAAAAATGGTCGTTTTCTCTCTTTACTTTTTTTGCTTCGGCTTTTATAATGAAGCCGTACCGAAAATTTTTGAAGCAAAAAGCGAAAAACAGAACGGAGCAAAACGATGTATAATATTAAGCTTTACGACTATGTACCCGAGCCGCAGCCCGTCTCGTCCGACTATATCGTCGCCGCGCATTATTATGCCGCGTGGAAAAAAGGCGCGGCGGGGCTGCACAACGCTTTTTTTGACCTGCACGATTATCCCGAGCGCACGCCGCTTGCGGGATATTATGACGAGGAAAACCCCGCATATACCGACTGGGAGATCAAGTGGGCGCTTGAACACGGGGTCAATTGCTTTATTTATTGCTGGTATCGCAAGCGAGAGAACATGGGAAAGCCCGTGACGGTCGACGATCTGCGCTGTGCGCACGGACTGCACGAGGCGCTTTTTCAAGCAAAGTATCAAAACCGCATGAAATTTGCCATCATGTACGAGGCGCAAAATCGCTGGGGCGGAACCGACCGCAACGACCTTCTTTCAAACCTTATGCCTTTCTGGATGAGAGAATATTTTACGCGCGAAAACTATCTCGTGATCGACAATAAGCCCGTGCTTTTCGTTTACGACGACACAAATCAGATCCGTGACGCTTTCGGTTCATCCGATGCACAGAGGGAAGCATTCGACGCCTGCCGCGAATATGCGGTGAAAAGGGGTTTTTCCGGTATGCTTTTTGCCCTACAAAACCGCGGAAAAGATCCGTCCGCGTGGATTGATGCGCTCGGGCGCGGATACGATTTTCACTTTTCCTACAATTGGGGCTTCGGAATCGATGAGGACCGCTCTGCCGAGGCAATTATAAGAGGACAGCATGCGTACCATGCACTGCGTGAGGCGGCGACCCCGGGAAAATTCTGCACGACGGCTTCCTGTTTTTGGGACCCCGAACCGCGTTTTAAAACCATTCCGTCGATCCCGTACGAGCACAACGAGTGGTATCTTTCTCCCGACGAATTTCGCCGCGTCTTGCGGGACTGCAAGGCGTTCGCCGACCGTATGCCGAAGGATTCGGTCGGGCGAAAGCTTATTATGATTGACAACTGGAACGAGTGGGACGAGGGACACTTTGTCGCGCCGAGCCATGCTTTCGGTTTTCGGTATTTGCAGGCGATCCGCGAGGAGCTTACCGCGCGCGATAATCTGCCCGATTATCGTATGCCGCAGGATATCGGGCTTTCGAATTTCAACAAAAGCTGGGGAAGCCCCGATCTTTCCGAGGTTTGCCGAAAAAAGTTTCATCTGAAATAAGGGTACACAACAAGAAAACTCCTTTGCTTCGGCAAAGGAGTTTTCCTCTTTAAAACGGATTGATGACGATCGGAATGATAAGACCGATGATCGCGCCGATCAGAACCTCGAGCGGTTTATGCCCGATGTATTCTTTCAGGTTCTTTCCCATATATTCAACGGTCCTCCATTCGAAAAGATCTTTGGCAATACGGTTGATGACTTTGGCGTTCTCGCCCGTCGCGCGGCGAACGCCCATGGCGTCGATCATGACGACCATCGTAAAGATGACCGAGACGGCGGCGATCGGCGAGTCGAAGCCGCACACGCGCCCGACCGATACGGTCAGCGCCCAAACGGTGGAGGTGTGCGAACTGGGCATTCCGCCGTTTTCGAAAAATTTGCGGAAATCGATCTTGCCCATGAAAATGAGCGTCAATATAAACTTGATAAACTGCGCCGTCAAAAAGGCAAGCAATGAACAGATAAGATGGTAATTGGAGAAAAGCTCGGATAAAGCCTGCATCATAACCGTGCCCCCTTACGATTCGCGCGTGATGGTGTAATCGGCAAGCTCGCACAGAAAACGGCTGCCGTCGTAAGCGCCGACGGCGGTGCGTGCCGAAAGAGCAAGCTCACGCGCCAAAACCTTGGATTGCTCCAAGCCCAAAAGGGTAACATAGGTGTTTTTGTGATCTTTTTTGTCGCTTCCGCACTTCTTCCCGAGCTTTTTTTCATCTCCGATCACGTCGAGAATATCGTCGGCAATTTGGAAAGCAATGCCGAGCGATGCCGCATAATCGACCGCGCTCTTGTATTCGGGCGTGTCTTCCTCCACTCCGGCAGCAATACAGCCGAGCACACAGGCACATTTGATCAAAGCACCCGTCTTTTTGGCGTGAAGGGTCTGCAAAAGCGAAAGATCGATGTCTTTTCCCTCGTTTTCAAGGTCGATCTGCTGACCGCCGCACATGCCGCACGGACCGCAAAGATGGGAAAGAGCCGCAACCGCACGAAGATTTTGACGGTCCGAGAGCGTTTCGGAGGGAAGCACCTCGAAAGCATAAGAAAGGAGCGAATCGCCCGCCAAAAGGGCGCAGGACTCGCCGAACACGACATGATTGGTCGGCTTTCCGCGGCGGAGGTCGTCGTTGTCCATGCAGGGCATGTCGTCATGAATCAGCGAAAAAGTATGCACCATTTCGAGCGCACAGGCATACGAAACGGCGTCCTCGATCTTCCCGCCGAACAGCGAACAAAAGGCATAGACCAGCGCGGGACGCATTCTCTTTCCGCCCGCCAAAAGGCTGTAGCGCATCGCGTCGCACAGCGTTTTGAAATGGGGATAAGCGCTGTCCTCGGAAAGATTGTCCATAAGGCGGGCAAGATGCCCCTCGGTAAGTTGTGCATAACGGGCGAGTGTTTCGTTTAAATAATCATTCGTCATGCTCTTCTCCTTTTGCGATCTCGTCGGCGGACAATACCTTTATCTTCTTTTCCGCTTCGGAAAGGCGTTTTTCCGCTTCCTTTATGAGCGAAACGCCTTCGCCGTAGAGCGCGAGCGCTTCTTCGAGCGGAAGATCTCCCTCCAGTCGGGCGGATATTTCATCCAGGCGCGAGAGAGCCGCTTCGATTGAAAAATCGGTTTTCTTTTTTGCGGGCATGATTATTTTTCCTCCTTGGATTCGGTGACGGCACAAACGGCGCCGTCGGAAAAACGAACGGAAATTTTTTGTCCGACCGAAAGCGCTTTTGCGCTTTTGACGAGCGTGCCCTTTTCGTCGGATACAAGCGCATAACCGCGCGCCATGACCGACAGGGGGCTCAGCGCGGAAAGCTTTGCCGCGCAAAGCGAGAGCGCGGTTCGGCGGCTTTTTATCTTTTCCGAAAGCGCTTCGGAAAGGGCATCGGAGCGGGATTTGAGCGCTTCGCGCTTGCGGTCGAGAAAATATTCGGGCTTTGAAAAGACTGCCTTTTGCTTTTGGAGTGAAAGCGCGTGCGCACGCTCCTCAAAAAGTGCCGTCAGGGCGTGATAAAGCGAAAGCTTTCGCCCGTCAAGCGTTCGCAAAAGCTCTTTGGTATCGGGAACGGCAAGCTCTGCCGCCGCCGACGGTGTGGGCGCGCGAAGATCCGCAACAAAGTCGCAGATCGTAAAATCGGTCTCGTGTCCCACGGCGGAGATGATCGGAATTTCCGACGCATAGATCTCGCGGGCAAGTTCTTCGTTGTTAAAAGCCCAAAGATCCTCCATCGAACCGCCGCCCCGCCCGATGATGATCGTGTCGACGGGATAATGACGATTGAAAAAGCGTACCGCGCGGCAAAGCTCCTTTGCCGCCCCCGCGCCCTGTACGAGCGAGGGGAAAATCGTGATCGAAGCGTACGGAAAACGACGCGAAAGAATGTTTTTCATATCGGCGACCGCCGCACCCGTGTCGGCGGTGATGATTCCGATCTTCGAAGGGGAGGGGGGGATCGGCTTTTT
>URJL01000049.1 GCA_900548115.1 uncultured Eubacteriales bacterium
ATATATCAGACACGTCCATATAGCTCAGCTGGATAGAGCACACGCCTCCTAAGCGTGGGGTCGGAGGTTCAAATCCTCTTATGGACGCCAGTGAGCAACGCCGAAAGCCTTTGTTTTCAAGGGCTTTCGGCTTTTCTTATATAAAAAGGCACGAAAAAGCTCTTTCACTGTATGAGATAAAATTCTACTCCAAAATTTGATTTTTGACAACCCCTCCAGAATCGAACGGTTGTTATAAGACAAAATCGCCAGCTAATTTTTAGCAAAAAACGGGCTGTTCTTGCTAATGAAAATGCCCTTCCTGCTAATCAGCCCCAAAATCGTGCCAAAAAACCAGCTAATCAAAAAAGGCGGATGTTTTGAGTACCATGCAGTTATAGCAGATAAAATTGAATATCGTTATATACATAGAGCGTCTATTTGTCCCGCATCGGGGATGGATAGGCGCTCTTTTTTTATGCCCAAAACCATGGGCAAATACAAGAGATTGGAGGTGTTTTATTTGAGCAAGCCTGTTTATACCGCAGACAAGCCGAGCGATTGCCATTACTGCTACTTCCGGACGAAGGGTAGAAAGGGCTGCCGTCTGGGTAGAAATAATTGCTACTACTCAATCTCTTTGCCACCGAAAACCAAGTCGGAATGTGATGGCTGTCCCTATGGGCGAGATCACCCGTGCATTGGTTGGTGTACGAAGAAAGTTATGCGTGAAGTGGGGCTTCGTTGATATAAAAGCGTATGAACAGGAATACCGCTTCTGCTTTTTTGCCCGATGTCCTTACGAAAAGACGGATACGACTTTCCGCAGCATTCCGCTGACAACAGAAAGTTTTCCGCAGAAAGAAGGTGGTGAAGCCGTGTGAGTTTTGATTATTTTTATGGTCAGCAATCCGATCTATTCACATTCTATCGAGTTCCGAAGGTGTTGTTCACGAACGAGAGGTTCCGGAATATTTCTGCCGATGCCAAGACGCTGTATGGCATTTTGCTTGACCGCATGAGCCTGTCTGCCAAGAATGGTTGGATACCTTTCTGCAAAGGGTCTGGAACAGCTGCTTGGAACCATCAACAAAGTGAAACGGCAGATCAATCCCAAACTGAGGATTGAGGGTATTCTTCTGACTATGGTATACAAATTTTCAGCCTTTTCATCCGATATGCCTTCAAAGCCTTTTACCGTTCCGTACTTTTTGTAATGTGCATTAGCTTTTTTCATCAGCGTTTGCAATTCCTCACATTTATGCAGCTTTTCCGTCAGTTTTCGGATCATCGCTGCTGATAGCATTGTTTTTATAACGCATAATCGTGTCCTCCAAATAAAAATTTACATAAAAAATCACTGCCATAAAAGTAGCAGTGATAAAAACATATTCGTTTTTTGTTTTACTCAAAGGGATCTTCACCTGTCAGTTTGTCGGAAAACAGAATTTTCATATAATCTCTTGCTCCGTACAAAATACGATATATGGATACATATTCGCCTTCTGTCTTGTAAAAGATAATGTATTTTCCGCTAACCAAAAAACGATAATCGGTATCTATGTGAAGGATAGAAGAAAGTGACGGACCAAGTCGTGGTGATGTTTCAGGCAAAGAATAATCTTTTATAATTTTAGTAATGATTCTGTTTGCAGCGGTCGGATTACAAAGTTCATCTGTAATGTATTCCTTAATTTCTTGTAAATCCGATACGGCAAGTGGTGAAAACCGTATTTTTGCCATTACTTTATATCGAGCAAACTTTGAACATCATCGCCGTCTATCCAGCCGCCTTCTTTAACGGAGGCTTCGCCTTTTGCAAGCTGCGACATCAACTTTATTGTTGCTTTTGTCCTTTCGTATTCTTCCATATCCAAAATAGCATATTTTCCTCTGCCGTTTTTCGTTAAAAAAACAGGTGCGTCAACCGATATTTCTTTGAGTACCTCTCCGTAGTTTCTTAAATCAGAAACAGGTCTGATATTCGGCACAAAATCGACCTCCTTTAATCTGTTGTAATTATTTTACCATAAGCAAAAATGTTTGCTTGCAAGGGCATTTTTGTGCAGCCGTCAATAATACAGCCGCACGAAAGTGCGAACAGGCGTATGCCTGTTAAGAATTGTAAGCAATTCTTGCTGTAATTATTATATCAAAATTGTTCGTAAAATACAACAGCAAAATGAGATTTTAATGAAATTTTTATGTTCCGAATAATTCTTTAACCATTCTGTCTGCTCCTTTGATAAGACCTACCAAAACGAGCATATTGAAAATCACCTCGCCGATATATTTCCATAGGAAAACACTTCTTCGACGGTTGCATGAAAAACTTTCGCAATATCCATTGCCAATTTCAGTGACGGATTATACTTTCCCCGTTCGAGATTCACGATCGTTTTCCGTCGAACACCGACCAATTCGGCAAGGTCGGACTGCTTCAAATTTTGCATTTCCCGATATTCTTTGATTTTGGTTGACAGAGCCATGATCAGAGCCCTTTCTTGTCCATGAAATAAAAAAGAATCGTGCGGATGACGGCGAGAAAAACCAATACTCCCACCAGACAGTATACGATGATTTCGGTCGTAAGAGCAAATCTTCCGACGGCGCAGAGAAAGCTGATTAAAACAAGTACCGCAGCGCAAATTCTCAGACAGATTTTATCACACCGTCTCAAATTTGCTTCAGCCATTTCCTCGACGGAGGAAAAGGGACGGTCACAGAGCTGAATTACATTGCCGTGACCAAAGTGCGTATCGGCTGTGAAAAAGATCATTTGCATCCCCTCTTCCATGAGACAAAACGGGACTGCCCGTCGAGCAGTCCCGCATTGAAATTCGACGGCGTATGCCGTCTTCGGATATCCGAACGGAGTTTTTTGATCGGAAAAGGGAACGCGGAAATATGCCTACGCGGATGTTGGGTGGGTTGTCGGTCTTCTTCGCTTTCCTTTTTTCGATTTTCCTGCCGTATTATATCCGAAAATTATGAATAAGTAAACCGTAAATTTCCCGCGATCGCCGCCATAGCCGCGCTCCGCTCAAAAAAGCTGTTCCGGAAGCTTGAGTTTTTGCTTTTCGGGGAAAGAAGCTTCGTATTCTTCAAACCCCTTCGGATCCTTTTCACAGACAAAATATCCCGCGGGATCTTTATATGTTCCGAAAATGCCGTCCAAAAACCCGGGCGACAATTCTCTTATGAGAAAATAATCCGCCTCGGGATCGTCGGCATAGCGGACGCCTTTGGCTTTGGCGGGGACAAAGCCCGACTTTCCGTAAAACAAGATATTTCCGGTGATGGCAAGCGCTCCCGCGCCCATTTCTGCCGCCTTTTCCATGGAATAGTCAAGCAGACGTTTTCCGTAGCCCTTGCGCTTGTATTCGGGTGCGATGCCGATCGGTCCGAAAGTCATGATCGGCACTTTGCTGCCGTCGTCGCAGTCGATCTCCGAGCGCACATATATGACCTGCCCGATAAGTTTTCCGTCCGACTCCATAACAAAGTCAAGCTCGGGCACAAAGGAGGGATCGCTGCGATAACGGTGAAGCACATAATGCTCTATACACCCGGGACGGTATACGTTCCAGAATGCTTCGCGGGTCAGTTCCTCGGTTTTTTGGTAATCCGCCTCGGTTTCGCGGCGGATGATAATACTACTCTCGTTCGTGTTTGTCATGGTATAATTCTCCCACAATCTTCAATACCGCGCCGATCGACATGATGTAAAACCAAATTTCCCGCATCTTTTGCGTCCTTGCGATCGGCGTTGCGACGGCGGCGATGAGAATGAGCAGGGCGCCGACACAGCCGACGAGGTTCGGAATGCTCACAAGAGGGAAAATTCCCGGAGCACAGCTGCCGTCGACGGCATGCTGTATGGTCTTGTCCAGACCGTCGCGCGCCGCCGCAAAACAGCAGACTAATAGTCCGAAGACCAATAAGACGGCGCTTCTCAGCCCCCAACGAGTGACGGTATCGCGATAGTATACGGAATACCCGATAAAGGTGAGCAGGCTGAGTATCGTCAGCGTTGTCACGGTCGTAACGGTATTCCCGAAAGAGAGTTTCATGCGTGCTTCCTCTGTTTTTTGTGTTGTGTTTTTTGTTTGTTTCGCGCCGATCGTACAGGTCGATTCTCGGATTCGCCGCAAAGTATCCCGTCGGGTTTATCTTCTTCGGCTTATCCCGATCCTGCGAGCAACGCCGCTTTCAGTGCGGATCTTTTCGCCCGAAGCGGCGCGCTTCGAACCGTTCGATAAAGCGATCTATGTGCGAAGCGAGCATGGGGGAGACGGAAGCTTTGTCCTCTGCGCCGTCGTAAACGCTGTAAAGCAGAAACATCGGTCCGTAAAATTCCAGCGCCAGCTGCATTGCCTCTTTGTCGGTGTCGGTCCTTGTCCGAAAGATCGCCGCCATATATTCGGTCGGTCCCTCGGCAAGATAATCCCGATAAAGCCGTGCAAGCTTCGGGTCGCGGTATTGCTCCAACGTGAGCATTTTTCGGAAATTGGCGGAAAACGTCTCTTTTGTCCAGTGGTCAAACTGCACCATGCTGTAGGCGCGGATCTTTTCGAGTGGCGTTCGCATATACGCCTCGGCAAAGCCGTCGGGCTCACTCTGCGGCATATCGTATTCCTCGGCACGTTCGAAGTCCATGCGGCTCATGCGCTTCGTTATGCTGTCCAAGATCTCCTGTTTTCCTCCCGTATAGTGCTTGTAAAGCGCCGCTTTCGTGATTTCCAGCTGCGCGGCGATATCGCTCATGGAGGTGCCCAAATATCCGTTTTGCGCGAACAGAGACAGCGCCGCTTCCAAAATTCGCTCTTTTGTATCCTTTGCCATAAATGCACTCCTTTTTTGATTGTGACCGTTCGGTTACTTTTATTATAGTGACCAAACGGTCACTTGTCAAGGGCTTTTTTGAAAAAAGTCAAAAAATTCGGATATTTTTTGTGTCTACGATAGGAGGAGGGAAAAAGCACCGTTATTGTCACGGCAATTTCGGGAAAGCTATTGACTTTTCGCTCGGCTGAGAATATAATTGGTTTATAAACCAAAAATGAAATTTCGGGAGGATTTCATGTCGAAAAAGTACAATAAACAGGAATCCAAGCGGCGTATATTGTCGGTCTGCGTGAAGCTTTTCATCGAAAAGGGGTATCACAAGACAACGCTTGCGGAGATTCTGAGCCGATCGGGCACGACAAGCTCAACCTTTCAAAACATATTTCGCTCGAAAGACGGCGTTCTTTTGGATCTTACGGAATTTATGTTTGAAAATCAGTTTTCTTCGGCGCGGAGCATTGCGGGCGAGGAATTCCCGCCGATCTTTCTTTATGCGGCGGAGACCGCCGTACAGCTGACGCTGACCGAACTGAACGAAAATCTGCGCGACATTTATGTCGAAGCCTATTCCGACGAACGCATTGCGGAATATATTTTCGAAAAGACCTCGACCGAACTGTACCGAATTTTTTCGGCGTATAACCCCACGCTTAACGAAAGCGATTTCTACGAGCTGGAGATCGGCTCGTCGGGTATCATGCGAAATTACATGGCAAGACGCTGCGACAAGTATTTCACCCTTGAAAAAAAACTGGAGCGATTTCTCAATATGAGTATGGGCGCTTACAACGTACCGAAAGCCGAACGGGAAAAGGCGATCGCTTTTGTCAAAAGCATCGACATAAGAAAAATGGCAAAGCAGATCATGGAAAAGCTTTTCGATTCGCTTGCCATGCATTTTGATTTTGAATGGAGCAAAATTTGATTTTTCGGAGGAAAAACGGATGAAAACAAGAAAGTTTTGGGCCGTTTTCACGGCATGTCTGCTGTGCGTTTGCGCACTTTTGATGAGCGGTGCGGCAACGGCGGAGGAGAACGTCGTGACCTTTGCGGTCGTCGACAGCGTAGGCACACCCGGAACCGTGCGGGAGACGGCGGATAAGCTCATCGACGGCCGCGACGCTACCAAATGGGGCGTGTTCTACAACGAGGGCGACACCGTGTCGGTGACGCTCAAGGCGTCCGAGCCGATCGTCGTCGGCGGCTATGCTCTGACGACCGGCAGCGACAACCGCACCTACAAAGGGCGCAACCCGAAGGACTGGACGCTTTTCGGCAGCAACGATTACGACGAAGAGAAAAAAACGGGAACATGGACGGCTGTCCATGCGGTTGAAAACGATACCGTTCTGCCCGACCGAAACAAAGAGTCCTTTGTGTATTCGTTTGACAATGAGACGGCGTATTCCTATTACAAATTCGAAGTTACGGCAAACAAAGGCGACGATTATATGCAGCTGTCGGAGCTTACGTTTCTTTACGGCTTCGAAGGAGATGTCGCTTTTGTCGGCGTGGACGGCAAGAATACCAACGATAAAGAAGGATATGCCAATCTTTTCGACCGAAAAAAGAGCCGGTTGTTCTTTTCAAAATGGTGCGTCTCGGTCGGAGACGGCGCCTATGTCGTGGCAAGAGCCGCAAAACCGACGGTCGTTACGGGTTATACGTTTACGACGGGCAACGACACCGAGTCCTCGCCTTATCGGAATCCGCGGAGCTGGACGCTTTTCGGCAGCAACGATTATGACGAGACCACCAAAGAGGGACGCTGGACGAAGCTCCACGGAATGGCGAACGACACGGTTTTGGAAGGCAAAAATTTTGCCTCCTATCACTTTGATTTTGAAAACGGCACGGCGTACCGCTATTATAAACTGGTCGTGAACGAAAGTCAGGGCGACGACCTCATTCAGCTTTGCGAGCTGGAGTTTTCCTGCTCCGACTGCGAACACGTTTTTGAATATTTAAACGATCCCGAACCGAAATGTACGGAAATTTCCCACACCGATATGGTTTGCGTCAAGTGCAAAAAGGAACTGGACGTTATAACGCCTGCTCTCGGACACAGCGTTTCCGAGGATTCTCTTGCCTGCTCCGAGTGCGGAGCGGAGATCTTTGCTGCGGCAGACGGAATGTATTGTGAAAGCGTGGAGTCTGCGACGGCGCAGGCAAAGTACGGCGGCACGGTGATTCTTTTGCAAAACACCGAGATTAACGGCACAATCAACGTTAAAAAGGATATGACGTTCGATTTGAACGGTTACACCCTTTCGCAGGTCGGCACAGGCGGCATTTTTGAGATCGGCGGTTACAAGACGTTTGTTCTGACCGATACGTCCGAGGGCGGATTCGGCGAGATCACGGGCGGAAACGCTCAAAACGGCGGCGGTGTACACGTGAACGGCGGCAGCGCCTTTATTATGCGGGGCGGCAGAATATCGAACTGTACCGCGGGCAACGGCGGCGGTGTGGCGGTTGAAAACGGCGCAAGCTTCACCATGAGCGGCGGATCGATCGCATTTTGCTCCGCGAGCGGCAACGGCGGCGGTATCTATTGCAACGGAAGTCTTACGCTGAGCGGCGCGCCGCAGGTGTATATCAATACGAAAAGAACGGGCGAAGAGTCGGACGAAACAACAAACAATATATATCTGAACGGCGCGCAAAAGATCGCAATCGGCGGCGGCGGTCTGAGCGAGGCGGAAACGGATACGGGCTATATCACGCCGATCATCGGCATTACGATGCAGAACCCGTCCGATTTCACGGGAGCCTGCGACGATTACGGCGAATACTTTTTCTCGGACGACGCGGAAGGGTACCGGGCGGTTTACCGCGGCGGCGTGATGAGACTTGCCAAGATCTGCACGGTGACCTTTGATTATTGCTGCGGCGAAGATGCCGTGCTGACCGAAAAAGCGCTCGAAGGTACGACGGTCGCAAGCCCGACGGAGTTTTTCCCCAATGAGGGATATCGCTTCCTCGGCTGGTATAAAAACGGAGAAAAATACGATTTTGACGAAGTGATTGCGGATGATTTTACCTTGACGGCAAGATGGATAAAAGAAGGCGAGACTGCCGTCGAGCTTTCGAAAAATGCCTGCGAAGTTACCGCGTTTTCAGGGAACGCGCTTGTGGTTCTCGCAAGCTATGACGCGAACGGAACGGTGATCGATACAAAATTTGTTCCCGTCAAAGAGGACGCGGTCATTTCGTTTGCCGAGATCGGACTGAGTACCGAAAAGGCAGCGAAGGTAAAGGCATTCCTGTGGGACGGACAAATAAAGCCGCTTTGCGAGGGCGCGTCCCGAAGCGTAAAATAAGCGAAAAATCAAATTTGCCATCGCGCAGTTGCAAGTGTAAGCATGACAAAACTGCCGCAAACCGTGAAATACGGCTTGCGGCAGTTCTTTTTTGCCGTTTTTTAAAAGCGGCGTTCGGAAAAGAAAAAACTCAATGCAGAAGAACGGTCTTTTTCCCTGTGAAAACATCGCCCGTCACGGCATTTTCCGCCTTGACCTTTTCGACCGAGACCGAATGCTTTTTGGAGACATCCCAGACGCTCTCGCCCTCGTCGGGGAAATACAGCGTAAAGCCGCAGTGCTTTTTCGGCTCGGCGTTTTCCTCGTTTTCGTCAAAGCCGCAGATTAGGCTGAGCGTCTCATCGCGAAAAACACCGAGACTTTCGCGTATCCACAGCTTCAGGACCAGCTCGCCGCCCGAAATTTCGCATTCGTGTGAGCAAAGTGCCGTCAGATTGAACCATTTCAGCTTTTCTACGCCGAGCGAATAGGGAATATCGGAGGAAAGCACCTTCAGATGAAGCGGAATTCGAAGCGCGTCGACTTCACCGTTTTCTTTCATTCCCAAAAGCGAAAGATAACCGTTTGCGGGAAGAAAAACTTTGCCGTCGGAAAATTCGGGTACGCCGAAGCAAAGGTGAACCGAGCTTGAAATAAGATCGACCGTGCCGCGAAGCTCGGCACGAAGACTCTCTTCGGAATAAAGTGTGTCGCCGTAGATGTCGATGAACGAAAGGTTGCGCACATTTTGCACACGGGGGACAACGATGCAATCGGTCGAGTAAAGATCGGTCACAACCGACACGGTCTTGTTGGAAAAGCCCAAAAGACAGAAGGTGATCTCGCCGCTGACCGACAGCTTTTTCTGCTCGCCGTAAGCGTCGGCAATGTTTTCGACCGACAGCGACGAAAGAACGGCTTGTGCCGTGATCTTTTGCCCCTCGGCGTTAAAATCGAAGTCGGGCTCGGCTTCAAAGGGAATCGTTTTCGTGAAGCATATGTATTCGCTCTTTTCGCCGTCCTTTGCTTCGTAAAGACAGGAAAACAAAAGCTCGCCCGACAGCGTGACCTTTTCTTCGTTTGCGTTTATTTCCTTTACGCAAACCGAAGCGTCGGCGAGCAGAATATCCGAAATTTCGGGCATCCCGTCTTCCAAAAACAGCTCTTCGGAAAAGTTGTGACGGTATTCGTCTGAGATCTTCAGGATGCCGCTTTCCACACTTTTTTTGCGGTATTGCAGGGCACAGTGACGGTCGTCGGAATCATTTTTCGGAAGCTCCTCCGAAAGGTCGGTCGCCAACACTTCGCAAAAGACCGAAAAACGACTCTTGACCGAAATGCGGCGCTGACTTTGCATTTTGGCGTTCACGCCGTTTACACAGGAGAAAGCGAGAACATGCAGGTTTTCCGCCGAAGAATCTTCTTTTTCGGGAAAATCAAATCCGGCGGAAAAGTCGTCGGTAAAGACGGCGCATTTCAGCGCGCCGTTCCGATCCGAAACGTAAAGCACCGTGTATATCAGCGTTCCGTTTACCGTAACTCCCGATTCGCCGACGGTTTTGTCGGTGATCTTTACGCGCACATCGGTCCGTATAAGACTTTGCAGGTTGGGAAGGTATTCGGGCAGCATGAATTCGGTCTCGTTTTCACATTCCCGTTTTTCACTAATCCGTATTGCAAAAGAGGCGGGCGTACATTGAATATCCATCGTTCGTGTAGCTCCTTTTTTACGCTTATTTTCTGTTGCCAATATATGGGAGAAAAGCCCGCGATATGCAGCGAATTATTTTTTTCCTTTGTTTTTCATAAAGGCAGAGAGAATTTTTTTGAAAAAGCCGGACGGCTGAAGCACAACGATTTTCATGGCAGTCTCCTTTCCGAAACGGTGAGGGCATTTACAGGGTAAAATACAAATACCCCAAAACGACCAGCAAAACCGCTTCCACGCAAACCATGACCATGGGCGGCAGAAAGCAGGCAAGAAAGATCAGAACTCCCACCGCCATTACACAGATGCCGAGCATTTTGCAATTTCGTTTCATAAAATTGAACCCTTTCCCGAACCGTAACGGAATTTTTGCGGTTATACTGTATTGTATGCAAAAAATACGAAAAATGTCCGAAAAATTGCCGATCTTTTTTGAATCGGAAAAAACGTTGTACATGGCGTGTACGGTGAAGAGATTATGCGACGTTAAACATAAAAGCTTTTGATAAAGCACAATAAGAGCAGCCTGTCCTTTTCGATAGGCTGCTCTTTGTCCCGAAATATTTGTCTTTCGTCGGCAGATCACAAAAGCTCGTCGAACGACACCTCGCGCAAAAGCTCCGCGGAGCGGTAAAACGCTTCGAGAATACCGGCGGTGTTGATGGTTTCTTCGGGCTTTATCACAAGGGACGCACCGTTTACGATCGAATCGTAAAAATGATACAAAACATGAAAATGACCCGAGAAGGGCGCGCCGACGGCAAAAGCGTCGGGGCTTACCGCAAGGTCGGAAACG
Source organism: uncultured Eubacteriales bacterium (assembly GCA_900548115.1). Lineage (GTDB taxonomy): Bacteria > Bacillota > Clostridia > Oscillospirales > CAG-382 > UMGS1052. The sequence continues at coordinate 10,634 of URJL01000049.1, forward strand.
TCTTTTTCCCCGCTGTAAATTTTCGCTTCGGGAAGCAGGATACCCGCCTTTTCGCCTGCAATGCGGATCGTCGTCTCGTCGGGAAGATTGGCAGCCCACGCGACTTTGAAATTCATGCTTCCGCCGTTTTTAAAGGTGATGTGTCCCGAGGCAAAATCCTCGACGTTCATTTCGTTCGGATCGAAGGCGCGCGCGTTTTGCAGATTGCCGCTCAGCGCGCCGCTGCCCTTTGCCGAGCCGAGCTCGGTGTGCAGCTTGCGCGCGGTCGTTCCGCTTACGCGGTCGACTTCGGGACTGCCCATCAGCCACAGCACCGCGTCGAGCATATGCACGCCGATGTCGACCAGAGCGCCGCCGCCGCTCTTTTCTTTGATATGAAAGGTTCCCCAAAAGGGAATGCCGCGCCGACGGATGCGGGAAAATTCGCAGTAGTACGGCGTTCCCGCGTTTCCGTTTTCCAAAAATGCCTTTGCGGCGAGACGGTCGGGCGTGAAACGCATACTTTGACAGGCGCAGAGCAAAAGTCCCTTTTCACGCGCCGCGTCGAACATTTCTTTGGCGTCATGCAGCGTAAAGGCGAGCGGCTTTTCGCAAACGACGTGCGCGCCGTTTCGAAGCGCCGCAAGGGTCATGGACTTGTGCAGTCTGTTGGGGGCGCAGACCGATACAAGATCGGGCTTTTCCTTTTGCAGCATTTCCTCGGCGTCGGTATATACGTGCGGAATATCAAATCTTTCGGCGGCGTCTTTTGCCGCTTTTTCGTTCACGTCACTCACGGCGCAGACCGAAAAGCGATCGGAAAAATAACGGTAGGCGGGGAGATGCGCGCTTTGCGCGATCATCCCGGCTCCGATCACGGCGACTTTCAGCTTCTTCATGCGTGTACCTCCGAAAGAAATCCGAATGTTTTCCCGTCCTCTTTTGTCGCACGGTATTCCAGCCCCACATAGCCGTCGAAAGGAAGACGTGCGATGTGCGACAGGACGAACGGATAGTTGATCTCACCCGTTCCCGGCTCGTGCCGCCCGGGACAGTCGGCGACGTGAAAATGCCCGATTCGGCTTATGTATTTTTCTATGCTCTCGCACAAATGCCCCTCGGTCATCTGCTGATGATAAATGTCGAAAAGCATACGAATGCGCGGACTGTTTACCTTTTCGAGAATGTCGAAAAGGGGAGCGGAATACGGCATAAAATAATTTTTGCGGTCGGTCGCGTTGAGCGGCTCGACAACGAGATTTACCCGTTCCTTTTCGGCATAGGGCTTGATCGCAAGAAGACTTTCCAGAACGTTTTCCTCCTGCTGTTCCTTTGAAAGATCGTCTCTCGTCTCGCCGATCAGAACGATCATGGCGTGCGCGGACAGACTGCGGCAGACCTCGACGCTTTCGTAAAAGGCGTCGATCAGCTCTTCTTTTCGCGCCGCGTTCAGAATTCCGCGGGAGAGGTCATAGGAAAGAGCCTCATTGCGGGAATCAAGATTGAAGATCGAAAGAGAAAGCTCGTTTTTTTGCAGCTCCTCTTTTACGCGCGAAAGGTCTTTGTTCGACCATTTCCAAAATTCGGCGGCGGAAAGCCCCGCACGCTTTACCTCGCGAAACCGATCGTAAAAATCAAACTGCGGAAACATCATATCGATACAGGCACTGTATTTCATATTCTTCCTCCGGGATTTTGACGGTTTATTCTTCGTAATAATCGATGGGCTCAAAGGTCAGCTTTTCCCAATTCTTCGGCGCGTCGCCAAAATCCGGAACCTCCATGGGAAGTCCGTCCTTCAGAGCCGACTCGTGTGCGATGATGCCGGGAATCATATAACGCGCCGAATCCCACGCGTTGTTGGGCGGAAGCTTTCCCGTGACGACGGCGCGGAAAAAGTCGTCGACAAGATACGGGTGCGAGTTGTAATGCACGGTGTGCGGAACGTCGCGGAAAGCTTTCGGCAGACGCGAAAGATCGTGAACGGCGGCAAAACCGCGGTGCGACGGCTCGGAGATGGGGTCGACGTGAATATTAAAGGCGTCGGTCTTTTGCTCCTCGACATAATGCTTTGTGTTGACAAGATCGCTCACATAATCGATGCGGGTATCGTCGACGCCCGCGGCAACGCCCTTGATCATAACGTGCTGTGTAACCGAACCCTCATACGCACCCTTCGTGCCGTAAAGACAGGTGATGTAAGACGAAGGCTTGTGTCCGATTCCGACGCGGCGGAACTCGTTAATGCGGGCGATACCGCCGCCCGACATCTGCATGATGGCGGTCTCGTTGGAGAAGGGATTGTCCCAGTTGTTTTTGCCCACGCCGAACACCTCGTCGGGGTCATGATCGCGGAAGCCCATACACGAAACCTTTGTCGCGTGCTGACCGATGACCGATACCATCATCGAGATCGAATGGGTCGAATAATACATGGGCGGGATTCCCGCAACGCGCTTCCAGCTGTCGCCGCCCGAGCGGGCAAATGCGCTGTAGAAGGTCGCCATATCGTGATAATACTGGCTCTCGCCGTAGACGAATTCGCCGAATTTGCCCTCGTTGTACGCATTGCGGCAGTAAATGGCGCAGGGAAAATAATAGCAGGTCTCACCGGTCATGTAGGTAAGATGGGTCTTTTTAACAAGCTCGATGATTTTTTCGGTCTCCTCGACGGTTGTTGCGATCGGAACGGCGCTGAAAACATGCTTTCCCGCCTCCAGAGCTTCAATGACCATCGGACCGTGCAGGTGGCGCTGCGTGAAGAGCGCGATGCAGTCGATGTCCTTGCCGTTTTCGATCACGTCGTCCAAGGATTTGAAAACGCGGGTGATTCCGCCGTGCTTTTTGATGGCGGCGTCGCAGCGTTCGGGAATGAGATCGCAGATCGAGACCTCCGAAACATTGGGATGCGACTTGAAAAGCGGAATGAAAAAATCCGAAAATTCGCCCATTCCGACGATGCAGACCTTGACTTTTTTCATAAAACGATACCGAATCCTTTCAAAAAAGATGCTTTCTGCGGCAAAAGTGCCGCTTGATACGTTACGGTATCACTATACCCGACTTTTTTCGCAATAGGAATGGACAAAACGGTATTTTTGTTGTATAATACAGTAGTCAAGCACATTTTCCCGCAAGGAGAAAAGTATATGTATGAATTAAATCTTTCGGAGATGACGGATAAAGAATTTACGATCAGCTCTTTTTCGGTGACAGACAAAACGATATTCCCCCCCGAACCGTATGTCTGTGAAAAGGGAATGGTTCTGCGCGACCGCTTTTTTTACGTGGTGAAAGGAAAGATCCGGTTTGTGACCGAAAACGGGCAGGAGCTGAGCTTTTCGGCGGGCGATATCGTGTATCTGCCGTACGACGTGACCTACCGCTCGCGTTGGGACACCGCCGAGAGCGGCAAGCATATTTCGCTGAATTTTGTTTTGCGCACGCCCGACGGCAAAATCTATTCGCCGGGAAACGGGATCTGTCTTTTGCTGAAGGATCAGAAAAACGAATTCTTCAACCTGTTTACCAAGCTCCACCGCAAATGGATCACCGGTTCGTACGGCTACAAATTCGAGTGCCGCTCGATGTTTTATGACATTTTGTACCGCGCCGCCGTCAATACCCGCCGCACGCTTTTGAAAAGCAGCCGCAACAACATTTACAAGGCGATTTTGTATCTTGAAAACAACTACATTTCCGACATTTCCTCGGCGGAGCTTGCCGAGATGATTCACGTCAAGGAGTGCATGTTCCGCCGCGCGTTCAAGGCGGAAAAGGGAATGTCGCCCGTGCAGTACCGCAATATGCTTCGGCTGAAAAAGGCAAAGGAAATGCTGGCAAGCGGGGAGTTTTCGGTTCTGGAGACCGCCGTGACCGTAAATTTTGACGACCCCGGCTATTTCAGCAAGCTGTTCAAGCGCTGTTATCACGTAAGTCCGTCGGAATGTATCCCCAAGGTGCGAAGACGCGAGGAATAAATTTGCCTTTACAGAATCCGATTTTTGTGGTATTCTTAATAAAAGAGATTTTTGTCGTTTCGGAGAAAATATGAATTATATCACCCTTGCCAATAAACCGCTGCCCATGTCGAAGGAAGAGCTTCCCGAGGGCATTTCGACGCCCGATTTCGTCTATGTTTCGGGCGACGCATACGTCGACCATCCGAGCTTCGGCTCGGCACTGATCGCACGGATTTTGGAGTCGTGCGGCTTTACCGTCGGCATGATCGCTCAGCCCGAATACAAGACCTCATATAAGGACGGTTCGGGAAAAGGCGTCTGCGTGTTCGGACGGCCCCGCCTCGGCTTTCTTGTAAGCTCGGGAAACGTCGACTCGATGGTGGCGGGCTACACCGCCGCAAAAAAACGCCGTTCGGACGATTATTATTCCCCCGAAAAAAAAGCGGGTCTTCGTCCCGACCGCGCCGTGATCGTCTACTGCAACCGCATCCGCGAAGCCTACGGCGACGTGCCGATCATCATCGGCGGGCTGGAGGCGTCGCTCCGCCGCTTTGCGCATTATGACTATTGGGACGATAAACTTCGCCGCAGCATCCTCATCGATTCCCGCGCCGATATCATCAGCTACGGCATGGGGGAGCGGTCAATCCCTGAGATTGCCCGCCTTTTGGAACGCGGCGTGCCGATCAAAAAGATCCGCGATGTGCGCGGAACGGTCGTCCTATTAAAGGACGATTACAAGTCGAAGTACGAGACGGTGGAGACTTATTCGTTCGATCGCCTGAAAACCGATAAAAAGGCGTATGCCGACGCCTTTCGGATCCAGTACGAAAATCAGGACTATGTCGGCGGCAAGGCGATCATCGAGGTTTACGGCGG
>URJL01000050.1 GCA_900548115.1 uncultured Eubacteriales bacterium
GGTCGGCAAGAGATAAAACCGAAAGAGGGAATTTCGTCACCGAGAAAGCGGGAAAAAGACAAAGCACCGCCGTCGCGAGCAAGAGCGTCATGGCGGGGACAAATACCGCCCCCGCGAGAAGATTCGAAAAGGGTGAAAGCAGGGACAGCCCTCCGATGTTTTCCATGCAAAGGAGCGCGGTAAAGCCGCTTGCATAAACCGAACCCGCAAGCGTCGGAAAAAGCTTCCCCATGCCGGGATACGGCATATCGTGCCGAAGCTGGTCCGCAAGAACAATGCCGAGGGTCGCAGCAAACGAAAGCGCGGTGCCGAGATCGAACAGCATGTACGGATTGAAAAGCCATAAAACAAGATAGGCGAAGCAGAGAGAGGAGACCGAATCGTATTCGCGAGAGAACAGCGGAGCAAGCCACAAGATCGCCGCCATGAGACAGGCGCGAAGCACCGATCCGCTCGTGCCGCCGATGAGGGCAAAAGCAAACAGAAAGGGAAAAAGGACAAATATTTGCAATATCGGCGAAAGGCGCAGCACATTCAGGATTCGACGAAAAAGTCCCGCCGTCAGCATGACGTGTATGCCCGAAATGCATAGGAACGGATAAAGCCCCGCACGGCGGTAAAAGTCGGTTCGCTCGGACGAAAGTCCCGTTCGGTCGCCTGTCAAAAGCGCCAGCGCCATCGACTGCGTATCTCCGTCTAATATTTGCGAAAAAGAGCGGCGCAGACGAAAATAGACTTTTTGCCGCAGAGAAATCTCGCTCGGCATAGGCTCGTCCGCCGTCCAATCGTATAAGACCGCTGTGCAAAGGCGCACGTTTTTTGCGTAAAGACGGCAAAGCTCCGCTTTGTCGTAAACTTTCTCGCTCGGCAGAACATTGCCGTGAAACCGTATCGTTTCAAAAAGCGCCGGCGGCGCCTGCTTTGTTCCGAGCCGTATTCCGCAGTTTTCGCCGCGGTGCACGCCGCTTGTGAGACGAACCGTAACGGTCGTTGCGTACTTTCCGTAGAAAACCTCGGTCACCGTTCCGCGATATTCGGTCGATTCGGAATAAGGAATGCGCTTTTGCGTGTGCATCGCTTCGTAAAGGACGGGATAAAGGCTGAGCAGTACCATCAAAAGCGATAAAACACCGTAAACGCGCACACTGTGTCCGTCGCGCGCGAAGACAATGAAGAAGACGGCGGCACAAAAAATCGGTATGAACAAAAGAAAGGCGCTTTGTGCCAAGAGGAGCGTTGCAAGTATCGTCACGGCGCAAAGCGGAACAAGCGGACGCCGCAGTGTCATAAGGAAAAGCCTTCTTTCGGAAATCGGAATGATACGGAGTTTTCGGAAGCTTACCGCTGTTTTGTAAGATTGCCCGAAACGAGCGATTGCACCGATTTTGCGTATTGCAGGGGAGACATGCCTGTCTTTTCGCGGAACTGACGCGAAAAATAATGCGGGGAGGAGTACCCCAAAAGCTCGGCAATCTGGGTGATGTTGTAATTTCCCTCGCGTATATACCACTTGGCGCGGTCGATCTTCATGAAGATAAAATAATCAATCACCCCGCACGAGGCGTTGTTGCGGAAGATCTCACGAAGAGAGGACACGCTGATGTTGGCATACGCCGCAATGTCGGTAAGGGTGAGATGCCGCCCGATGTTTTTCTGCATGTACGCTTCGATCTCGTCGAAGGTGGCGTCGGATATGTGACTTTTGAAGGAGGACATCTGAACCGTGTCGTTTTCGTCCCGCATAAACAGGATCAAAAGCTCGGAAAGATATTGGCGGATGAGTTGCTCCGCACCGACGGGCGCCCAGCGCTTGCGGATGAGCCGCTCGGTATACGGATCGCCGAAGGGGCTGTCAAAACATCGCATTCCTTCGTTCAGAATTTTGGAGATCAGCTTTTTCTGCGAATTTCCCGCCTTAAGTCGGCGATCGTAAAACCAGTCCATAACGGAGGAATGGCAGCTGAAGGAGAAAATGACGGCGTTGGCGGCGTTTTCCGAACGGATGGAATGCCATTGATTCGGAGGATGAAAAAAAGCGTCGCCGTGCGAAAGGGTGAGCTCACGGTCGCCCGCCGTCACGATCACTTCGCCCTTATCCGCATAGACAAATTCCCAAAAATCGTGCGATTCGCCCTCAAAGGCAAAGCCTTTCGTGTATTCGAAATAGTGCATGGAAAAAAGCTCGTCGATCGTAATATCGTCGCGCAGGCGTGTTCCCACGTATTCCATAGTCGTTTCCTCCCAAAGTACGGTCGGTATGCGATGATTATAGCGCGAATTTTGTCAAAAATCAAGTAGTTTTTCTCAAATAGTGCAAATACTTTATCAAATCGTGTAAATAAAATCGTGTGCGGTTGCTATATAATAGGGGCAGAAAAGTTATTTTTTGCATTTGTCTAAAATAAAAAAGGGAGTGTTCCGATGCGTTTGGTTTTGTGTGAAAATTATGAGGAAATGTCAAAAGCGGCGGCAAAAATGGTGGCAAGTCAGATCATCATAAAGCCCGATTGCGTGTTGGGCTTTGCGACGGGTTCGACTCCGGTCGGAATGTACCGCGAGCTTTGCCGCATGTATGAGGCGGGCGAGCTTGATTTTTCCGGCGTGACCACCTTCAATTTGGATGAATACTACCCGATCGCGAAGGACAACCCCGAAAGCTATCATGTCTTCATGGAAGAAAATCTGTTTTCGAAGGTCAATATCCCGCGTGAGGCGATTCATATCCCCGACGGAAGCGCCGCCGACCCCGAAAAAGTTTGCCGCGATTATGAAGCGGCAATCGAAAAAGCAGGCGGAATCGATCTTCAGATACTGGGAATCGGTCAAAACGGACATATCGGGTTTAACGAACCCGACGCAAGTCTTGATGCAAAAACGCATGTGACCGAGCTTACCGAAAGCACGATCGAAGCCAATTCCCGTTTCTTCGATTCGATCGACGAAGTGCCGCGCAAGGCGATCACGATGGGCGTTTCGACCATTCTGAAATCGCGCAAGATATTGCTTTTGGCGAGCGGAAAGAGCAAGCACGCCGTTGTAAAAGGACTTCTGACCGACACGGTGAGTACCGAGCTTCCCGCAAGCCTTTTGAATCTGCATTCCGATGTGGTCGTATTTTGCGATAAGGAGGCGTACGAGGGATGATTTTAAAGAACGGAGTTTTTTTGAACGACGGTTTCCGTTTCGAAAAGGGCGACGTCTCCTTTTCGGAAAACGGGATCGAAAAACTGGGCGACTGCGGAAACGACGAGGAAGTTTACGACTGCACCGACCGCTATATCGTGCCGGGCTTTGTGGATATCCATACACACGGATGTGTCGGAGTGGACGCGTCGGACGGTGCAAGCGTGGGGGATTATGAAAAAATGCTGTGCCATTATGCAGCGCACGGAGTGACGACGGTACTGCCGTCGACCGAGACACTTTCGCCCGAAAAGACCATGTGCGCCGTGAAAGCGCTTGCCAAGGCCGCGCACAGCGATATAAAGGGCTCCAACATTGCCGGTATCCATCTCGAAGGACCGTATTTCAGCTACCGTTACCGCGGCGCGCAGAACGAAGCGCATCTGCGTAACCCCGATATCGATGAGGTAAACCGTTTGAACGAAGCCTGCGGGTATATCATTCGCCGCATAAGTGTTGCCCCCGAGCTTCCCGGTGCCCTTGAATTTATTCGCACACTCTCGAAAAATATCAGCATTTCGCTTGCCCACACCGACGGCAATTACGAGCAGGCGATCGCTGCCATCGACGCGGGCGCGGACGGGCTCACGCACACCTTCAACGGAATGCGTTCGCTTCATCACCGCGAACCGAACGTCGTCGGCGCGGGACTGGAAAGACAGCTGTTCTGTGAATTCATCGGTGACGGCTTTCATATTTCTTCCACAGTTCTCCGCCTGTCCTTCCGCATGCTCGGCGATACGCATATGCTCTTTATCAGCGATTCGCTCCGTGCCTGCGGCATGCCCGACGGCGAGTATGATATCGGCGAGCTTCCGTTTATCGTAAAGGACGGTCACGCCCGCCTTCCCGACGGAACCATCGCAGGAAGCACCGTGACGGTTCACGACTGCGCCGTGAATGCTATTTCCTTCGGGCTTCCGCCCGAAAGCGTGTTCCGCATGTGCTCGCAGACGCCCGCGCGTGCGGTGCGCATTGATTCGCTCTGCGGCAGTATCACGCCGGGAAAACGCGCGGATCTTGTCATTCTGAAAAAGGATTATTCGATCGACCGCGTGATCCTGCGCGGAAAGTTTTTTGATAATGAGGAAGGAAAGTAAGATGTATCTCGGAATTGATGTCGGCGGGACCTCCGTAAAATACGGAGTTCTCTCCGATCTTAAACTGATCGATCGCGGCAGCGTTCCGACCCCGAAGGATCCTTCGGATTTCGGAAAAGCGCTTTGCGAGATCGTCGAAAGAATAACGGCACGACATCCGGGAGAGATCCGTTCGATCGGCGTCGGTGTGCCGGGATTTTTGGATCAAAAAAACGGAACGATCCTGAATTGCACCAATCTTTCGCTCGACGGCTTTCCGCTTCGCGATTGCATACGCCGTGTAAGCGACCTTCCCGTTTTTTTGGAAAACGATGCCAACTGCGCCGCGATCGGCGAATACACCGTAAATCCCCGCAAGCCGCGCAACATGATCCTTGTAACGCTCGGAACGGGCGTGGGCGGCGGACTTATTTTGAACGGGTCGCTTTATTCGGGCGCGCACGGTCAGGCGGGTGAGCTCGGGCATATTACGGTCGAGGCGGGCGGAAGATCTTGTCCCTGCGGAAAAAGAGGCTGTCTCGAGCAGTATGCTTCCGCAACCGCGCTGGTGTCCGACGCGCTTCATTACGACTATAAAACCGAAGGCGAGCTGTATAAAGCCGTTAAGACTGCACCCGATAAATTGGACGCAAGAGTGATCTTCTCGGCGATCCGAAACGGGAACGAGGACGCAAAGGTCATTCTCGACCGCTACTGCTCATACCTCGGAGCGGGCATCGAAAGCTTTGTCGAGGTATTCGACCCCGATGAGATCGTCCTTGCGGGCGGTATCACCAATGAAAGCGACGTGCTGGGCGAGTACCTCAACCGCCACGTGACCGGTCGTTGTCCCGTTTATTTTGCCGTTTTGAAAAGCGACGCGGGCCTTTTGGGCGCGGCAGGCTTGGGACTGCATAACGGGCTTTGATTGCTGTTTTATTCTTATCAAAAAGAACGGGCGTTTAAGCGCCCGTTCTTTTTTACAATGAAAGAGCCTTTCTTTCCCATTCCCGCATGAACGAAAGCTCTTCTTCGGTGCGCAGCCAATGCTGACCGCCCTCGTAAAGGGTCAGCGTACAGCTGCCCTGCGAAACAAAAGCGTCGATCGTCTTTCGCGGTATCATTTCATCCTCCGTCGCATACAAGATCGACGTGTGGCGGCACAGGGGCGATACGGGATGATCGCGTACATAAGTAAGATAGCGCCACGAAAGAGTCTGCCCGAGATCGGTCGGAATTTCGCCCTCGTCTTTGAGCCTTTCCTCCGATACGTTTGCGTGTGCCATCAGCCCGCGGATCATTTCCTCCATATCAAAAAGCGGAGAGGAGAAAAGACATTTTTGTATCGTCTCATCCCGAAAAGCCTGAAGCGAAAACCACGTCCCGATGCTGACGGTGCGCAGCGACACCGTTGAAAAATGCTCTCGCGCATAGTGCAGCACGGCTTGCAGCTCGGGAACGACGTCCCACGGCACAAGCTTTTTTGCGTCGGTGCGCCCGCCGTGCTCGGGAAGGTCGATCGCCAGAACCGAAAAACCGAAAGGGGACACCGTTTCAAAAAAACGCGCCGCCTCCTCTTTGCTTCCGCAAAGACCGTGTACGAACAGAAAAACATCTTTATTTTCTTCACCGTATAAAACGGCGGGTGCGGTGTCGATTGAAAAATAAGTCGGATTCATGCTCTATACCTCCGATATTGTTTTTTTGCTTTTTCAATATAGAACAATTCAGTCCGTTTGTCAAGTTTTTTCGGAAAATTGCGGCGACGTCTTGACAGGAACGGAAAAGCCGTGTATAATAGGTACGTAGCAAAGGCGCTGCGGATAATATTTTTCGATATTGATTCGCAGCGCCTTTTTATTTTTTCTCGGAGGTTTGCATGAATTCCATCACCGAAATTTTCGGAAGTCTTGTTTTTGACGACCGTGTTATGAGAGAACGTCTCCCCAAGGAGACCTATAAGGCGCTCAAAAAGACCCGCGAAAACGGAAAAAGTCTGGATAAGAGTATCGCCAACATCGTCGCCGCCGCCATGAAGGACTGGGCGGTCGAGCACGGCGCCACGCACTTCACCCATTGGTTCCAGCCGATGACGGGATATACGGCGGAAAAACACGACAGCTTCATCTCGCCGATGGGCGACGGCAGCGTCATTTTGGAGTTCTCGGGCAAGGAACTTGTCAAGGGTGAGTCGGACGCTTCCTCTTTCCCGTCGGGCGGACTTCGCGCGACCTTCGAAGCGCGCGGTTACACGGCATGGGATCCGACGGCATATGCCTTTATCAAGGATCGCACGCTCTGCATTCCGACCGTGTTCTGCTCATATGCGGGCGATGCGCTCGATAAGAAAACGCCGCTTTTGCGCTCGAACGAGGTCTTGAACAAGCAGGCACTGCGCATTCTGCGCCTGTTCGGCGACACCAAAACGACGCGTGTTATCGCAACCGTCGGCGCGGAGCAGGAATATTTCATCGTCGACCGCGAGCTTTACTTAAAGCGCAAGGATCTTATTTTCTGCGGAAGAACGCTTTTCGGCGCAAAGCCGCCCAAGAGTCAGGAAATGGAGGCGCACTATTACGGCACGATCAAGCCCCGCATTTCCGCTTACATGAAAGAACTGGACGAAGAACTGTGGAAGCTCGGAATCCTTGCCAAGACCGAACACAACGAGGTCGCGCCGGCACAGCACGAGCTTGCTCCGATCTATACCTCGACCAACATTGCGACCGATCATAACCAGCTTATGATGGAGATGATGAAGACGGTGGCGCGCCGCCACGGAATGGAATGTCTTCTCCACGAAAAGCCCTTCGCCGGCGTCAACGGAAGCGGCAAGCATAACAACTGGGCGCTTTCCACAAACGAAGGAGTAAACCTTTTGGAGCCGGGTGATTCGCCGATCGAAAATGCACAGTTTCTGCTGTTTTTGGTTGCTGTTATCAAGGCAGTCGACGAATATCAGGATCTTTTGCGTGTTTCGGTGTCGGGTCCCGGAAACGATCACCGCCTCGGTGCAAACGAAGCACCGCCCGCCATTATTTCCATGTCGGTGGGGGATGAGCTGGGCGAGATACTCGACAGCATCGAGAGCGGAAAAGACTACGCGCAAAAGGAAAAGATCGATATGCGCATCGGCGTGCATGTCCTGCCGCGCTTTGCCCGCGATACCACCGATCGCAACCGCACAAGCCCCTTTGCCTTTACGGGCAACAAATTCGAATTCCGCTCGGTCGGTTCGTCTGCGTCAATCTCCACGCCGAATGTCGTGCTCAATACCATTGTCGCAAAGGAACTTTGCGAATTTGCCGATAAGCTGGAGGGCGCGCCCGACTTTACCGTTGCGCTCAACGAGCTGATCATCACGACCATCCGTGAGCATAAACGCATTATTTTTAACGGCAACAATTACAGCGAGGGATGGGTAAAAGAAGCGGAAAAACGCGGATTGCTGAATCTCAAAACCTCGGTCGACGCGTTCCCGTATTTCATTCACCCCAAAAATAAAGAGCTGTTTATGTCGTTCGGTATCTATTCCGAAGCCGAGATGCATGCGCGCTACGAGATTTACCTCGAAAATTATGTCAAGACCCTCAATATCGAAGCGCTTACCATGCTCGAAATGATAAAAAAAGAGATTATTCCGTCGGTGACGGCATACTGCAAGGAGCTTGCGGGAAGCATTGCGATGAAAAAGAGCATCGGAATCGAAGAGGACAGCCTCGAACGGGAGCTGATCGAAAAGCTCTCTTCGCTGAACAAGTGTCTTTACAAAAAATCCTCCGAGATCGAGCTTCGTCTTTTGGATCTTCACACCGTGTCCGACATGCGGGAAAAGGCGGTCTTTATCAAGGACGTGATCTTTCCGATCATGCAGGAGGCGCGCGCCGTATCCGACAGCATGGAAAGCTGGGTCTCGGAAAAATACTGGCCCTTCCCGACCTACAGCGAGCTTTTGTTCTCGATATAAGTTTTTGACGCCCGATAAAGAAATCTATCGGGCGTATTTATATTTTATTTACAATAATTCGACAAAATATGCGGTATTTTCCTGTAAAATAATAGCTGTTTGTGTGTTAAAACTATATTCGTCGGGGGTATTTATGAGCGGGAAAATCGGATTTGATAAGGAACTTTACATTGCCGAGCAGTCGGAACAGATACGCAAGCGAATCCAAAAATTCGGCGGAAAGCTATATCTTGAATTCGGCGGAAAGCTGTTTGATGACTATCATGCGTCGCGCGTTCTCCCCGGGTTTGCGCCCGATATCAAGGTGCAGATGCTGAAGAAGATCGCCGACACGGTCGAGATCGTTATGGTCATCAATGCGTCGGACATCGAAAAGAACAAAATGCGCAGCGACCTCGGCATCACGTATGATGCCGACGTTCTCCGCCTGTACGATGCCTTTACGGGCATCGGGCTTTATGTCGGAAGTGTCGTCATTGCGCAATACAGCGGTCAGCCGGCGGCGAAAAACTTCAAAAAGAAACTGGAAAGCCTCGGCATCCGTGTCTTTTTGCATTATCCGATTGAGGGATATCCGCTCAATGTCAAGCACATCGTCAGCGACGAGGGACTCGGCAAGAACGATTACATCGAAACCTCCCGCCCGCTTGTTGTCATTACGGCTCCCGGCCCCGGAAGCGGAAAGATGGCGACCTGCCTGTCGCAGCTTTATCATGAGCATAAGCGCGGCATTTCAGCAGGATATGCAAAGTATGAGACCTTCCCGATTTGGAACATTCCGCTCAAGCACCCTGTAAACCTTGCGTATGAGGCAGCGACCGCTGATCTGAACGACGTTAATATGATCGATCCCTTTCATCTGGAGGCATACGGCGAAACGACGGTCAATTATAATCGCGACGTTGAGATATTCCCCGTTCTGAACGCGATTTTCGAAAAAATCGCGGGCGAAAGTCCGTATAAGTCTCCGACTGATATGGGCGTCAACATGGCGGGGTATGCCATTGTGGACGATGAAGTGGTCTGCAAGGCTTCAAAGGATGAGATTATCCGCCGTTATTATACGGCGTTGTGCAACCGCCGCATGGGTAAGGAGACCGACGAGGTTGTCGGCAAGATTGAACTTCTGATGAAGCAGGCGGGTATCACCCCCGAGGATCGTACCTGCGTAAAAGCGGCGCTCCTACGCAGCGAAGAGACCGACAACCGTCCTGCCGTTGCCATCGAGCTTTCCGACGGAACGATCGTGACGGGCAAGACAAGCCAGCTCTTCGGAGCTTCTTCGGCAGCTCTTCTCAACGCCGTAAAGAGACTTGCGGGGATTGATAAGGAAACGTCGATCATCAAGCGTGAGGTTATCGAGCCGGTTCAGGCTCTCAAGACCGAGGTGCTCGGCAACCACAACCCTCGTCTTCATTCGGACGAGACGCTGGTCGCTCTTTCGGTCAGCGCCGCAGACAGTCCCGTTGCAAAAAAAGCGTTCGATATGCTGTCGGCTCTTCGCGGATGCCAGGCACATTCTACGGTCATTTTGGCACAGGTCGATCAGGATACCTACCGCAAGCTCGGCATCCACCTTACGTGTGAGCCGAAATACGAAACGAAGAAGTTGTTCCACGGCAGATAAGCCGCTCGGCTCATCCATCTCGATTTTTACGATTTTACGGACACTCCTCTCGGGTGTCCGTTTTCGTTCGATGGGACAAATTCCGCAGGCAAATCTCTTTGCGGAATGAAAAAGGCGCTTCGCTTAATTTAATGCGAAGCGCCTTTTCGTTTTCGAAATTGCGGTTTTATGCTGAAATTCAATTGAAAAGCCCAAGGCAGAATGTATAGCAAATCATGCCCTTTTCGCTCGAACAGACGAAATCCCCTCCGATTTTTTCCGACTTTTCCTTGATATCCGAAAGCTCGGCGCGGTTTTCGTCGGCAAAGTCAGCGGCTTCATTCGGAGAACTGATCTTTCCCGCCGAAGCCTTCATGGAGATCAAAAGCTGACCCGAACGCACCAAAATTGCGGTATAAAGATATTTTCTCTCGGATTCCGATGCGACATGAACGGCGTCATCAAAAAGCGCACATAACACCACGCTCAGCGCTTCGTCCGAAACGGGAAGCCTTCCCACGTCGGCAATGCGCATTTCGGTTCGAATGGCGAGCTGCTCGGCTCTTTTGCGCTGCTCGAGAAGCAAAAGATTGAGCTTTGTGTGAGCAAAACCCGGAACGGGTGCGGAGTTTTCCGCTTTCAGTTTGATTTCATTTGAAAATGCAAGGTTCATAACGGTTTCTCCTTTATGTGTGATATTTTAAAAATCGACGGTTTCCGTAAGTCTGTCCAGATCATAGCGTTCGATCTGAGCGCGGCAGATCTCAAGCTCCTGTTCGTTTTTTACAATCCATCCGATCTTTCCGAACACCCCGGGGTTTTTCAAAACAAATTCCACGACGGTGCGCACGGCGATCTTGGCGCCGAATTCGGTGGGAAAATCGTGAACGCCGACCGAAACGGGTAAAAAAGCGATACTGCGCGCACCGTGTTCGGCGGCAAGGATCAAGGCGGTTCGATAGCACGAGGCAAGATATTCGCCTTCGCCGTGCTTGCCGTCCTGCCATTTCGGTCCTACCGTTTTGATCACGAAGCGGCAGGGCAGGTCTTCCGTATATACGATACGCGCCGAACCGACGGTAAGCTCACTCGGATCGGTATCTTTTTTCATTCCCGAAAAGGTGAGCACCTCCGAATGCATAACGGCGTCGTACCCGTCGGTGTCGGAAATGTTTCCGATTTGAGCGCCGATAAAAATAGAGGAATCGGTCGGGCGCGGCGGCTTTTCGCGCCGCATTTCCAGATACTTTTCCACCCATTTCGGATCGGACAGACAGGATTCTTCGTTGATACAGCTTCGGTGCAGATCATCGGCGATTTCCAAAATGACATCCGAAAGTTCGAGGTTCTTCTTAAATTCGGAACCGATTCGAGAATATCCGCAAAGAGCGCCGAGAAGATTTCCCGTGACCGCTCCCGTCGAATCGCTGTCGCCGTCGTGATTAACGGCGGCAAGTACGCCTGCCGAAAAATTATCCGAATAACGAAGAGTACAGTAGAGCGCAATGGCGAGCGTTTCCTCCGCGACCCATCCTTGCCCGAGACTTCGAATGTTCTCTTCGTCGGGACGGTTGTTTTTTGCCAGAACAGCGGCGCGGTCGATCAGTCGAAACAGCTCGCCTACCTCGGGTGCCGAGGGGAATATACCTCGTACCGTATTCATCGCCTCCGTTATAATCGAAGAAAGAAGCGTAGGTCGGGAGGCAAACACAATGCGCCGCAGGATATGACAGAGAACGGCGGCGCTGATATAACCGTGCGGATGACCGTGCGTTACGGCGGCGATCTGCGCCGATTCGTAATCCAGCTTTTCGATATTGCCGCAAAAGCGTGCCGTGTCGTGATCGAGCGCAAGAGGCGCTATTCGCATGACGCCGCCGCAACCCTTGGAGTCGTTTTTCGTAAAAGCAATAAAATCATCGGGCGGCTCGCGATGTTTCAGCGCGGTGAGCGAGGAAATGCAGGTGTTTCCGGGTGCACGGCTGCGGTAAAGCTCCCGCACATCGCGAAGCCAGCTTACGCTTCCGCCTGAAAAACCGCGGTGATAACCTTTTCCGCTTTCAAAAGGCTGGACTTGCGTTACAAGCCAGTCGCGATAGGAAAGCGCGGCAAAATAGCGCGGCTTTTGACGAAATTTTCCCGCAAGGCGAAGCGTTTTTCCGGCAAGCAGACCGACGGCGGTAAAAAGCGTCATCTGCGTATCGTCCGAAATGACCGCAAGACCCGAGGACGAAAGGGAATAAGAGGTGATTCCGTCTTTTCCGAAACGTTCCCGAATCTGCTCGTAGGAAAGAAACTCCGCAGGATAGCCGAGTGCATCCCCGACCGCACCGCCGAAAAGACAGCCGCGTATCCTGTCCGCAGTATCGTTCGCACCGCGCATTCTTCCGAAGCGCGCGGCGGAAAATTCGTTCTGCATGCAATTTACCTCCTTTCGTGTGTGCTTTTTGTTTCCGCGTTTATTGTATCACGGTCAAAAATATTTTTCTACCCTTTTGCAGAATTGACCGTTTTTTTGACAGAATTCGCCAAAAAACATACCGACCGGTCGGCGAAAAAACAAAAGAAAACGAAAAAAGGAGCCGAAGCTCCTTTTTTCGTTTTTATGATTTTGCGCTCCGCGCGCATTATTCCGCTTTGGGCGTACAGGTGAGAATGCCGTCTTTTGCATCCAAAACAAGCGTCGAACCCGCTTTGACATCGCCCTTCAGAATGACCTTGGCAATGAGCGTTTCGGCGGCGCTTTGCAGATATCTCTTCAAAGGACGCGCACCGTAGACGGGATCGAAGCCGCCTTCGATGATCAGGCTCTTTGCGGCGTCGGTGACCTCAAGACCGAGATTTCCGACCGCGGCGCTCGCAAGACGGTTCTTAAGACCCGCAAGCAGGTTGTCGATAATGCCGCCGAGGTTTTCTTTTGTAAGGGGTTTAAAGAGAATGATCTCATCCAAACGGTTCAAGAATTCGGGACGGAAGGAGGCGCGAAGATCCTGCATGACCTTTTCGCGGGCATCCTCGCGGATCTCGCCCTCGGGCGTAATGCCGTCGAGCAGATAAGAACTGCCGAGGTTTGAAGTCAGGATAATGATGGTGTTCTTGAAATCGACCGTGCGCCCCTGACTGTCGGTGATCCGACCGTCGTCGAGAATCTGAAGCAGAATATTGAATACATCGGGGTGCGCTTTTTCGACCTCATCGAACAATACGACGCTGTACGGATGCCGGCGAACCGCTTCGGTCAACTGACCGCCTTCATCATATCCGACATATCCGGGAGGCGCTCCGATAAGACGCGAGACACTGTATTTTTCCATATATTCGGTCATATCGATACGAACCATGTTGTGCTCGTCGTCAAACAGGCAATCGGCAAGTGTCTTGGCAAGCTCTGTCTTGCCGACACCGGTGGGACCGAGGAACAGAAAGCTTCCGATCGGACGGTTCGGGTCGGATATGCCCGCACGCGAACGTTGAATGGCTTCGCTGACAAGACGAACCGCTTCGTCCTGACCGATGACGCGCTTGTGCAGAATGTTCTCAAGATGCAGGAGCTTCTCACGCTCGCCCTCTACCAGCTTCGAAACCGGAATGCCCGTCCAGCGCGCGACGACGTCGGCAATTTCTTCCTCCGTGACGGTCGAGCGCACAAGAGTGTTTCGGTTCTTCGACTCGGCAAGCTTTTCGGCATCGGCAAGCTTCTTTTGCAAGGCGGGCAGCTCGGAGTATTGCAGCTTTGCCGCACGCTCGTATTCGCCGCGCAGCTGTGCCTGTTCGATATCGCCCGTCATCTTTTCAATGTCGGCTTTCAGCTTCTTGACATCCTCCGCCGACTGCTTCTCGGCTTCCCAACGGGCTTTCATTTCCTTATACTTGTCACGCATTTCGGCAAGTTCTTTTTGCAAAGCTTCAAAGGTTGGTGCTGTAAAAACCACCGCTCCTGGTACATTACTACCAAGAGAACCACCATAATTTCTGTCGCACCACGCAACGTCAACAATAATCTTTTCCATCATGTACTACTTTAGATTTTCCAAATCTCCCCGTTCAAGACAGCTATTTCTTACCAAGGTTTCTAGCTTTTCAACCATCTTACGCTTGGTTTCGTTAGAAGCATTCCAACGTCGCAACGCTTCTTCTCTTGTTAACTTTGTTGTATTCATTCTTTATTCCTCCTTTTTTAAGTTCAAATTACAACTGCAAAGATACTACTTTCTAGCTTAAACGCCAAAGAAAATGAGAAAATCTTTTTTATCGTATTGCATAGATTCCATCCCGTTCTATTCTTGATTTAAAGAAAGGATTCATGTTTTTGTGAATACGCACTACATCAACTGAGCACTTGAACAAGCCCTCTAAGAACTCATTCAAGTCGGCCAATAAAAATGGATTAGGAGTTTCTGTTTCTACACAAATATCCAAATCGCTTTGCTCTGTTTGCTCATTTCGTGATACGGAACCAAAAATGCGCAAGGTCTTGATTCCAAAATCTTTAGTAATCTTGGAACTATTTTGCCTAATTATTGCGATATAATCTTGAACTGTTCTCATAACACTTATCTTTTAAGACAGTGCAAATATAAGAAATTATCTGGTATCTTCCAAACTTTTTGCCATGTTTTTGCAATTCATCCCACGAAATATCATTTTAAAACTTTAGTACATTCAAACATTAGTGTCCAATAAAAATTAGACATGTTAATTAATTAATCAAATAGTCCCTTAAAAAGGGGATAATCGAGTTCTTTGACATCGTTGAAAATAGTCTTATCAAATAGATCTCTTAGGTGGGTTTTGTCCGTCAATGAAATGCTTAGAATCTGCAAAACTTCATATGTTGAGCGTTTCAATTGCATATCATGGTGCACAATAGCCACGAGACAATAAGTGATAATGGCAACACTAATCTGTATGCGTACAGCATTCTCCGTTGTGCCCCAGAAGCTCTTTATCTTAAGATGCTGCTTTAGCCATTTGAAAAACAGCTCGACCAACCATCTTTTTTATATAGATTCACGACATCCAACGCAGAAAGATGCTTTGCATTCGTCAGAAAAGTAAACTCACGATCATCTTCTTCATCAATCTTTTCTTGGATGTTTATCAAACAAACTTGGATGGATTCCTGC
>URJL01000051.1 GCA_900548115.1 uncultured Eubacteriales bacterium
AATTTCTCTTCGGAGAAATTTCTTTGAAAAGTCCGAGAGGACTTTTTGTCACCGACAGGTGACATGTCCGCGAGAGCGGACATCTTCAAAAGCATAACTTCGTGTTACGTCGGTGGAAATTTGATGATCAGAATTCAACCTTGCCCCACCTCACAAACAGCAGAACGAAAGGAGAAAAAATGCAAACACGAACGCAAAACATTGCCGCGGGGTCGTACGACTACACGACCCGCACCGCACGGGAGGAGACGACAGCGCGCCTTCTTTCGCTTGCGGGAAGCAGCAAAAATTCCACAACGGCTTACTGGAAAAAAATGCGTGCCTATTACGACGGCGATCATGAGATCCGCCGCCACAATGCGGCATTTGCCGGGGAACAGGATATCCCGTGGGAGGCGGCGCAGTCGACCGACGGCTTCATCCACGTCGAAAGTCAGGTCGACACCAAAGTGCCCGATTTTGAATTTTCCCCCCGCGACCCCAAGGATTATCCGCTTGCCAAGCAGCGCGAAAAAGTCGTGCGGTATATTTGCGACGTGAACGCGCTCGAGCAGAAAAACGCGCTCAACGAACGCCGCCTGAATATTCTCGGCTCGGCGGTCTATAAAGTCTGCTGGGACGGCGGACTTTTCGACGGACACCGCTACGGCGAAGTCTCGGTGGACGTTCCGAAGCCCGAACAGATCTTTCCCGACCCCTCCTCCCCGACGGTGGACGGGTGCGAATACATCGGATACACCTACCGCCTGCACCGCCAGAAGGCAAAGCGCCTTTTCTCGGCGGAGCTTGCGGCGGCGGGACGGGACTTTGACACGCTCATCGCCCGTTCCTCGGGAAGCGGCTATTATGAATATACGGGCGAGCAGCGCGGACTTTCGCGCGGCGAATCGGATACCGTGACCGTGACCGAATGGTGGTTCCGTCAACCGAACGACGGTAAGGAGACCGTGAAAGTTTTTCTCGAAGGAAAGCCCGTGTCGGTGACCTATCACTGGAATGCGGGGGACATTGCACTCTGCCTTTTGGTCGAGGGACATGAGATCCGCTACATCCCGCGCTATTGGAAAAACACCGCCTGCACCATGTTTCCCTTTGTCATCTATTCAAAGATCCCCAAAGAGGACAGCGTTTGGGGCAAGAGCGAGCTGGAGGCGATCCTGCCGCTCATCGACGCCTCCGACCGCGAGCTTGCCTTTGCTCAGCTCAATTCCGCCTTTTCGTCGAACGATATCATCGTCGCCGAGGAGAACGCGCTTGCCGACGACGGCGAGCTGGACAATTCGCCCGGCGCGGTCTGGAAGCTGCGCCCCGGCATGATGGGCAAAATTCAGCGCCTCGGCAACAGCGCTTATTCCGAGACCAATCAATACAACAACTCGGCTTATTGGCGCAATATCATTCAGGAGACCACGGGCAATTATGAACTGAATCAGGGCGCCGAACCGACGCATGTCACGACGGCAAGCGGCATCGCCCTTTTGAACGAGCGCTCCAAAAATCGTCTTCAGATGAAAAAAGTCATCAAAGCCGAAGGTTTTCGACGGCTGTACGATCTGATCGACCGCACGGCGCTTGAGTATTACGACGACGAACGTATTCCCCTGATCGGCGCCGCCGAGCCGGGCGAAAAGATTTATCGCTTTGCCGACATGGCGACCTATCCCGACGGATTCGACGCGGCTTATGTTCCGACCGTCGACGTTCGTATCCATATCGGCGACGGCGTTGCCAATTCCAAAGCCTTTACGGTTCAGGCGGTAAGCGACCTTTTGAAGGTGCCGATCAACGCCGACAATTTCCGGCTTGTGCAGAGCTTTGTCGAGCTGATCGGACTTCCGATACGGCAAAAGATCTGCGATCAGCTGGAGGAGAAATACGGTTCGGGCGAATCGACCGCGCCGTAACCCGCCGCGCACCGAAAAATCCTTTCCGTGCCCCCTCTTTTTTTCTCTTTTCGGCAATGCGCGCCCTCGGCGCGCGGGAGGGGGGATCGTCCGCGATCGCGGGATGAAAAATAAGACGAAGGCTCGGCGCGCGGGGGGAGCGCCGCCGCCGAAGGGCGGGTCAGGCCTCCCCCGACGAAATGCGGAAACGCCGCCCCCTTTGCCCTCGGGAGGTATCCCCTTTTTTTGACTTTTTTAAGACAGGAGATTGACTTTATGACCGAACCGACCGAAAAATATTCCGATAAAAACACCTTTACCCGCGACGAGACCGAAGCGATCGTCGAAGCGCGTCTTGCGCGGGAGCGCCGAAACAACGAGTCTTTGATTCCCGTGCGGGAGCTGATCGCCCGTTTGCGCCGCGCCGAACCCTATCGTTCGCTTTCCACCGCCGCCCTTTCCGAGCTGATCTTAAAGGTGCTCGGGCAGACGGTGAAAGATACAGAACCGTCCCCGCCGCCCCGTGCCGACGGAACGGCGGACGGCGAGCCCGAAGCTTCGGATGAAGCTTTGACGGAGACCCCTCCGGAAATTTCCGAACGAGCCCTAACGGAAGAAGTTCTTCCGGAAAAAACCTCTTTCGAACGTGCCGAGCCGCGCGTCGATGACGACGAAAACGCCGTAAATGCACAGCACGAGGAAGAAGCGCGTGCGCGCCGAAAAGAGGACATTCGCCGTTTTCTTGCCGACTTCGGGGAGGAAACGCTTCTTTCCGCCCTTCGGGACGATGCTTTTCGCACGTTCTGCGTCGGAAAAAGCGGCGATCTTTGTACGCTTTACCGCGGATATCTTGCCTTTCTTTCGGCTTTGACCGAAAGCAAAAACGCCCGCCTTTGCCGCGCGGCGGAACGACAGCTTGCCTCGACGGGCTTTTCGAATATCGCCTCGGGCGCGCCCGATTACGGCGCTCTTCTGACCGAAAATCAAAAGAGCATCGCCAAAGCTTCGGGTATGTCCTATCGCGATTATGCCGCCTTTTTGGAACAGATCCCGAAAAAACGGCTGTAAGACCCGTTTCGAGCCTTCCATTTTTGTAAAGGAGAAAAAAACATGGATTATTATCTCAATTCGCAGGGACTTGCGTCCCCGTGTGTCAAGGAATACGAAGTAAGCACCTCGACCGATCTCAAAAGAGGAACGGTCATGACTCTCTCGGACGGCAAGGCGAAGAAAGCCTCCGACTCGGACAAGATTCTCGGCGTGCTTTGTGAGGATTATAAAGTAAACAAAGAGGAGCTGAACCCCCGTTCGGGTTCGGGCAGAGTGCGCGTGAATGTTTCCTCGGGCGCGGTTTTCCGTCAGCCGAATCTGAAAACGACTCTTGCCGCCGCGGGAACGGCGACCAAGATCACGCTCGCGGGCTTTACCGCGCCGACGACCGCCAATTCCCTTAAAGGCGCCTATCTCCGTCTTGTTTCCAAGGCGAAGGATTCGACCAACACCGACACGGTCGGAACGCTCCGCGCCGTCTCGGCGTCGGCGGGAAGCGAGCTTACCGTATCAACGGGCGGCGCTGCGGCGATCGGCGATGTTTACGAGCTTCTTTTGCCCGCCGGCTTTACCTGTCTTGCCTTGAATTCCGACGCGACGGGGTATACTCTTGCCGCCTCCGCTTCGAGCAAGGTGCGCGTCGCCGCGAGCAATCCCGATTACGATTTCTGCGAGATCGTTTTTTGCGACCATTATTTCGGCTGATCGCTTGTTTTTTCATTTGTTGACAAAAGAAAGGATTTCTTCTCATGAACGATATTTATACATGGCCCCAGGATCTTTATCCTCTTGTAAAACAGCGCTTTGATCTTCGTTATGCCGACCGCATGGATATAATTTCCAAGCTCTGCGAGGTGATCACGCAGGACGCGGTCGATTATCGCTTCGAGGGAGTGGGCGGCTACGGCGAGATCCCCGTTTATGACGGCGCCAACATTGCCGAGGCCGATCAGAAGCGCGCCTTTATCACGACCGTCACCCCCAAGGAGCATGCTCTCAAGGTCACGATGTCGTACAAAAAGACCAAGATCGACCAGTCGCGCGAATCCGAAAAGGTGGGTACGCGTCTTGCCGATTCGGCTTATATGACCGTGCTGAATGAATTTTATCGCCTGTTCGGCAGCGCTTTCACCACCCTCGGTGCGGACGGAAAGCCCTGGGCGTCCGATGCGCACAGGGTCAATTCCGAAAGCGACGAGACTTTTTCGAATGTGCTTCACAGCGCTCTTTCGGTTTCCGCCATCACGGCGGCACAGACCAAGGCGTCGGGCTTTGTGACCCCCGACGGGCTTCCCTTTGCGGGTAATTTCGATCTTCTGCTCGTCAGCCCCGAGCTCGAGCCCAAGGCAAAGGAAATCTGCGGACCGAATTCCCGACTCATTCCCGAAAAGAATCCCGACGGCGACGCGCCCGAAAATGCGGCAAACCCCGTTTACGGCATGAAATATATGGTAGTCGGCGGCGGCGGAATCGGACTTTCGGGCAAAAACTGGGCGCTTGCCGACTCGATGCTGCTGCCCGAGATCTTAAAGCTTGTCTATATTACCGAGCCGACGGTGCTGGTTTCCAATCAGTCGAATCCGCTGCTCACCGATTACATCGGCTATGTCGATTTCGGCTTCGGCTTCGGTGACGCCCGTCCGATTCTTTTCTCGAATCCCGCCTGATAAAAGACGCTTGTAAAGGAGGAAGAATTATGCATGTAACCGGTATGCCGAAGGCGGTCGTCGACGCAAAGACCGTGACGGTCGCAAAGGGCAAGAGCGAATTCCTCGGCAAGGAGGGACTTCTCGGACAAGTTCGTTTTTTGTCCGACGGCTTTGTTCTGACGGCGGATTTTGCACACGATCACACGGCAGGCTATGAGCCCGCAAGCGGCGAGGTCGTAAAATTCGCCGACCGCGTCGCCGTGTATAACGGCGGAAGCGACAGCGCAAAGGTGTCGGTTTTAATCTTCGACATCGTTTGAGCGCCTAGCGCCGCGCCTACGGCGAGTATTGCCGTGAAATAGCATTCCGATGGTCGGAATGCTATTTCACCCTATCCATGATATGTTGACATAAGGTTTCAATGCGCAACAAAGCCTTCCCCTCGAGGGAACGCCTACGGCGAGTGTTGCCGCGCCTACGGCGAGTGTTGCCGTGAAATACGGATTCTGATGGTCAGAATGCTATTTCACCCTACCCATGATATGTTGACATAAAATTTTGATGCGTAATGAAGCCTTCCGCACTTGACCGAAGGTCAAGTGTTGCGAGGGGAAGGGGGACCGCGCCAGCGGTGAATGTAACACATCGCTACGCGAAGTAACACATCGCGAAGCGATGTGTGGCAAATTTCATCTGCGATGAAATGTTGCCGTGCGCCCGCACCGAAGGTACGGGCGGATGCGCAGTAACAAGCTTAGCTGACATAGCGCATTTTGTTATTCCGCACGCACTATTTCCACCTCATCGAAACGGGTTATTGCGGCTCCGCCTACTGCGTAGGCGGCACCTCTTCCGTCACGGCTTCGCCGTGACACCTTCCCCTTGGGGGGGAAGGCTTGGGGGCGGGCGCGACCGCAACGGCGGCGAAAGCAAACATTCCGCTTTTGATTGAGTACGGCAAGTCTGTACAATCAAGGGATTCTTAAGGGCTTAGCCCTTAAGTTCACTTTTCTTTTTGGTACTTTTTCTTTTTTGAAGAAAAAGAAAAAGTACACCTGCCCGAAGGGCAAACACATTTACGAAGGAGCAACAAACGTGACCAACCAAACTTATCTTTACAATCTGGGGCAATTGCGCTCGGACGTCTACCGCGCTCTGGACGAATACAGCTCCAACGGCATCGAGCATGAGCGCTGCGACGGGGGGACCGCCGACACGGACAAGCGTTTCACCGCGGCGCTCAACCGCGCCATCCGCCGTCTTTATCTTTCGAGCGCCCGCACGCTTTTCGGAGCAAGGGTCGTTTTTTATCCCGGGAAAGTGCTTTTCTCGCGCGACGGATTTCTTGTCGGGAGCGGTGAAAGCGAAGAGCTTTCCCTTCCCGACGGCGCGTATGCCGTAAGCTTTGACTGCACGGGAAAAGGGTCGCTCATTGCCGAGACCGCCGCAGGCGAAAAGACGGTTTTTTCGCTGACCTCGGACTTCGGCTGTTATGAAAGCGCCCGTTTCTTTCTGCCCGACGGGTGCGCAAAGATCACGTTTTCCGCCGCGGGAAGTCTGCTTATCCGTTCGCTGCGCGTTTATTCGAGCGCCTTTCTTCCCGAAAAAAGCGACGAAAACACGGCGTTTCTGCCCGACGGGCGAAAGCTTTATTGCTCTTTTCCGCCTCTTTGCGCCGAGCTTTGCTCGGTGACGAAGGAGCGGAGCGGGGAAAGAATTCCGTGTGAACGGTTTTCGTTTGAAAACGGCGTTCTTTCCTGCGACGAGCGTCTTGCGGGGGAATATACGGTTTATTATTACGCCTATCCCGAGCCGATCGCCGAAAACGCACCGTGCGAGACACCCGTTCCGCTGCCGCCCGCGGCGAGCGACGCGCTGATCTATCTTGTCGCCGCCGAGCTTTGCGACCGCGAGGACGGTGAGCTGTACACGCGCCTTTTGTACAAATACCGCGAGCTTTTGACCAACACCTATCCGAGCGAAAACATAAAGCGCAAAAACCGCTATTACGCGGGGCGTTCTTTCGGGCTCGGAAAAACGCGGCTTTTCAGGGGGTGAGCATTCATGGCGTATATTCCCGTTTCTCCCGGCGAGATCACCTCTTCTTCGAGCGTTCGCTGCCGTATCAAGGACTTTTCGGGCGGACTTTGCAAGACGCTTTCCGATCTTGACATTGCGGACAATCAGCTCTCCTTCATGTCGAATATGCTTTCGTCGGGCGCGGCGCTTGCCGTGCGGGGCGGAATTCTTGAAAAAGAAAAGCTTGCGGGGACGTTTCATTCGCTTCTGCGGGAGGAATACGGCGAAAGCCGTATCTTCCACTGCGGAAACACCCTTTATCGTTTCGACGGCGAGACGCTCACCGCGCTTTCTTCGGCTCTTCCCGACAAAAACAGCACGCTTTATCGCATGAACGGAAAAGTTTATGCGCTGACCGAGGACGAGAAGATATTTGAGCTTGCGGAGGATTTTTCGGTTTGTGAAAAAAAACCCTATATTCCCACGGTCACCGAGAGCGACGACCTCGGCGAGACCTTTACGGTGAACGAGCCGGTCAATATGCTCTCGCGAAAGATCAAAACGATCTATCGCTGCGGAAACAACACAAGCGTTACGCTTACCCTGCCGTATGAGATCGACACGACGGTGACGCCCGTTTTTACCGTGGACGGTGTGCAAACGACCTTTACCAATCACAGTGCGCAGGGGAACAAAAAATATTTCATTTCCGACTTTCAGTCGGTAAACGACATGGTTTTGGAAATGGAATATACCGTCGGCGAGGAGAGCTTTGCGACCTACCGTAAGCAGGTGTACGGAAGCCGTCTTGCCGTTTGCTTCGGCGGAAGCACGGCGGGCGGGTCGCGCGTGTTCCTGACGGGGAACGACGCTTTTCCGGGGCAGTATTTTTCGAGCGAGCTTGTGAATCCTTTGTATTTTCCCGACACACGGCGCGAAACGCTGGGCGACGGGAGCGAGAGCGTTTGCGACGCGGAAAAGCGTTACGAGAAGCTTTATTTCTTCACCGAGCATCACATTTTTTCCATGAGCTATGGCTTTGACGAGAAAAACGGCGCGTCCTTTACCGTTTCCGAGATCAACACGCCCGTCGGCTGCGGCATGAAGGGAAGCGTGCGGCTGATCGACAACACGCTTGTCTTTGCCCATCGGAAAAAAGGCGTTTTTCTTTTGCAGTCGACCGACATTTTCAGCGAACTGAACGTGCGCGAAATATCGCAGAATCTCACGTCGGGCGGAAGCTTTGCGCAGGGAGAAAATTTTTGCTCGTGCGACGCCGACCGCAAATATTACCTCTTCGACGGACAGACGCTTTTTGTCTGGGATTACGGCGCGACGCCGTATTATTCGTCGGGCGACAGCGCAAAGGCGGGCGGAAGACTTTGTTGGGAGAGCCTTTCGGGCTTTTCGGGAACAAAGGCGCTCTTTGCGCTCTCGGGCGTTTTATATGCGATCCGTGAGCGCGAGGGGAAGATGATTTTGGCGTGTTATGACGAAAACGCCGATTATGACGCGCTTTTGGTCTTGCCCGAGACGGAAAACGAAACGGAAAGCGAGACGAAGGCAAGCGTTGCAGAAGTCGATTTTTCGGCGGGCTTTGCCACCAAAAGCTATGATTTCGGCATTCCGTACCGACCGAAGCGGCTGACGGAGCTTTCGTTCACTTACGCCTGTGCCGACCGCATTCCGAAATTGACCTTGCATTTTTCGGGGGACGGCAAGCGTTTTTACGACATTCGCGTACCCCTTTCGACCAAAAGCGGGAGCATTCGGCTGCGCATTCCGCCCTTTTCGGCGTATCGCTTTAAGCTGGAGGCGGAAATTTCGGCGGGAAGGCTGTCGTTCCGCGATCCCGTCTTTACGTATATTTTGTGTCCCCGTGCCAAAATGCGGTAAAGGCGCGAAAGACGGCAATAAAGCAAACGGAAAATAAGCGGACAATAAACGGAAAGGAAGAAAAAAGTATGGCGCAAAACACCAAAAACACCAAGTGGAAATACGGCACGATCCCGGCGACCGAGCGGCTTTCCATGCTGCGAAAAGGCAACAAAGACTTGTACGACGAGGAGCTTTCCCGCACGCGCGACGCGATCGAGAACCGCCTTGCGGCGGGACTGGACGTTTCCGAGCAGATGAAATGGGGCGATACGATCTCCTATCAATACAATCTTTCGCAGGCGGAAAAAGCGGGCGAAAATCCCGAAAACGTCGCCAAAACGGGATATTCGAAGAAGCTTTTCTCCGATCTTGCCGTGTCGGACGGCGAAAAGACTTCGACGGTCGAAGAACCGACGAAAATCTCGTCGGGCAGTTATCGCGATTCTTATAAAAACGAATCGACCGACACGATTGCCCGCGCGACGAACGACGCGTATGTCTCGGCGATCAACAAAAGACTTCTCGATATTTCGGGGCAGTATAATCAATATGTAAGCGATGTTACAAAGGAATACGAGCGACAGAAAAAAGAGGCGCTTGCGGCGTATGAAAAGAGCGAAAAGACGGCGCGCGAGAGGGAACTGAACGAAGGGCGCGTCGGCGGCGGGGCGAGCGAGACCTCAAAGCTTTTGAAAAAACAGGAGCTGAACGATTTTCTTTCGGAGCTTGCGCGCAAGAAAAACGAATCGATCGCGTCGGCGCACAGTGCGGCGCAGGAGGCGGTCTACAAGGTCAGAAGCACGGGGCTTTCCGAGCTTTCGGACGAATTTTACCGTTACAATCAGCTGCTGCAAAAGGACGAGGAAAACGAGTATCAGAAGCGGCGCGACGCGATC
This sequence comes from uncultured Eubacteriales bacterium, assembly GCA_900548115.1. GTDB lineage: Bacteria > Bacillota > Clostridia > Oscillospirales > CAG-382 > UMGS1052. The sequence goes on from URJL01000051.1 coordinate 9,376, forward strand.
GAGGACGACGCGCGTTATCGGGAGCTTGCCGCCAAGATCGAGAGCGAAAAGCTCGACCGTGACGCGCTGTACGCTTACCGTGCGGCACAGCTTGCCCGGGAGGAAAAGAAAAATGCCGACGAGCTTGCGCTTTCGCAGAGCGAGCTTGAATTCAAAAAGGCGTCGGACGAGCGCGATTATGCCAAATGGTTAAAGCAGTTTGAGACCGACACGGCGCTTTCTTACGGCGAGCTTTACCGCAAACAGCAAAGCGACCGCGAGAGCGCCGCTTACGATCGGGACAAGCTGGCGCTCGAGGCGCAAAAGCTTGAAAAATCGTCGCAGAAGAGCGGCGAGGTCGAATTCGGAACGCTGTATGCAAGCGTTTTGGCGGAAGCCGATCACATGAAGAACGCTTCGGTCTATCGCGGCGAAAACCGTTACGCCAAAAAGTATTCGACGCAGGAGGTTCTCGAATACATCGGCAGACAAGACGCACTCACCGCACGGGAACGACTGCGCATCATAAAAGAGCTGGGGCTCGACTAGCCGCTGCGCGGCGGCAGTTGCCGTGAAATGAGATTCTGATGGTCAGAATCTCATTTCACATCTACGGTGAGGGATTTCCGTGAAGTGAGATTCCGGTGGTCGGAATCCCTTTTCACGACAATACCCGCCGTAGGCGCGGCGGCACGCGCCGCAGGGGTGAATAAGAGGGGAATTTTATGGCAAGAATGAGAGCATCCGAAAAATGTTCGAAAATGTATGGGAGGAAAAGCCATGATCAAAGGATGCTCCAAAAGAATGATTCAGTTGAAGGACACGGGAAGCGATTTTTTTGAAGAAGCGTATTTTATTTTAAAAACAAGCTCACCTTTTTGCGCGCTGCGCTCCGAACGCGATTTCATCGCCGAAGCCAACCGCATTGTCGCCGAAAGCCGCGGCGTTCCGACCGTCTCCGCGCCCAAAAGAGAAAAAAAGAGAACGACCGCGTTTTTGGCGGGCGTTCTCTGCGGAGGCGTGCTTTGCCTTTTGCTTTGCACGCTTTGCACGTTGTTCCGATTTGGACAAATATAAAATCGCGGTCGGTCAGGCGGAAAATTTTTCGAAAAACGCGGGCATTTGCGACGGCTCATCAAGTACAAACGCCGCGTTTGCGCGCAAAAGCTCCGAGACGCTTCCGAAGCCCCACGCCGCGCCGATCGGGCAGACGCCGCAGGCGATCGCGCCCGTCATGTCGTATTTTCGGTCGCCGACCATGAAAGTCTCCTCTTTTTTAAGGGAGTATTTTTGCAAGACCGCGGCGATGATGTCGGGCTTATGCACCAGCGAAAGATCGCGCGTCGCGCCGATCAGCCCGTCGAAAAGCGGAAGAAGCCCGAAATGCGAAAGGACCTTCTCCGCCATGAATTCGGGCTTTGAGGTTGCGACGAACAGCGAAAAATTCCTGCGAAGCGCACGCAGAGCGTCGTATACCCCGTCGTACACGCGGTTTTCGAAAATTCCCTTTTCGGTGTAATATTCGCGGAATTTGTTTTCGATCACACTGTCGTCGGGTTCGTCGATCCCGTACAGCGCCCGCATGGTCTCGGGAAGCGGCGGACCGATCAGACGGTTCAGGTTTTCGGGGTTCGGCTCGCAGATCCCGTAAAAATCCAAAACATATTTCGCTCCGTTTCGGATCCCCTCACCCGAATCGGTAAGCGTTCCGTCCAGGTCAAACAAGATCGATCTCATAAAATACTCCTTTTGTCCCGCCGTAAAAGGCGGGATTTGTGTTTTTGCCAACAGGACAAAGATGGTGTGAAATAGAATTCTGACCGGCAGAATCCTGTTTCATGGCGACCGCTCCCCGCAGGGGGCGAGCAAAAAGTCAATCACACTGCTGTAAAAGCTCGGCTCGTGAAGCGCCGTGACATAGGCGTGCTTTCCGTCTTCCGAACGGGAAAAATAATTTTTCCCCGTCGCGCCGTCCACACGCGCTTTTCCGCGCGTGACGGAATATCCCGCCTTTTCTTCATCGCCGCACAGCGCCAGCAGCGCCGTCATCGGGTCCCAGCTGTTTCGACCGTCGGCATGGTGCGCGTCGGCAAGCGCGTGCGCCGTGAAGGTATCCTTTCCCGCAAGGCACGCGCCCGAGATAACGGGAAGCCCGATCTCCAAGCCCAAAAACGTAATTTCGCACGGAAAAAGCTTCAGAACTGTCTCGGACGCGGCGTAAATCTGCGGCACGCGGGAAAAATTGTTTTCTTTCGCTCCGTCGCTCCGCCAATCGCCCGCCATATACCAAAGCTTTTTTACTTTTTGCCGCACAAGTTCGACTCCGCCGAACGGCGAAAGATCGTCCGCGCCGCTTTTCAAAAGTCCGCACAAAAGCGTCGGAAAACCGATCTCGCAAAGCTCGACCGTATGATCCTCCGCCGCCGCCAAAACGCTCCGATAAAGCCGCACGCCGTCCTCGGCGTCTTCGTTCTTTTTATACTTTTCGGCAAAGGGCGCCATCCGTGCCTGATACAGCCCGTATCCGCCGTAATCGATGCCCGAAAAATCCGCGCCGATACGCGGCGAGAGCCCCCCATTCTCCAAAAAGGCGCAAAGCGACGCAACCGAATTCTCTTTCAGCGCGTTCAGCGCAACGCCGCGCAGATCGATAATGCCCTCGTTTGCGGCAAAGGTAAAAAGCTTCATCGCCAAAACATCGTCGCAGTCATCCCACCAGTCGCTTCCGACAAGAAACGGACGGCGGGCGTTTTTTTGCGAAAGAAGATTGTCCGAAACAAACCGCTCGGCAAAAGAACGATCGTACATAAAACCTCCGAATAAAGGCTGTGTGCCCTTGCGGGCACACAACGGATCTTAAAATTTTAATAAGCTTTTCCCCAATAAACCAGCTTCTTTGCGGGCTTTCCGCAGCAGACGCAAACGTCCGAAAGCTTTTCCTGATCAAAGGGAATGCAGCGCGAACCGACGCCGGTAAGCTCTTTTACCTTGTCTTCGCAGGCTTCCTCGCCGCACCACATGGCGCGGACAAAACCGTCGCCCTTTTCGGCAAGCGTCTTGTTGATCTCGTCGATCGAGGTGCAGTCGTAGGTGTGACGCGCGCGGTTTTCGAACGCAATGTCATAAAGACCCTTGCGAACCTCCTCGAGCTTTTCCTTCACCGCTTCGGCAAAGCCGCACAATTCGTCGTTTCCGAGCGGGAGGAAGGACTTCGCGCCGTCGTGACGGGTCACGCAGACGCACTGATTGTTTTCGATATCCTTCGGACCGATCTCGATGCGGACCGGAACGCCCTTCATTTCATATTCGGCAAACTTCCATCCGGGGCTGTTTTCGCTGTCGTCGAGCTTTACGCGCAGACCGCACGCCTTGAGCTTTTCGTAAAGGGTGTTTGCCTTTTCGAGTACGCCCTCTTTGTGCTGTGCGACGGGAATGATGACGACCTGGATCGGAGCGACCGCCGGCGGCAGACGCAGACCGTTGTCGTCGCCGTGGGTCATGATAATCGCCCCGATAAGGCGGGTCGTTACTCCCCACGAGGTCTGGTGCGGATATTCGTCCTTGTTGTCCTTGGATTTGTAGGTAATGTTGAAAGCGCGGGCAAAGCCGTCTCCGAAATAATGCGAGGTTCCCGCCTGAAGCGCCTTGCCGTCGTGCATGAGCGCTTCGATGGCATAGGTGTCCTCCGCACCGGCAAACTTATCCGAGGGGGTCTTCGGTCCTTTGATGACCGGCATGGCAAGATCATGCTCGCACACATCGGCATAGACGTTCAGCATACGAAGCGTCTCTTCGATCGCTTCTTCCGCCGTCGCGTGCATGGTGTGTCCCTCCTGCCACAAAAATTCGCGGGTGCGCAGGAACGGACGGGTGGTCTTTTCCCAACGGACGACCGAGCACCATTGATTGTAAAGCTTCGGAAGATCGCGGTAGGAGTTGATGATCTTGGCGTAATGTTCGCAGAACAGCGTTTCGGAGGTCGGGCGGACGCAGAGACGTTCGGTCAGCTTTTCGTTTCCGCCGTAAGTAACCCATGCGACCTCGGGCGCGAAGCCCTCGACGTGTTCTTTTTCTTTTGTCAAAAGACTTTCGGGAATAAACATCGGCATATAGACGTTTTCGTGTCCCGTTTCCTTAAAACGGCCGTCCATGATGCGCTGAATGTTTTCCCAGATCGCATAACCGTACGGGCGGATGATCATACAGCCCTTAACGCCCGAATAATCGGCAAGATCGGCATTTTTTACAATGTCGGTATACCACTGGGCAAAATCGGTGTCGCGCGCGGTGATTTTTTCCACCATTTTCTTGTCGTTGTTTGCCATTTTTATTTTGATCCTTCCTAAAATAATAGTCGAATAGCCGATTCCGGATTTATTCCGAAGCCGAATCGGAGTCCGCTTTTGATTCCGATTCCTTGATCTGTTCCAGCGCCTTTGCCAGCTGGTCGGGACAGGAGGTCGGCTTTGCGCCGCATTTGATCCCCGAAAGCCGCTTGATCGCCTCGTCGATGTTCATCCCCTCGACAAGACGCGCCACGCCCTGCGTGT
>URJL01000052.1 GCA_900548115.1 uncultured Eubacteriales bacterium
GCCCTTTGGATTCCCGCAAGCCCTTTGAGAAAAGGGCTTGACCCGAAACTTATTCTTAACGACAGTGATATATGCCCCAAAAACAAAAAACGCCCCAAACGCACAAAACGTTCAAGGCAAGAAAGAACTTCCGTAAAATCACAAAACGCGGCACTTACAAGCAAAAGCGTCAAAACTCGCGGGCTTTTACTCAATCGCGGTACATTTATGAATACACGGGACGATTTTTTCTTCTTTTTATCCAGACTTTACTGTCGGCTTCGGAATTGGCAAGCGCCTCACCGAATCGGCGACGGAAGAACCTCCGTCGTTCTCGGGCTATACCGCCGGTGGGGAAACAAACCCCGCCCTGAAAGAAAAAACAAAACAGCGATCGGAATCCATACAGACCCGATTCGTTCAAATTTTAACTGCCGCGATACGCGGCACAATTTTCAACAAGCGTCAAACTCTGACTACACAAGACACGCTCAACATTGAACGCTCCATTCAACATTCAGAATTTTGCATTCAGCATTCAGCATTCTGCATTCTGCATTTAGCATTTGTATTTGTCGTCTGCGGTTGTAGAAAATCCGGGATGCGCGAAGAACGCGCATCCCGATGAAAATCTTAAAAATTATTCAAGAATTTCGCTTACAACGCCCGAACCAACGGTTCTGCCGCCTTCACGGATAGCGAAGCGGAGACCCTTTTCGATAGCGATAGGAGTGATGAGCTCAACCGTCATATCAACGTGGTCGCCGGGGTTGCACATTTCAACGCCGTCGGGAAGGGTGATAACACCGGTAACGTCGGTCGTTCTGAAATAGAACTGAGGTCTGTAGTTGGAGAAGAAAGGCTTATGACGGCCGCCTTCTTTTTCGGTAAGAACGTATACCTGACCTACAAACTTCTTGTGAGGATGGATGGTGCCGGGCTTAGCCAAAACCTGACCTCTTTCGATAGCGGTCTTGTCGATACCACGGAGAAGAAGACCAACGTTGTCGCCGGCTTCAGCATAATCCATCTGCTTGTGGAACATTTCGATACCGGTAATAACGGTCTGCTTGGTTTCCTTGATGCCGACGATTTCAGCAACGTCGTTCATCTTGATCTGACCTCTCTCGATTCTGCCGGTAGCAACCGTACCACGGCCGGAGATGGAGAATACGTCCTCTACAGGCATAAGGAAGGGTTGATCGGAAGCACGGTCGGGAGTAGGAATATAGTTGTCAACTTCGTCCATAAGGTCGAGGATGCACTTGTACTCGGGAGCGTTGATGTCGGTGCTGGTGCTGTCGAGAGCTACACGAGCGGAACCGCGGACGATCGGAATTTCGTCGCCGGGGAAGTCGTAGCTGGAGAGCAGGTCACGGGTTTCCATTTCAACGAGGTCGAGAAGCTCTTCATCGTCAACCATGTCGCACTTGTTCATAAATACAACCATGGCAGGAACGCCAACCTGACGAGCGAGCAGGATGTGCTCACGAGTCTGCTGCATAGGACCGTCTGCGCCGGATACAACGAGGATAGCACCGTCCATCTGAGCGGCACCGGTGATCATGTTCTTTACATAGTCGGCGTGGCCGGGGCAGTCAACGTGTGCATAGTGTCTCTTGTCCGTTTCGTACTCAACGTGACGGGTGTTGATGGTGATACCTCTTGCTCTTTCTTCGGGAGCGTTGTCGATCTGGTCATAAGCGAGGAATTCGTTATGACCGTTCTTCAGAGAGAGAACCTTGGTGATCGCTGCTGTAAGAGTAGTCTTGCCGTGGTCAACGTGGCCGATAGTACCAATGTTAACATGGGGCTTTGTTCTTTCAAACTTTGCTTTTGCCATTGTTGTGGCCTCCTTTAATGTTTTGATTCGTGCCTTGCGGCACACATTGTCCTATTCAGTATTATACAGGACAATCCGACAGGTGTCAAGAGATAACGAATCTTTTTTTACACTTTGTCGGTAAAAATTTACAATGAAGCGGTGCGTGCGGCGTCTTTTTCGTCAAAAGTCGCCGTTTTTCGGTGAACATCGGGGAAACCGGCGTTCCGCCCGGGCACCGCCTCAAAAGAATCGGGAATTACTGACCCTTGCCGCGCTTTGCGATGATATCGTCGGCAATGTTCTTCGGAACTTCGGTGTACTTGCACGGTTCCATTACATAGGTACCGCGGCCCTGCGTCTTGGAACGCAGATCGGTTGCATAACCGAACATGTTGGACAGCGGAACGAATGCACGAATCTGCTGACCGCCGGCGATCGGGTCCATACCTTCGATCTGTCCGCGGCGAGAGTTCAGGTCGCCGATAACGTCGCCCATGTAATCATCCGGCACAACGACAACGACCTTCATGATCGGCTCGGTCAGAACCGAATGAGCCTTGCGGAGCGCTTCCTTAATCGCCATGGAGCCTGCCATCTTAAACGCCATTTCCGAAGAGTCGACTTCGTGGTAAGAACCGTCATAGAGGTTAACCTTGACGTCCACTACGGGGTAGCCTGCCAGAACACCGGACTGGAGTGCGCCCTGGATACCGGCGTCGACTGCGGGGATATATTCCTTCGGAATAGCACCGCCGACAACGGTATTTTCGAACTCATAGCCCTTACCGGGTTCGTTGGGTTCAACCTTGATTTTAACGTGACCGTACTGACCTTTACCACCCGACTGACGAGCATATTTCATATCGACGTCGGCATTGCCCTTGATGGTCTCGCGGTATGCAACCTGCGGTGCGCCGACGTTGGCTTCGACCTTAAATTCGCGAAGCAGACGGTCAACGATGATTTCGAGGTGCAGCTCGCCCATACCGGCAATGATGGTTTGTCCGGTCTCTTCATCCGAATAGGTACGGAAGGTCGGGTCTTCTTCAGCAAGCTTTGCAAGCGCGATACCCATCTTTTCCTGACCTGCCTTGGTCTTCGGCTCGATCGCAACACGGATAACCGGTTCCGGGAATTCCATCGACTCGAGGATGATCGGATGGTTTTCATCACACAGCGTATCGCCGGTGGTGGTGTTCTTGATACCGATTACGCCGGCGATGTCGCCGGAATAAAGGGTGTCGATATCGGTTCTTTCATTTGCGTGCATCATTACGATACGTCCGAAACGCTCACGGGCGCGCTTGGTCGGGTTGTAGACCGTTGCGCCGGCGTTTACGGTACCGGAATATACACGGATAAAGCAAAGACGTCCGACAAAGGGGTCGGTCATGATCTTGAATGCGAGAGCGGAGAAAGGTTCTTCATCCGAGCTCTTGCGCTCGTCGATCTCGCCTTCGTCCTCGCGGCCGGGGATAAAGCCCTTGATAGCGGGAACGTCGACCGGCGACGGCATATAGTCAACAATGGCGTCAAGAAGCTTCTGTACGCCCTTGTTCTTGTAAGAGGTACCGCACACAACGGGAACCATTGTGTTGGCGATGGTCGACTTACGGATAGCCGCCTTCATTTCGTCGATGGTGAATTCCTCGCCGCCGAGATATTTCTCGAGAAGCGATTCATCGGTCTCGGCGATGTGTTCGATCAGATCGGCATGGAACTTTTCTGCCTTTTCCTTCATATCGTCCGGAATTTCGGTCTCTTCGATTACCTTTCCGATGTCGTCCTTATAGATATAAGCCTTCATCCGGAGAAGATCGATGATACCGCAGAAGGAATCCTCTGCGCCGATCGGAAGCTGGATCGGTACCGCATTCGCCTTGAGGCGATCGCGGATCATATCGACAACGCGGTAGAAGTTCGCGCCCATGATGTCCATTTTGTTGACATAGCACATACGCGGAACACCGTACTTGTCTGCCTGGCGCCATACGGTCTCAGACTGAGGCTCAACGCCACCCTTTGCGCACAGAACGGTCACGGAACCGTCCAATACACGCAGAGAACGCTCTACCTCGACCGTAAAGTCAACGTGACCGGGGGTATCGATGATGTTGATTCTGTTGCCTTTCCAATAGCAAGTGGTAGCGGCGGAGGTGATGGTGATACCTCTCTCCTGTTCCTGCTCCATCCAGTCCATGGTAGCGGCGCCGTCATGAACTTCGCCGATCTTATGGGTCTTGCCGGTATAGTACAGAATTCGCTCGGTCGTCGTTGTTTTTCCCGCGTCGATATGCGCCATGATACCGATATTGCGGGTAAATTCAAGCGGATATTGTCTAGGCATTGTGGATTTTTACTCCTTATATTTCTGAAAGCCGCGGAAAGCCCGCGGCACGGGGCTGTATATAAAATATATACAGGTTACGTCCTTGATACGATAAAGATCGGACGGGCGATCAATATCTGTAGTGAGCAAACGCCTTGTTGGCTTCTGCCATCTTGTGCGTATCTTCACGCTTCTTGACAGCGGAACCGAGTCCGTTGCAAGCGTCCATGATCTCACCGGCGAGTTTTTCGCACATGGTCTTCTCACTTCTTGCACGCGAATATGCGGTAAGCCAACGCAAGCCCAAAGTCTGTCTTCTTTCGGGTCTTACTTCGATCGGCACCTGATAGGTCGAACCGCCTACGCGGCGAGCCTTAACTTCCAGTACGGGCATAATGTTTTCCATTGCCTTCTGGAATGCTTCAAGCGGATCCTGACCCTTCTGATTGATGATATCAAAAGCGTCATAAACGATTTTCTGAGCGACACCCTTTTTTCCGTCGTACATGATGTTATTGATGAGCTTGGTTACAAGCTTCGAATTGTAGAGCGGATCCGGGAGTACGTCTCTCTTCGGTACAGAACCTCTTCTCGGCACTATACTTCCCTCCTTCATATAATAGATGAATTCACAGGTACTCGAAATGCTGTTTCCGGAGCGAAGCCGGAATGAATACCTTTCGTCAGCACTTTGGAAGAAGTCGCACCGTTTATAAAATAAAGTGTGCGGTTAATCCAAAATACAAACCTTGTCCGCAAAAAGTCTTTGCGGATAATCAGTCGGCTGCCGTTTGAAAAAGTCGGGAATTACTTCTTGGCTTTTTCTTTCTTAGCGCCGTACTTCGAACGCGACTGATTTCTCTTTGCAACGCCCTGAGTATCCAACGTGCCGCGGATGATATGATAACGTACACCGGGCAGGTCCTTAACTCTTCCGCCGCGGATCAGTACAACGCTGTGTTCCTGCAGGTTGTGACCGATACCGGGGATATAGGATGTTACTTCGATACCGTTGGTAAGACGAACTCTCGCGATCTTACGAAGAGCGGAGTTAGGCTTCTTCGGGGTCTTGGTCGAAACCTTGGTGCAAACGCCTCTCTTTTGGGGAGAGTTTACATCGGTGGCGATCTTCTTCAGGGTGTTGGTTCCCTTCAAAAGCGCAGGAGACTTCGACTTGTAAGTTGCCTGTTCGCGTCCTTTTCTGACTAACTGGTTAAATGTTGGCATACCGCACCTCCTCTTTTGAGTAGTAAAAATTTTTATTGACCGCGCAAAAAGGCCGCAGCCTCGGGCGACAGACAGCCGAAGCCACACTTCTCACACTAATCAACTTGTTTATTATACCCCATTTTTCAGGGCTTGTCAACACTTTTTATAAAAAAATTTCCCCTGCGGGGAGCGTTTGCCGTGAAAATGAATTCCGATGATCGGAATTCATTTTCACACTGCCCATGTTATGTTAACATAACAAGAATAAAGCGAAGCTGCATTCCGACCGGCGGAATGCAGCTTCGCGGCAGTGCCTGCCGTAGGCGCGCAAAAGAGCTCCCCGAAGGCAGCTCTTTTGCTTTGGAATTACCTATTGGAATTACTTAACGGTAATCTTGATTGCCGAACCCTGTGCATATGCATTGGCGGTTACGACATACTGCGGGATCATAACTTCTTCGCCCGAAGGAGTCTTGCCGTGAATTTCGGTGTACATATTGACGTGCCAGTCACCGCAGAAAAGACCCGCAACAACATCGGCGTTGCTTGTGATCAGATCGTAAACGGCCTTATTCGCACCTTCATATTTGGTTGCGCTTCCGGCAAAGTTGGAGGCGCCGAAGTTCGTGTGCTTAACGCCGTCGATAACCGTCATACCCGAGGTATCGCCGGGCTCGTAGAAGAAGGTCACCCAATCCTCGCCGCCGCCGGGAATCGTACAAACGGGGCAGTGCTGGAAGAACAGCATCTTGATTCCGAGTGAGCGCGCCCTTTCGATATCGGCTGTCAGCGGCTCGATCTGATCCTCCCAATAACCGTAGCGCTGGTTATCCATCGAAACGATCATAACCATGTTTTCGCCGTCGTCGTTCTTGAGGATCTCGGAATAATACTTGACATTCTGCGGCCACATCGACTGAATGCGCGCATACTTTTCTTCGATCGGCATGTTGTCTCTCAGCGAGGAATCATCGGGCTGCATAAGACGTGCGGGCTCATGGTTACCGATGGTCAGAACCGCGCTCTTATCCTTATCGATAATGAGCTTCTGAATCATTTCGGCACAGCCCCACGAGAAGTAGTCCATGATATCGCCGGTAATAACCGTCTTGTCATAGAAGCTTGCGTATTCCATGACCGTGTTGATGGCGGGAACCGACGAACCGTTACGGTTCCACGAACGTCCGCGATAGGTCGAGAGAATGCAGGGATCTGCCTCCGCCCAGTCCTTGTCGTTGATGGAGTTCAGGTGCGTATCGGCAAAGTGAATGATCGTGATGTCGTCGCGGTCCTTTCCGCTCGTGTTGAAGTTAAATTCGACCTCGCGAACCTTAAGACCGTTCTTGAGTGCGTAGTAATCCTTGTTGGTAACGCCGGGAATATTCGCCGAGCCTTCGGTCTCTCTCCACGAAACGGCTGCGCCGTTCTTTGCGTCGGCAAGAGGCGTGCGTCCGTCGTACTGCTCTGCCATATACTCGTTCATACGGTCGACTTCGACATAGGTCTTAATGCCCTCGAAGGTCGCCGTCGGCGTTTCGCCTGCCGCAAGCGCCGCAAGCGCTACCTGATAAAGGTTGGTCTGATAATAATCGGAGTAAAGGATCGCGTCGTTTCCGTTGAGGTCGCGGTAGCGGATATAACCCTTTACGCTGTAGTAACGCCAGTAACGTTCCTCGTCGATACCCGTGATGCAGAGCGTATACTGTACTCCGTCGTCGGTTTCCTTATAGAGCTTGTTTGCCTTGACGATTGCGGGCGTGTTGTACTGCCATGTCGTAGGGTTAACGCCCGAAGGAAGTCCCTTGACGTATTCGTTGGTCAGGCTTTCGCCGTACTTCATGTCGTGACCGTGCGTATAGTCGGTCGGAAGAACAAGCGCACCGAAGTCGATCACCTCGGGGATGCTGTCCGCGAAGGAATTCTTCTTTTCGAGGATAAAGCGCAGGCCCTGTTCGCCTTCGGTACGGATCTGTGCGCCCTTGATGAAGAAGTCGCCGCCGTCCTTGGTGTTGAATGCGATATACTGCGCCTTGATCGTGTCGCCCTCTTTATAGGTGTCGGACATCTTTGCGGGCGTTCCGTCGGCAAGCGTCCAGCCGATAAAGATCATTCCGTCTTTTGTATCGGGAGTAAACGTCGAAAGATCAATCGTGCAGTCGCTGTAAACCGTAACGGTTTCGCCGTCGAAGAGGTAGCGGATCGAATCGGAAAGCTCGACCGACCATGCGCCCGAAGGAAGCGTGATCGTTCCGCTGTTCGAAAGAATCTGCTTGCCGTCGTTGGAGGTCGCGAGAGCATATTTCGCACCGTTCACCTTATAAACGCCGTCGGTATCGGTATAAGAAAGCGTTGCGCCCTCTTTTCCGCCGCAGTAAACGCTCCATGCGCCGGCGGGAGCCGCCGAGCTGAAGTCGGTAAGGGTGGGCTTTACACTGCTGTTATTGATAAGAACATAAAGCTTTGCGCCGTCCTTAAAGCCGACCGCGCGGGAGCTTGCGGGATTACCGAGCGTACCGGTCACCGCGCCGAGGCTTCCGCTGTTTACGGTGATGCGGACATCCTTCGTGAAGTAGTTTCCGCGATGAGTGCCAAGCCATCCGTCGGAGGTGAGCGCAATGCCCTCCACCTCTGCGCCGTCGATGACGATCTCCGCACCCGCAGTGGAGCCGGGGTTGTCGTAGTTGTAGAACGAGCCGAGCTCAATGCCCTTGAAGGTTCCGCTCTTCAGCGTTACTTTCTCGCCCGGAGCGAGACTTTTCGGAGACATGGTACCGAAACGCAGCAGCATCGGCTTTGCCGCCTGCTCGACGCCCTCTCCGATAACAAGCTCGTGACCGTAGGTGGCAAAGCGTTTACCGCCCTGCGTTGTGGTCTGGGCAAGCTTGATGTTTTCGAGCGTGATCGGGCCCTGCATTACAATGTAATCGTAATTCAAGTCAAGAACCGAAGTTCCCGAGCCGTCGCCCGTTATCGTAAGCATTTCGTTGGTTTCGGGAAGTCCTCCCGTGAAGGGATAATTGCCGGTGACGACGATCAGCTTCTTGTCGCCGGTCATGTTTTTGAGAAGCGCATATGCCTGATTGAAGGTAGCAACCGCGCGGTCGCGGGTCGCGCCGTCGTTTTCGTCCGAGCCGTTCTTGCTCAGATATACGCCGACAACACCGGGAACGGCTTCCCAGATCTCTTCGATCAGGATAAAGTCGCCTTCGAAATCTGCGGGGATCGGGAAAGCGTCGCCGCTCTTGTATATGTGCGGAATGCCGTCGGTATCGACATACTTAAAGCCCTTAAAATAGTTGAAAGGCGTGTCGGTTTCCTTCGGGAGGATAAAGTTCTCGCCCTTATAGGAAGTGTAGCTGCCGGGACCGCAGTAAATAGCGACGATCCTGTCTGCCATCGACTCGGCGTCGACAAACGTTACGTCATAAGTTCCCGCGGGAACGGTGAGATACCCTTCCGCGTCGGAATAATACTTCACGCCCGACTCGTCGGTCGCAACGGCGATGAGATCATAATCGGGGCAATAGAAGATGCCGTCGTTGTCGGTAAACTCAAGAAGATCGCGATCGACATTCATACGGTAGATGCCGCCGTTTGCGCCGATCCACGAGGGAAGAACATAATTTGCGGCAACGGGGTTATGCTTGTTGACGATAAACTGGAACGCGCCTTCGTGAACGGGCGTCACCGAGCCCTTGTCAATCATGAAGCTCGTCATTTCGGGAGCTTCGCCGACGAGGATGTTGGCTGCCTTTTTAAAGGTCACGTCCTTATTTCCGGAATACCAAATAACGCATTTGCCCTTGAGATTGCGGATGGCAAGCGTTGCACTTTCGGTATACGGAGAGTGGGTTTCGTACCACGAAGCGAAATAGAATTCCGCACCGTTCGAGTTCGTGTTGTCGATGCTGACATACGGATGGTCGCCCTGAAACTTACTATCCGGCTCGCTGCCGAGAATAAAGGTCATATAAGCGTCGTTGAACTTGCCGTCCCAAATCTCACCCGCTTTTCCGAAGTCGGAGGAGTAGGATTTGATGACGGTCTCGGGCGTTACGGTGATCGAAAATCCGCTTGCCGTCATGCCCTCGTCATACAGACGCGAGCGGACAAACGTGATGTCTTCGAAGACAACGGGACCGGTCGCGCTTGCGCTGGTCTGATCGCCGAACTTCTGCTGCGTTACGATGTGTGAATTAACGCCGAGATAGCCCTTGACATGAACGGTTGCGGTGTGTGCCGTCGAGGGGTTGCCCCAAGCCGTAAGATGGCTGTCGGTCTTTCCGCGTCCTGCCGAAGCGGGACGATAGGTAAGCGCGTCGGGAGCGTCCATGACGTAAAGGGTCACATCGTCGCCCTTGCCGTAGCCGTCGCCGTTGATGGTTTTGAAGACCGTGTCGACGCTGCCTGCGGGATCGGAGGGATCTTTACCGTTGCCGGTTCCGCCGTACATAAGGAAGTAAACGCCGTCGCCCGCCGTAGGGGCGTCGTCGCCGAGAATCGTAAAGACGGTCGTGGCAAGAAGCGTATCGGTCGAGCCTGCGGCATAATATTTTGCCGTGTAATTGCCGGGAGTCTTTGTCCACGAGCCTGCAAAGATCGCGCTTCCCGATTCGTTCGGCGTATCCTTCTGCTCGAGGATCGTGTCTCCGTTTTCGGCATAAATTGCGATAAAGTCGTTTTCGTTGTGGCTTTTCTTATACGTAAAGGTAACGGTCTCACCCTTGGTGAAAAGCGTCTTTTCCACTGCAAAGGTCGTCCTGTCGTCAACCGCCTCAAAGGTCGTGCGGGCAAGCTCGCCGTAGCTCGAATCGTAAAGGATCGCGGTCCAGCTGCCCTCCGAGATGGTTCCGCCGAGCGGCCAGAAATCGTAGCGCTGACGCCTTTCCTGACCCGACGGGAAAATCACGGTTTTTTTGCCGTTTACATCGACATAGTCGTCGTACTGCGAGGGTTTGCTCGCAATATTGCGCGACCCGTGATAGAGCGCGACCCAGCTGCCCGAGACAAAGCCCGTAACGTTAAAGGTCACATTGGCGTCGCCAGCGGAGACCTTTCCGACAAGCGTGATCGAGGGCTCGGTCGGTTCGGGATCGGGATCGGGCGTTTCGCCGCCCTTTACGGTAAAGTGAATCGAGCCGTACATATGCTCCGCGTCGCTGTAGCCGTGATAGAAGAACTTTGCGGTATAGCCGCCTGCGGTAAGACCCGAAGCGGTCCATGTGCCCGAACCGGTGGGGGTGTAGCCCCAAAGTCCGTACGAGTCCGAGCCGTCGGGATAAATGCCGATCCAGTCGGTATCGGACTGTGTGTTTTTATAAGTAAAGACGATATCTTCGCCGACCGTAAATTCGGTCTTTTCGATCGAGAAGGTCGTCTCGCCCGTCTCTTCGACCACTTCAAAATCGATCGAGCCGAATATGGAGGCCGCGTCGCTCTTTTCGTTTTCGAAATACCTCGCGGTGTACTTGCCGGCAGCAAGCCCCGGGAAGGAGACCGTGCCCGAAGAACCTACGGTATATTTCCAGTTGTTGCCGTAAGCGGTAGAACCCTCGGGATAGATTCCGATCCAGTCCTTGTCGTACTTGCTGTTTTCGTACGTAAAGGTTACGTCCTCGCCGACCGTGTACTTGGTCTTGCCGATCTTAAAGGAGGTGGTGCCTTGCGCCTCTCCGGTAACGGTAAACGGAGCCTGCGCCAGAATACCGTAGCCCGAATCGTACAAAACGGCAAGATACTCGCCCGCGTTGATGGTTCCGCCGAGCGGCCAGCACGAAGGATCCTTCATGCGTTGCGAATCGTTGCTCGGGAAGGTGACGCTTGTCCCGTCGCCCGTGTCGACCATAACGTAGTCAACGTAACTCGTGCCGTTCGCCTTGTCGCCTTTATAAATGGCAACCCAGCTTCCGGAAACCGAGCCGGAGATGTTGAAGGTCACGTTTGCGTCGCCCGATACCGCGGGTGCGGCGATCTCGATCTAGGCATCCGCCGCGCTGACATACAGCGGCAGTGCGCCGACAAGACTCAGCAACATGCAAAGCGTGAGAAATACGGATAGACTTTTTCTCATGTTTTTTAAGTCCCCTTTTCTAAAATTTCACACAGCCGGGAGATGCCCCCCGGCTACTATGATACAGTTATTATGTTACAATATCAAAATGAGAACAAATAGGGCAAAAATGTAAATGTTTAAGACGGGATAACAAATTTTTTTGCATTTTTTTGTGCATCTTCGATAGAAAATACGGTATTTTTCGGAAGCGTTTCAGATTGAATATTTTTTGTTCGAAATATTGTGTATATGTTGAGTCGAAATATGAATTATTTCGTAAAAATATGGTTGAAATTGTAAATAACAGCGAACATTCGTTTACATCGGGCGTGTTTTGTGTTATACTGTGTACAAAGAAACCTGCCGTGCCGCAAAGAGCGCGGAGAGAGGAGCCGCTATGTCCGATCTGAAACCGAAAGAACAGGCGATTTTGAATTTTATATGCGAGTCCATCGAGGAGAACGGATATGCACCCGCCGTGCGCGATGTCTGCGCCGCGCTGGGTATCAAATCGACCTCCACCGTACATATGTATATGCAAAGGCTTGAGCAAAAGGGCTATATTTCCCGCTCCGACGGCAAGAGCCGTGCCATCCGCGTGGACGATTCGGCGGAGATGCCGCGCGAGGAAAACACCTATCGCGTTCCCTTGCTCGGACAAGTCGCCGCCGGTACGCCGATTCTGACCATTCAGAATTTTGACGGGTATCTCAACTACGCCACCCGAAAGAAATACGACCGCGATTCGCTTTTCGCGTTAAAGATCGCGGGCACCAGTATGATTGAAGCGGGCATTTTGGACGGCGATTATGTCATCGTCGAGCAGTGCCCCTGCGCCGACAACGGCGATATCGTGGTCGCCATGGTCGACGATTCCGCCACCTGTAAGCGTTTTTACAAAGAAAAAGGACATTTTCGCCTCCAACCCGAAAATTCCGAGATGGAGCCCATTCTCGTCGACGAAGTAGTCATTCTCGGCAAAGTCGTCGCCTGCATCCGCTACTACGCCTAGCGGCGGGCATTCCCGTGAAATACGAATTCCGATGGTCGCGCCTGCGGCGGGCATTGCCGCGAAATCGAATTCCGATGGTCGCGCCTGCGGCGAGCGTTCCCGCGAAATCGA
>URJL01000053.1 GCA_900548115.1 uncultured Eubacteriales bacterium
TGGTTCCTTTTTCTTTCGGAAACGAAAGAAAAAGGAACTCCGCCCGAAGGGCAAACACTGCCCGTTTGCGGGCAATTACAAAAGAGGAATACGGAGAGAGCGATTGCACGCAAGGTTCTGTCTCGCCGAAAGAAAAAACTGCGGAGAACAAAACATTCTCCGCAGTCTTTTTTATAAACCGTTCCGAATTTACTCGGCTTGATACTCGGTCGACGCCAGCGCATTCATGTCGCTGTCGTACAGTGTGACGCGAACCGTGCCGCTCGGGATGAAGTTTTTCGGAGTCAAAACGCGCAGCTCGCCCGGACCGTTGGTGGTGACAAATCGGGTTCCCGAGCTTACAACTTCACCGTCTTCAACGGATTCGTAAACAACGGGGAAGGTTGCCTCTTCGAGAACGGTGATATATACCTCACCGTCTTTATACTTGACGCCGTATTGGAGTTTCTCGGGCGGCAAAAGGGGTTTCGGCACTCTTATCTCGCCGTATTCCGACGAATACCGCGTCCAGCCCGGACGGGTCGACGTGGAGGAGACCTCCGTTCCCTTTTTCCAGACCGACGTATCCGTAGCGACCGGAAGAATCACTTCTTCTTTGATGTCGGGATAACCGTCCAAAAAGCGTTCCGCCTTGCCCTCTTCGGTTTCGGTGGGCGCTTGGGTGATCTTCCACGGATTCCACCAGCGTGCGTACAGGGTCACGTCGTCGCCCTCGATGTCGTCCAGCGATTCGATCTTAACGCCGCCGACTTTTTCGGTATACCAGCCGCCGAAGGCAAATCCGCTGCGTGTGAGCGTCTGCAAAGGCTCGTCGCCCTTGTGCCAATAGGCGTTGAGATAGTCACAGCTTGCGGTCTTGCCGCCGCTGTAGTTCGGATCAAAGGTCGCATGGCGGCTTTCGGCGCTTGTCGGAAGCGCGATTGTCGCTTTTACGCCGAAGCCGTACGGCATCGAATATTTGGTATCGTAATACTGTCTTGACACTTCGACCTTGTTTCCGTTTTGCCGCAATATGCAGAAAATAACGTTCGGAATATCCTTGACGCCCGAATAGGTGTAATACTCGCCGGTTTCGATGCTGTACAAATACATCGGATAGCGGCTGGTCAAGCCGCCGCCACTGTAGGCATAGCAAATGAATTTTTCGTCCTCGGTGCGAATGGCGGAGAAATCGGCGTTGGTTCTTGCGGAGTCCAACGTGCCCTTCAGATCCGTTGTGAACTTTACCTTGCCCTTATCCACGTAATAGAAGCCGTTTTTGCTTTCATCGCGGAAGAACGGCAGAACGTTGAAGACAAACAGCCAGCCGTTTTCATACGTCTTGTCGGAAGAGTGCTTCGAGTAACTGTAATGTCTGTCCAAAGCCGAGTCGCTGACCAGAAAGTAGGTGCGTCCGATTTTTCCCGCAATATCGGGCGTCGGGTCGTCCCACGTCACGTCCACGTGATACTGCTTTCCGCCGATGGTAACAAGACTCCATGCATGAAGTGCCGGACCGTTGCCGTTATCCGCCAATCCGACCACCTTGACCGCCGGAATGCCGACGCGGCTCAGAAGGTCGTTATAACCCTTTGTGTAGCCGTCGCACACCGCGATACCCTCGACGATAGCACCATACTCACTGTGGCAGTATTTGCTTACGTATGTGAGGTCGTAGGCACAGTGCTCCACCAGCCAATCGTGCAGCAGCAGCGCCTTCATCACATCGGTCATGCCCTCGCCGAGATCGTCGCCGAGCGCTTCGCGAAGCGCTTTCTGCACGGCGGCTTCGTAAACTTTCTTATCATAGGATGTTTTTTTGCTTGAGGGTGCGCCGTTGAGTCCGTTTTGTTCGGGAAGGTTCGCATCCGCATCGTCGCCGTCGTCTTTTGCGGTCTCGTCCTTCTTTGTTTCGTCCTTTTTCGTGTCCTCTTTGGTATCGTCTGTCTTTGTATCCGGTTTGGTGTCTTGCTTTGTATCTTCGGTTTTATCCGCCGTGTCGTCTTTTTTCGTATCTTCGTCTTTTTTGATATCGTCCTTCGTATCGGCGGCATCGTCCTTCTTGTCGGTATCGGACGTGTCGTCCTTATCGGTCTTTTCGGAGGTCTTCGGTACGGCGTCGGCGCGCTTTAAGAAGGTCACGATCTGACCTCTTGTGCAGGTGTCGTTCGGCGAGAAGGTCGTTGCGGAGGTGCCGCTCGTCACGCCGTTCTTGACCGCCCATGCCACTGCCTGCGCATAAAAAGCGTTGGGAGCGACGTCCGTAAAGGAAGAGGTAAGCTCGGTTTTCGGACTTCCCGCGTTTTTCCAAAGATAAATGACGGTAAAGGCGCGGGTGCAGGGGGTGTTCGGCTCAAAGCTCTCGCCCGAGACCATGTCCAGCTCCTTTGCCCACAAAGCGGCATTGTAGTAATAATCGGAATCCGTCACGTCTCCGAACGCCGCGCCGCTCTTTTTCGGACTGCCGACCGCTCTCCACAAAAAGGTGAGGATCTGCGCGCGCGTGCAGGTGTTGTCGGGCGAGAAGGTCGTGGCGGAGGTCCCCGCCGTGATCTTTTTGCCGACTGCCCATTTTACCGCGTCGGCGTAATAGGCGCTGTCCTTTACGTCGGAAAAGCCGCTGCTTGTCGTTTCGGCTTTTGTCTCGTTTTGCGTTTCGTTTTTCGTCTTGTCTTGATCGGCGGACGGCTGTTCGCTTCTCAGGATCCACCCGTATTTCACGGTAACGGTCGTTCCGTCGCTTTCGACCCGTTTTACCTTGTTGCCGTTGATCTTTACGGACATCTTGTCGACATGGGAGGTGAAGACCTTGTTCTGATCCGGCTTCATCCCGATCTGGATCGTTACGGTATAGGTGGTGTTTTCCTTGAAAACCGCGTCTGCGGGCGACCACGAAACGCTCAGCACCCGGGTGCTTGCCTTTTCGGGCAGCGTTGCCGTCTGCGCGGGAGTGTTTCCCGCCTGCGGAGCTTCGATCGTCAGATTGATGATCGAAACGATGCTTGCCGCAAGGGCGTTTGTCGGAATCCATGCCATGAGCATGCACAGAATAAGGATACCGCTTAAAATTTTTTTGGAGTATGCTTTCACTGTACTCCCTCCTTTTTTTCATTATACCGCCGCCCGACAAAAAATGCAGGGAGCAGCACTGTTTTTTATCTTGCAAATAAACAGAAAACACGGACGAAAATAGTCGGTTCGACACGCGCTTTTTTGCCGAAAGAGCGCGTGAAAAAGGAAAATCGGCAAGCACGAAAGTGCTTGCCGATTCCTGGCGGAGAAGGAGGGATTCGAACCCTCGAACCGCTTTTAACGATTACACGATTTCCAATCGTGCGCGCTCGACCAGCTACGCGACTTCTCCGAACAAAACGATATGCGATTATTTTGTCGCGGGTGCAGACTACCGCAACGGCTATATCATATCACAAACGCGCCGTCTTGTCAAGGGATTTCTGCATATTTTTGCCCAAAAATCTTTTTCTTTTCCGTCCGTTCGAAGAAAATTCGGGAGAAAAAGGGAAAAAGTCGGATAGGATTCTCAAAAAGATCCCGAACGAAAATCGAATTTTTTCGGGGAACAGCGCCTTGACGGGTATCTTTTGACGCTTCCCTCCGTCGACGCATGGAGCGTCGGAACCGTATACTGCGTATAAAGAAGTCGCCCGCGCAAACCGCCGAGCGGCGGGCGTTCCCACGGCATATCTTGCTTTTTTTCGCCGTTTGTGTTATACTTTTTCGCGGAGGGGATGACCATGCGAACGCAGTTTGATCCGAACGCCGTTTACATACCGCCGCGGCTTAAAAAGGAATCGGAAAATATCCGAAAATTTCCGCTGACGGTGGCGGAATCGCCGTCGGGCTTCGGCAAGACGACGATTCTCGAAGCGTTTTTGGCGGAGAAAGAATTTTCTTCGGCGCGTGTTTTCAAGCACACGTTTTTTAAGGGCGGCACGGGCGAATATTTTGCGCGCCTTTGCGAAATTCTGTCGGAGGTCGACAAGGTGAGCGCGGAGGCGCTTTCGTCGCTCGGCGCTCCGTGCGAAGAAAATTTTTCCGCGCTTTGCGAGGTCATGGGCGATCTCGAATGCGAGGGCGAGACTTATGTTTTTCTCGACAATCTTTCGGGCGCGGAGGAGGGGATCGAGCTTTTCCTCTCGCTTCTGTCGCGCGCCGCATCGCCCGCGCTTCATTTTGTCGTTTCGGTCCGAACGGCGGGAACCGAAAGCGATTTTCGCTTTTACGGCGGACGCTTTTATACGCTTTCCGCGTCGGATTTTGCCTTTACGAAAGCCGATATCCGCGCCTATTTTTCTCTTTGCGGCATCACGCTGATCGAGGAGGAAGTCGAGGAGCTTTATCGTCTCACCGACGGATGGATCTTTGCGATCTGTCTGCAAATGCTGTTTTATTCCAAAAACAAGCGCTTTGAAAAGGGCATTTTCGAAAGTCTTGTGGAAAAAGCCTTTTATGCCCGTCTTTCGGAGCGCGAAAAAAATTTTTATATCTCGCTTGCGCCCTTTTATTCCTTTTCGCTCCGCAAGGCGCGCGAGATCAGCGGCGAGAGCGCCGATTTTGTCCGCGCCCATCTGGAGGGCTGCGGATTTGTCCATTACAACGAAAAAAGCGAAGAATACTATTTTCACGCCCTTTTGGCGGACTTTTTCCGCGCGGTTTTCGATTCTCTGCCGGAAGAGGAGAGAAAAAGCCGTCTTTTGACCGCCGCCTCTTGGGAGGAACAATACGGCGAGAAGATCGGCGCGATCCGCCTTTTTTACCGTGCGGGCGCATACGAGCGCATTTTCCGCATGCCGCACACAAGCTATGACCTTGCCGACATCGGCGACGAAAACACGCGCGAAATGACCCTTGCAATCCTCAAAAACACGCCGTATGAAATCAAAAAGCGTTATCCGCAAAGCATGGTTCCGCTTGCTTTTATCCTGTTTTTCCTCAACGAAACGCAGGCTCTTGCCGAGACGATCGGAGAGATCTTTTCCCTTTTGGAACAGTGTCCGCTTTCGGACGCCGAAAAGAATTCGATCCGCGGCGAGACCGAGCTTCTGCTCTCCTTTACCGCTTACAACGACATTGCCGAAATGAGCCGCCATCACCGCGCGGCGTATGCTCTTTTGGGAGGCAAGGCAAGTCTTATCAACCTGAAAAGCACCTGGACCTTCGGCTCGCCGTCTGTTTTGTGCCTTTATCACGCAAAGGCGGGAGAGCTTGACGAAGAGATGCGGCGGATGGACGAATGCATGCCGATCTATTATCGTCTGACCGACGGTCACGGGAGCGGCGCGGAATACGCGATGCGCGCCGAAGCGGACTTTCTGCGCGGCAATTTCGACGCCGCCGAGACGGCGGCGCACCGCACGCTTTTCGAAGCAAGGAGCAAAAAACAGGAAAGTCTTTATCAATGCGGCCTTTACGTCCTGGCGCTGCTCGCCGTCGTGCGCGGCGACGAAAACGCCCTTTTCGACGTTTTGTTTTCGCTTTCCGAAAGCGCCGCCGAAAACAATGAGGATATGTGCCGCTATACCGAGGATCTTTTTACAAGCCGCATCTTTGTCCTGATCGGCCGTCCCGAAAAGGCGGCGGAGTGGCTCTCGCGCGGGGATATAAACGAGAATCGTCTTGGCGCGATGACGATCCCCTTTGCCCACATGATCTGCGGCGGTATCCTTCTTTCGCAAAAGAAATACGCAAAGCTTGCGGCGTTTTGTCCCTTTGCCGAAAAGGCGGCGTCGGTTTTTCCGACCGTGCTTCCGAAAATTTATTTTGCGCTGTACGCCGCTCTGGCACAGCGTGCGCTCGGAAACGAAAACGAAGCGGAAAAAGAACTGGAAAAGGCGCTTTTCCTCGCGCTTCCCGACCGTCTTTACATGCCGTTCGCCTTTTTGTACGACGAGATTTCGGACAGGCTCCCGAGCGACTTTAAAGAAAGTGAGGCGGGCAGGGAAATTGCCCGTTTGGGGAGCGATTTCTGTAAAAACAAAGAAAAGATCGGCGCCGGAAAAACCAAGCTTTCGCCGCGCGAAAAAGAGGTCGTCGAGCTGATACGCAAGGGGCTTACCAACAAGCAGATCGCGGGGCGGCTTTACGTCTCGTTTTCGACCGTTAAAATGACGGTCGCCAACATCTTCGAAAAGACGGGCGTGAAATCGCGCGCACAGCTTTCGGATATCGAAATACAATAAAATAGCCGATGGCCAATTCACAAATTGTCCTCCCTTTGGTACAATGATAATGAAATCATCTGTCCCGAAGGGAGATTTTTTATGAAAAAGAAGTTTTTGGCGTGCCTTTTGGCTCTTTCCCTTTCACTTCCCACGCTTTATGCGGCCGAAGCCGAAACGGAAAGCGCCGACGGTACCCCCGACACCCCCGATGTTCTGCGGGACATTTTTGACGTACGGGGAGAGGAGTATACCGACGAAGCGGACGGCGAAAAACCGTACCGCGACGGGCAGATGCTCTCCGAGGTGCGCGAACCGACGGCGCTTTATTCGAACGGCGGCGAGATCTACGGACACGGCGCGCCCGACGAGAGCGCTCTTGCGTGGGAATCTCTCGGCGCTCTTTCGCTTCCGACGGGGAGCGTGACGATCGGTGAAAAGAACTACGCGCTCACCGCGCGGCAGAAAATTCTTTTCTCGTCCGAGGGCGACCTTGACGGCGACGGACGCAAAAACGAGCTTGCGCTTCTTACGGCGGTGAGAACCGAAAACGGCGGTTCGCTTTTGATTCTCGGAACGGCAAAAGCGCCTTTTTCCGAAATTTTCCCCGCCGTCGTTCTGTATGACAGCAAGGCAAGCGGCGCGAGCGGCGATTTTTACGCCGACACGACCGCGCTTGTCAACAATTTTGCGCTCGCGTGCGCCGATATAAACGGCGACGGATACGACGAGATCGTGACGACCTGCCCCACGAGCGGCTTTGCGGGCGCGTCGAGCGGCGACAAATACGGCTTTGACAATTTCGGCGGCGCGTATCTTTGGACGCTGACCGAAAACCGCACCTCCGAAAGCTTTCATACCGCGGGCGGCTGGAACGCCGTTCCCCGGAATCTCGGCGTGGGACTTCGGACATCGGTCGACACCTGCCACATCGGTGCGCCCGGCGTTACGGTATCGCTTGCAGCGGGCGACGTGAACGGCGACGGACGGGACGATATTGTCTCGGCGATCTCTTCGACGAAGATACAATACAACGCGAACTATTCGAGCAACATGTTTGCGGTTTATTACATCGAGGGAAGCGACGATCTTTCCGCGCTTTATTCCAACCGAAAACTGCTCACGAATTATATCGACGCGGACACGCGAAAAACACTTTCGCTCAGCATCACGAACGGAAACGCGGCAAGCTTTGATGCGAAGATTTACGATGTGGACGGCTCGGGAAAGCCGACGGTCTTCTTATCGCTCAAAGAAACGGTTCATTCATGGGCGGCTTTTTCGGGAAAATACATGCTGACGCCGAGCTTTTATGTTTTGGCGTTCGACCGTAAGGAAAACGGCGCGTTTACCTCGTCGGTCGTTTATCACGGCGGCATTTATCACAACGGCTGGCTCGATGCGAGCGAGTACAGCGACACCGATTATGTTTACCGCACCGATCCCGTCGACTGCGCGCCCGTGCGCATCGGTCTTTTGAAGAACGATTTCGGCGCATCGGACGGCAAAAGAGCCTATCTCTCGTCGGGAACGCTGATTGCCGATCAGAAGCTCATCTCCTTTGTCCGTTACGCCGACGGCGATACCTACCGCTACGAAACAAAGGACAGGGGTGCTTTTACCGGCTCGTGGGGACGCAGCGGCGAAACCGCCTACGGCTATAAGACGGGCGAGTGCGTTTTTTACGACAACGGAATCAATGTAGCGGAGATCCGCACGGCAAACGTTTCTTTTGACGGCAAGTCGTATACCGACGCGGCGCTTGTGCGCGCCTATACCTCGAACGGAAAATTCCGCACCTATTTTCTTTCGGGAAGCGGCGCGGGATATACTCTCTCGCCCTCCGACACACTCCGTTCCGACGGCAAGGACGGCGCGGCGGTCGCCATGCCCGACACCGACGCCGATTCGATCTGCCTGCGCTACAACAAGCACGTATTCTTCTGGTCCGACCCGATTCTTGTTGCGGCTCTGGCGTCGCCGCCCTATTTCGATTCGCTTCCGTCGGACATGTATACCAACAGCCAGACGACCTACGGGCGCAGCGTCTCCTCTTCGAGCGGAAAAAGCGAATCCTTCACCGTCTCGGCAGGCGCGTATATTTCGACCGAGATCAAAGCGGGCAGCCTCGGCACCGCGGGCGTTTTCGAATCGGAGAGCGAAGCGATGAGAAGTCACGGCTCGGGCGGCGAAAGCACGCGTGAGGTCACCTTCTCGCAAAGCTTTTCGACAAGCGGCGGCGAGGACACGGTGGTTCTGACGACAATCGGCTATGACGCTTATTCCTACACCGCGTATTATCCCGGTGTCGACGGAGAACTTGCAAGTGCGCCGTATATCGTTTACGTTCCGCGCGGCGGTTCGGAGGCGATCCGCACGGCAAGCCTTAACTACGAGGATTACCTCTCCTTCATTCCGTATGCAAACGGTGCGCTCCCCGATCTTTCGGATGTCTTTACCCACACCGTCGGCAAGCCCGAAACGTATCCGACATCTGCACCGAGCGGCTCGGGCGTGAAGGCGGGCAGTATTCTCGCGCACAAAAATCTTTCGACCTTCCCGTCGAACACGGGCAGTCAGACCCTTTCGATCGACATTACCGAAGGGCAGTCGACCGAAACGACCTCCGGCTCGTCGGTCAGCGCAAAATTGGGCGGCGGTATCGAAGTCGAGGGCGAGGATATTTTCGGCATGGTCGACATGGGAACAAAGGTCACCGTCGGCTCGTCGCAGGAAAAGGAATACGAATGTGCCAAGATCGAAACGCACGCGGTCGGAACGACCTTTGAGGGCGTCGTCTTCGGTCAGGGCGACGGCATGAACGTTTCGGGACGCGGCGAAAAGAAAGCCGATTTTAACTGGAGACTGCTCCATTACATTTACGATCAGCGCGACGAAAATCAAAACAGCGTCCGCCAATTCCCCGTTATTACCTACATTCTTTCGGGCGTGACACAGCCCGAGGGCGTCATTCCGACCTCGGTCACCGTTACGCCCGCGGCGCGTTCGATCGAACAGGTCGGACCGAAAACGCCGGGCTATAAAAACACGGCAGGCGGCTTTACCGTCCGCGCCGAGGGCGTAACGCGCGAAGCGTATACCGCGCTTTGCGGCGCACCGCTCGGCATGACGCTCGAAAGCGGCGGCAATATCGGCGTCGGAACGCCTTTCTCCTTCGGAATTTCCATCAACGGAAACGTTTTGCCGGGAGAATATACCCTTCGTCTGAATGTCGGCGGTGTTCTTTCGAATCCCTTCACCGTGACGGTGACCGAATACGAGGAGCCGATCTATATCGAAGCGGACAAGACGGCGCTCGATTTCGGAAGTATGCGCTATAATTACGGCAAGGGTACGCCCGCGGCATCGGCACAGACCGTAACGATAAAGAACATTCACACCGAAACGGTAAGCGGACTTTCCGCCTCCCTTTTGGCGGGCGACGACAGTGACTTTGTTGTTTCGACTCCGCTTTCGTCGGATACGCTTTATGCCAAGGGACTTCCGAATTCTTCGGCGACCGTGTCGGTCCGCCCGAAGGAACGGCTTTCGGTCGGAACGCACACCGACACGCTTATCGTGGACAACGGGATCACCTCGGCATCGGTCATGCTGACCTACACGGTCACAAGCCCCACCATCCCCGGCGCGCCCGGCTTTGTAAATCCCGTAAAGACCGTTCCGAATCCCGTTCGTCTCTTCATAAACGCTCCCGAGGACGACGGCGGCGGAAAAATGAAGGCGTACCGCTACACGGTTCTGGGGCACGAGTACTATCTGGACGAAAACGGCGAACAGATCTATTACACCTACGCAAACGACGCGCAGAGCGGCACGTATTTCCAGATGTGGGTAGACGGCGAATTTACCGTCGGCGAAACGTATACGATCGGCGTAAAGGCGGTCAGCGAGTGCGGCGAAGGTCCGGTCGCTTACGATACCTTCACGATCTGCAAACCCGAAAACGATCCGAATCCCCCGCGCAATGTCAAGGGCTACGGCGGCGACGGGAAAGCCTATATCACGTGGGATGACACCGATTATTGGGGTGAAAACGAAGATTACCCCGTAATTTTCAATAAGTCCTACAGGATCGGTTATTATTGGAACGGAACCGAATTTCTGGTCGGTGCGGACGACAACTGCTTTTCGCAGAGCGGACTTACAAACGGTACGGAATATACCTTCAAGGTCTACGCCGTGACCGACAACCGCGAAAGCTTTGTCACGGTGAAGATCACCCCGAGCGCCGAGAGCGCTGCTCCGTCAAGACCGACAAAGTTTAAGGCGGACGGTGCGTACCGCCGGATGACCCTTTCGTGGAACGCGCCCGATTTCGACGGAAACACCGACATTGTAAGCTACGAGGTATCGAAGGACGGCGGAGAAAGCTATGTCGATACCGACGGCGCGACGGAATATACCTTCACCGAGCTTACCACCAACCGAGAGTACACGTTCCTCGTCCGCGCGGTCAATGCCGTCGGCAAGGGCGACCCTGCCGTCCTTACGGCAGCTCCGCCGTCGAAGCTCTCCGCCCCCACGATGAACGGCGTGAACGTCGGATATGAGCAGCTGGAGCTGGATTTTGTTCCGAACACCGAGGAATCGGTCACGGGATACGAGCTTTCGGTAAACGACGGAGCATGGGAAAAGATCGAACCGATCGCCTTTAACGGAAGTCTTCGCTATGTTCTTTCGGGGCTTGAAAACGGAAAAGCCTACAAGCTTTGCCTTCGCGCGGTCGACGGCGAGGGCGGCGGTCGGACGGCTGTTTACACCCGCACTCCGAGCGAAAATGCCCCGAAACCGCTGAAAAACGCCGGCGTTGAGCCGCTGAACGGCGGTATCCGCTTCTTCGGCGAAAAAGCGGATGAAAACGGATCGATGCGTTATTTTGTCGACGGCGAACGATATTCGTGGAGCTTTTCGAACGGATACGCCTGCTACGGCTACGAAAACGGAAAGGAATATACCGTATCCCTCTATTCCGACGGCTACGGCTCGAACGGAGCGTATTACTGCAGCGCGGCGTATTTCACCGTAAAGCCCGACGCGTCGATCCCGAAAGCGCCCTCCGAACCGATCGTAAAGACCTATCTTACCGACGAGACCGTCCGTCTTGTCTGGTCGGTCGAGGATAGCGGCGGCGCGCCGATCGAATCGTGGACCGTTTCGTTCCGAGACGACGAGATCGAGCTTCCCGCCGAGCAGACCGAGCTTACGCTTCACATTTCCGAAGCCGATCGCAAGCGGTATTATTATTCGCGCTTCTATGTGCGCGCGAAAAATTCCGCCGGCACAAGCGAGGGCGGCGCATATATCGACCTCGATCTGCGCCTTGAAGGCGGCCGAAGCCTGCTGCTTTCGTCGGAGCACGGCGAAGTTCTCAGCGAGCCTTTTGCGCTGGTGGCGGAATATACGATGTGGGATGAAAACAACGAGCCGTACACCGAAAAACAAGAGGTGACGGGAAATACCTCCTGGGGCTTTGCTTCGTCCGATGAAAGAATCACATGGGACAGCGTCGGGAAGCGCATTGCTGTCTCCGAAACGCTTCCCGACGGCGCTTACACCGCGACGGTGAGCGTCGAGTACCGCGAATCGGTCGTCTATGAGCGCACGGTTGCGATCCTTGTCGGAGAACAGCCCGCCATTCTCTCCGCCGTGAAAGGTGAAAACGGCGTTACGGTGACGCTCGAGCTTTCCGAAACGCTCGGAAACGTGACGCTCCACATCGCGGCATACGACAAAAACGGCGCTCTTGCGTCGGCCGCCTTCCGCACGGTATCGGCGGAAAGTCTTGAAAACGGCTCTCTCTTTGTGCCGATCGAAACGCAGAACGCGAAAGACGTAAAAGTGTTCCTCCTTCAGGATAACCGATCGCTCAAACCCCTTTGCGAAGGCGTTCTTGCAAAATAAAAAATCCCGCCCGCGGCACTTTCCGAAGGGAAGACCGCGGGAGGAAGAACGCTGTCCATGAAAGGAACCGACCGAAAAAGCCTCCGAAACGGCGGGGCAGAGCAAACG
>URJL01000054.1 GCA_900548115.1 uncultured Eubacteriales bacterium
TCGAATTCTGACCATCGGAATTCGTATTTCGCGGCAATGCCCGCCGCAGGCGCGATCAATGGTCGCCCCTGCTTTTTTCCTCCCGCTTCGTACAAATTCCCCGCGCAAGGCGCGACGAAGCACGACAAAGCACGACGAAGCACGACGAAGCGCGACGAAGGGCAAACACCACCCGTTTTCGGAAAAAAGAAAGCGGAGGCAATTGCCGCCGCTTTATTTTTGCGCGGTGGGAAAATTCCATTTATATTTGGTCGCAAGCATGCGCACGGCAAAGACGCACAGCGCCGCCGTCAGCATGGAATAGGTCTCCTGTAAGCCGAAGCGGATCAGCAGACAGTACAGACCCGCGCCGCCGAGCGAAGCGACGGCATAGATGCGTTTGCGAAAAACGGCGGGGACGGCGCCGGTCATCACATCCCGCAAAAGACCGCCCACGCTTCCCGTCGTCATGCCGAGAAACATACAGAAAAACACGTTATCGCCGTAGCCGCATTCGATGGCGGTACGAGCGCCGAACACCGAAAAAAGTCCCAATCCGATGGCATCGACAATATTGGTGATCTTTTCGATCTTTTCGGAGTTTTGCGCGTAGAATTTGCGGAAATACAAGGCGGCGGCAAAAACCAAAAGCGACGCCGCGACCGAGATCAAAAGATACGAATAACTTCGGAACATCGACGGCGGCACGATTCCGAGCATAAGATCGCGCACCAAGCCTCCGCCGAGCGCCGTTGTAACGCCCATAAACACAACGCCGAAAAGATCCAGTTTTCGGTCGACCGCGATCATCGCGCCCGAAACGCCGAAAGCAAAAACGCCCGAAAATTCGGCGATATGATAAATCAATTCCGCTACGTAATTCATGGAAAACCTCGCAAAAATAAGGATGTTTTTTTAAGCCGCGCTTACGGCGGATGTTGCCGTGAAATTGAATTCCGATGGTCAGAATTCAATTTCACACCTACGGGGAGTCAGAGCAGCTCTTCAAACGACCGTATATACCGATCGGCGACGGCACGGATGTCCTCTTCATATTCCGCCGAGGAATCGTCGTATACGCCGACGCAGGTAAGTCCCGCTTTTTTGGCGGCGGTGAGGGCGAGAAGATTGTCGTCAAAGAATGTGATATCCGACGGCAAAACGCCCAGCCGTTCGGCGACGTTTTCGTAAATTTCGGGCTGTCCTTTCACCATGCCGATATCGGCGACGGTAAACACTTTGTCGAAAAGATCGTAGATTCCGTTGTGCCGCAGACAAACGTCGGTCGTGCAGTGCGGGCTGGCGGTCAAAACGGCAAGAATCGCACCCTCGCTTTTCAACTTCCGCAAATATTCGGGAACGCCGCTTTTGGTGACGATATGATAACGATACTGCGGGATCGCATATTCGTTCATGCGGGCGATGATTTCCTCCTGCGTTCCGGGAACGCCCATTTCGGAAAACAGCTTTGCCGTTCCGACATCGCCCAGCGGCGTTATGCGGTTGATGATGTCGGCGGGATAATCGATCTTTTCTTCTTTCAGTATATGCAGCATTTTTTCCGCCCACTTGCCCATTGAATCGACCAGCGTTCCGTCGAGATCGAAAAGATAAGCGCGGCGCTTTTGCGATCCTTCTTCCTCCCGCGGGATCGCATGCGCGACAACGCGGTTGATGGAAAAACCTTTGGCGGAAAAGGTCGCTTCGTATTCGGTGACGATGTTGTCTTTTTGATACCCCGAATTGTGAAGATCGTAGGTAAGATCGGACAGTTCCCAGCCGTTTTCTTTCATCTCCTCGACCGAAAAGTCAAAAAGAGGACGGTTGTCGGTCTTGAAATAAATATTTCCGTCGGGCGCGAGAACTTTGCGGTACAGCTCAAGAAAATTTTTGTGCGTAAGGCGGCGCGAAGCGTGCTTTTTCTTCGGCCACGGGTCGGAAAAATTCAAATAAATGCCCGCAAGCTCGCCGTCGGCAAAAACATCGGTCAGGCGTTCCGCGTCAATATCCGAAAACAGAACGTTTGAAAGTCCCGCTTCCTTTACTTTTTCGATCGCCATAACCAAAACGTCGCGCACCTTTTCGATGGCGATATAAAAGTTCTCGGGATGACGGCGCGCCGTTTCGCAAATAAACGTGCCTTTTCCGCAGCCTATTTCCAAAAAGAGCGGACGACCGCCCGAAAGCGTGTTCCATTTTCCGCGCAGAACGGTCGGCGCGTCATAAAAAAGCTCGCCGCAGGCAAGAAGTCGGTCGTCGGTGTGTTTTTTCTTTCTCATTCGCATAAACGGAAAACCTCGGCTTTTCTGAAATTTCCCGAAATTTTCCGATTTTTCCGTTCCTTGCAAAACGGAAACAAAAACGGTATAAAAAACGGGATTCGGGTCAAAATAGCATCGGGAACGAAAGGTTTTTTCGTTCCGAAATCAAAAACGGTATGAGGTATTTTTACGATGCTTGACAGAATTGCGCTGATTATCAGCATTATCGGTGCGCTCAACTGGGGTGCGATCGGACTGTTTCGATTCGACGCGGTAGCATGGCTGTTCGGCGGTCAGGACGCCTTGTTCAGCCGTCTTATTTATACCGTCGTTGCGCTTGCGGGACTTTGGTGCATCTCGCTTTTGTTCCGAAACCGCGAGGAAGCGCCCGACGACTCGGTCCGCAATCGATAAGCTTGCGGCGAGCGCTCCGATAAGGGGGGAAACATACCGTGCGCGAAGAAGAGTCCGCACGGAGCTTTCCCACGTCCCCGCTTTTTTCGGCGGGGGCGTTTTTTCTTCCCTATCATACCACAAATTTTTCTTCCTGTCAACGCCGCCGCTGCGCGGTGCGTTTGCCGCCCCTGCGGGGAGCGGTTGCCGTGAAATAGAATTCCGGTGGTCGGAATTCTATTTCACATTATCCCGGTTATGTTGGCATGCCTAACGGCGAGCGTTTGCCGCCGCTGCGCGGTGCGTTTGCCGTGAAATACGAATTCCGATGGTCGGAATTCTATTTCACATTATCCCGGTTATGTTGGCATGTCTAACGGCGAGCGTTTGCCGCCGCTGCGCGGTGCGATTGCCGTGAAGTTGAATTCCGATGGTCGGAATTCAACTTCACCCTACCTTTGTTATGTCGGTGATAATTTGACTTAACCGTATTATGTTGACATAAATTTTTGATACGCAGCCGAGTCTTCCCCTCGATTCACTGTAACCTTCGGTTCAAGCTCCACTGTGATCTTCGATCAAATGGGGAAGGTGTCGCCGACAGGCGACGGATGATGTGCCGCCTACGATAAGCAGGCAAACAAGTTTGGGTGAGACAAACCCCTGTGTGCAGCCGTGGATGACGCTCTCGCCGTATCTCTTTTTGTTATCACCCGAAAACGGGCAGGGGCTGCCATTCGGGCGGAAGCCTCCCAAAAGCCAAAGAGAGCCGCTTTGCGGCTCTCTTTTCTCTGTTCTTCTGTTCTCACAAAATCCAAATCGACGGGTCGCGGCGCGAAGAGCGGCTGTTTTTCACGATCTCCTCAAGCGTCTGTCCTTCAAGATAATCCGACAGCGTCTTTTCAAGTCCCTGCCAGAAAGCGGCGGCTTTGGGGTTGGCGTCCTCCTGAAGCGGCGCGCCGTTTTCCTTTTCGACGGCGGAAAGAATGGCTGCGGCGGAAATTTCGGAGGCGGGTCTTGAAAGCGTATACCCTCCGCCGTTTCCTCTTGTTCCGATGACAAGTCCGCCCTCGGACAAAAGCGTCATGATCTGCTCGAGATATTTCAGCGATACCTCCTGCCGTTCGGAAATTCCGCGCAGCGGAACGACGGCGCCTCCCGCATTTTCGGCAAGATCGATCATTACGCGCACGGCGTAGCGTCCTTTGGTGGTGATTTTCATGACTTGTCCCCCGTTTTTAAAACATATCGTTTTTGTAGGATATATTGTATCATACTCTTGCATTTTTTGCAAGAGACAAATTCGAAAATTTTTCGGAGCCGAATCTCTTGCATCCGCGGCGTTTTCTCACTATAATAGGAGTGTCAAAAAATACAGGGAAAGGAATTATCATGTCGCAAGCATCATCTCCGAACAAAAATCACAAAAACCGTATTCTGTACATACTCGAAGCGGGACTGGAATATTGGATATCGCTTCTTCTGACCGGCTCGTTTTTTGCACGGCTTCTGACCGAAAACGGAATTTCCGACGCCGCCGCGGGCATTATTACCGAAATTTCCTCCTTTGCGTTTATCGCACAGCTCATTTCGGTGTTTTATCGCAAACGACACGGGATGAAGCGTTTCATTACGCTCATGCACCTTTGCAATCAGCTGTTTTTCGTCTTTTTGTACGCCGTTCCGCTCTTTCCCGTTCCGCAGGGAGTCAAAACGGCGCTGTTCGTTCTGTTGTTCCTCGGCGGACAATTGATCGCCAACACCGTCTCGCCGTATAAAATTTCATGGTTCATGTCGTTTGTCGACAACGCAAAGCGCGGGCGTTTTACGGCGCTGAAGGAGATCGTTTCGCTTGCGGGCGGTATGCTCTTTTCCTTCACGATGGGTACGATTTCGGATTATTACAAATCGATCGGAAAGACCGACGTATACTTTTTCCTGTGCGGGATCACCATTTTGGCACTCACGCTTCTGCACACCCTTTCGATCGTGGCGGTAAAAGAGGAAAGACCCGAGGAGGGAATCGATCGAAAAGTTTCGCTCATTCCCGCCGTAAAGCGGACTTTTTCAAACAAAATTCTTCTTTTATTGGTCGGGACGGCGGCTCTGTGGGGCTTTTCATCCAAGCTTTCCATCGCGTTTTACGGCGTTTATCAGGTAAACACGCTCGGCTTCAGCCTCCGTTACAGCGCGATCCTCGAAGCGATCTATTCGGCGGTGCGGATGGGCTTTTCGTTTTATCTCGGCAAGCTTTCGGATAAGTTTTCCCGAAGCCGCACGCTTCAGCTCTGCTTCGGCTTTGCGGCGATCGGATTTTTGACAAATGTCTTTACCGTTCCCGCCAACGGAAAAATTCTGTATGCCGTTTATCAGTGCTTCTACGGCTTTGCCATGGCGGGTATCAACGGCGGTCTTATGAACATTCTGTTCGACCACGTTTCGCCCGAAGATCGCCCCGCCGCGCTGGGAATTCAGTCGTCGCTGCAAGGGCTTGCGGGCTTTGTCGCGTCGCTTGTGGGAAGTGTTATCCTCTCGTCGATCCGAAAGGGCGGCGACCGCCTTTTCGGTTTTCCCGTCTACGGACAGCAGGTGCTGTCGGCGATCAGCTTTCTTCTCTGCGTACTCCTTTGCGCCATTATGCAGAAGAACAAAAAGCTGTATACCAAAAACGCCGAACCGATTCGGTGACGGCTGAAAATACAAAAAAAGCGGACGACCGTCGGTCGCCCGCTTTTCTTTGCTTTTGGCTTTTTTACTCCACAAAAATGCGCAGAACATTGCCCATCGTCCCCTCATCGGGGCATCCGAGGATCTGGTAATAGGGGATGACGGTGTTTCCCTTCTGTCCCTTTTCGTCGATGTACGTCGCGGGAATTTCGCCGCAGGTGTCGATGTGCTGATGTCCGGCAAAAAGCGCACGGATAACGTCGCCGTTTTCGACAATCAGCCTTTTAAACCGTGCGTTTGCGGCTTTGGCGCTGTCAAGACCGGTGAAACGGATGTGATGGAAAAGGAGGATCGTCTCGCCCTTTTCCCGTGCGCGGGAAATATCGTCGGCAAGCTTTTCGCACTGCTCGTCGTTTACGACTTCCGCCGCATCGTCGATCAGGATCAAAGCGACCGAACCTATGCGTTCGCTGTAATAATACGAGTCGTGCGGCCAGATGTCCGCGACCTTTTGACGGCACTTTTCGTAGTCGCCGTAAAAGCTGTCGTGATTGCCCACAACGCAAAGCGCGTCGGGATATTTGTCCCAAACCATCTTGCGGAACAGCGCGACGTATCGATCGTTCGACACCGCGTCGATGTTGTCGCCGCAGAAAACCATTCGGTCGGCAAGGGACGCGCATTCGACGGCGCGGCGAAGCGCCTCGATAAAATGGTCGTCGGTTTTGATGTGCGAGTCGGAAATCATGTCGACCTCGAGCGGCGTATCGAGCGGCGTTACCGCCGAAACGCGCACCTCGCGCACCTGCACCTCGGTGTCGTTTACCTTATAAGCCGTCTCATAACAAGGGATCGTTATTTTCGTCGTGTTCGAGCCGTCTTTTCCGTAATATTTTTCGCGTACTTTTTCCGAAATCATCGTGAAAATCTCCCTATCCTTTGGATTTTGCGTCGAAAATTTTGTGTTTTTTGCGAAGGTGAGCGCACTTTGCGCCACCGTTTTTCCGTATTCCGTCCTTAAGATCCCGTTTGCGTCGGTGTAGGACAAAAACGGGCGGAAGGAGAAAGAGACGGCATAATCCTTCGGCGAAAGGCGGGCTTTTACGGAATAATCGTTCCCCGCCCGCGCGGTCGTTACGACCTGCGCCTTCTTGCCGCCGTAAAAAACGTCCTTTAAAAGCTCCGCTTTTCCGAGCGTCTCGGTCGGCAAGATCAGCATACCGCGCACGGCGTTTGCAAGCTCGGTTTCGGCGCGCGCTTCCGCACGAAACGTTCCGTCCTCTTTCAGCCGAAAGCCCGTGATCCTCGGCTCGTCGCCTTTTTCACAGCGGGCAAAAAGCGTCGTTCCGGCGGGAATTTTCTCTCCCGCCGACGGTCCGCCGCCGTTTTCATAACACCAGCCGCAAAAAAGACCGTCTTTTTCGGTGCGGAAAAGTCCGTTTTCAAACGGGAGCGTCATGTCGGACAAAACCGTGATCTTTTCGCCGTCGTTCGTGTAATACGGCGTGTCCGAAGCGCGCACGACATAGCGTTTGCCGTGTGCAAGATAAACCGTTCCGCCGTGAGAGGAAATCGTCGTTTTTCCGTCCTCGTCGGTGCAAAGCGCCGTCTTTCCCTCGGTCACGCCGTAAAAGCCGTCGTATTCTCCCGAAAAAGGCGAAAGAGCAATGCCCGATTCGCACCGAATTTCGGTATATTGCGACGGAGAAAGCGCCGAAAGATTCGAAAGAGCCGTTTCGGTCGCATCGTTATACACAATGCGCAGCGCACCGTTTATCCGTGCCGTACCCGAATTGTTGCCGACGGAAAAATTTTTCACCTGCGCGTGATCCAGCACAATATCGGTGTCGCCCACCGTACCGCCGAGCCCGCACAAAAGAAGATTTTCGATCGTCGCGCCCGATACAAAAAGCTCGGTCTTGCCGTTCAGCGTCGAGGCGCGGTTGTAGCCGACGTAAACGTTCCGCAGAGCAACGCCGCTTTTCAAAACAACGCGGCTTCCCGCGCAGACGGCGCTGTAGCGCCCGATGACAAGGTCAAACGGCGCCTCCTTTTCTCCCGACCGGTATGTGATGTCCGAAAGGGTGAGGTCGTGACCGTTTGTGAAAAGGCTTTTGTTGAAATGGGTGCGCAGCGTCAGATTTTCCAACACCGTATCGCCCGACAAAATCATGTCCGCCGCGTCGGCGCTTTTTTCGGACTGTGCGGAAAAATCGAGAACCGCGTCGCGCGTTTCGCCGCGAAAGGTCACGACGCCCGAGTGATTCGGCACAAGCGGCGTTTTCTTGTTTTGCGACCAAAATGCCGTGTCGAGCAGAACGATCGTGCCGTTCTTACCGTTCAGCGCACGCACGGCGGCGGCAAGCGTCAAAAACGGCGTTTCTTTTGTGCCGTCCGAAGCGTCGCTGCCGTTTTGCGAAACGTAAACAAGCGTTTTTTCCTCCGAAACGGTCACGGTCGCGTTTGCCGCCGCGCCGACCCAAAACGTCGGCGCGAGCAAAAGAACGGAAAGCAACAGCGAAAGAAACGACGAAAACGAAAAAAGCTCTCTTTTCAATCCGATTCCCCCTTGATTTATTTGCCTTTTTGCCTTATACTATATCAGCGTACAATATCCGATTATAGAATGCAATTGAAAAAAAGGTATTTAAATTATATTTTCGGGTACAAAACAAAAAGAAGACGGAGTGCGTTCGTGATGAAGATCGAAAAAAGTCCGAAAGAAAAGGAAAAAAGAATCGGGACAATGAACTGGACGCCGCATTTTGTGTCCGTCGAGCGAAAAATCGAAGTGACGCACGTCGTACACGTGTCGGTCAAAACCAAAAAGAGCGGTTATGTTTTCCCCGGAGAAATGCATGATTTTTGGGAATTTGTTCTGGTTTGCGAGGGAAATGCCCTTGCGACAGCGGAACAGCACGTTTACTCTCTGCGCGACGGCAAATTATTGATTCATAAACCGATGGAATTTCACAGCATCCGTTCGGCGGACGAAACCGACTTAAAGCTTGTGATCGGCTCGTTTTGTCTGCGCGGCGAGCTTCTTCCCTTTTTCGCCGAAAAGCTTCTGACCCTCACACCTGCGGAGGAGGCGGACTTTGTCCGCGCGATTGAAACGCTTCTGCGCGCCGAGGAAGAAAACTCCGCCCTCTTGAGGCAAAAGGGCGCTTCGCTTTTCGAGCTGTTTTTGCTGCATCAATACGAAAAAGGCGCGCTGCACGGCGCAGGCGAGGAAAACGAAATGCTCGACGAGCGCTGCCGCACGATTTTGAAGGTTCTGAACGATCACGTCGAAAAAACGCTTCGTCTTCACGACGTCGCGCGGCTTTGCCGCATGAGCGAAAGCGGGGTAAAAAAGGTCTTCGCCGCCTACACCGACGGCGGCGTGATGCGCTGTTTCGGCAAATTGAAGCTGCGCCGCGCCGCGCTTCTTTTGGAACAGGGCGTCGCCATTCGCGCCGTCGCCGAAAGTCTGTCCTATTCGAGCGCAGAGTATTTTCACCTTGCCTTCAAAAAAGAGTTCGGCATAACGCCGGGGGCGTATCAAAGGGAAAAATGCGACAGGGAAAAAGGAGTAAATCTTGATTTATCAAGAAAAATGTGGTAATATATTTTCGAACCACACGAGCTGTCATACAATGCAAACGCTACAACACCGCTCCCGTAACCGAACCCGAAATCAATCAATTTTTGGGTGCCATGAATAAATATCAGGCGGATTACGGTATGTTCATAACCAACGGAAGATTTACAAGTGCCGCACGAGTTGCGGCGAGAGAAGGATCTCCGATCACATTGATAGACGGAAACGATTTGGTTAAGCTTGTCATCAAATACGAACTCTACATTACGCCGGTAAAGACCTATGTTTTGGATAATTTCTATTATTCCGAAGAATAAGACAGGACAAAGAAGAGGAAACGCTCCGCGTTTCCTCTTCTTCTGTTTATTTCACTTCTTGTTTTCGCTCCTGCGGCGCGGCATTACCGAACCACGATATTGATCAGCTTATCGGGAACAAAAATTTCTTTTACGATCTCCTTGCCCTCCAAGAACTTTTCGAAATTCGGATCCTTGCGAACCGCTTCGAGCGCTTCCTCCTTGCCCGTTCCCGAGGGGAGCGTCAGCTTGCCGCGGAACTTTCCGCAGATCTGAACGCCGTATTCCGCCGTCGCGTCGACCGTCTTTGCCTCATCGTAGGTCGGGAAAGGCGCGAGCGAGCAGAAATCGTCGTGACCGAGCGTTGTGTGCCAGATCTCCTCGGCAAGATGCGGTGCGAAGGGACACAAAAGGCGGGTGAAAATATCCAATTCATCAAGCGTCAGGCTCTTATGATCGTAAATCTCGTTCATCAGCGCCATCATGGCGGCAATGGCGGTATTGTGCTTCAATTCGTCAATATCGGCGGAGACCTTTTTGATGGTCTTATGGAAACTGCATTCCAATTCGGGCGTTACGCCGCGGCCGTTTGCCATATCGCAAAGTCCCGCAAAACGCTCGAGAAAACGCTTACAGCCCTTGATGCTCTGCGACGACCAAGGCGCGGCTTTTTCGAAATCGCCGATAAACATTTCGTAAAGGCGAAGCGTGTCGGCACCGTATTCGTTGACAATATCGTCGGGATTGACGACATTTCCGCGCGATTTGGACATTTTTTCGCCGTTCTCGCCGAGGATCATACCGTGCGACGTGCGCTTGCGGTACGGCTCGGGCTGTTCGAGAACCTTGATATCGTAAAGGAATTTCGCCCAGAAACGCGAATACAAAAGGTGAAGCGTTGTATGCTCCATACCGCCGTTATACCAGTCGACGGGCATCCAATAATGAAGCGCTTCTTTAGAGGCAAGCTCTTTATCGTTGTGCGGATCGCAATAACGGAGAAAATACCACGAAGAACCCGCCCACTGCGGCATGGTATCGGTCTCACGCTGTGCCGCGCCGCCGCATTGCGGGCAGGTGCAGCTGACCCAATCGGTAAGCTTTGCAAGCGGGCTTTCGCCGTTCTCGCCCGGAAGATACGAGTCCACCTCGGGAAGCGTGAGCGGCAGTTGATCTTCGGGGACGGGAACATAGCCGCAGCTCGGGCAATGTATGATCGGAATCGGCTCTCCCCAGTAGCGCTGACGGGAGAATACCCAGTCGCGCAGCTTATAATTCACTTGTGCTTTGCCGATGCCCTTTTCTTCAAGCCATTTTACAATCGCTTTTTTCGCCTCCTCGACCGAAAGACCGGTGAGAAAACCGGAGTTGATGAGCGTGCCGTCGGAAACATCGGTATAAGCGGCTTCGGAAATATCGCCGCCCGCCACGACCTCGATCATCGGAACGCCGAATTTCTTGGCGAAAGCATAGTCGCGGCTGTCGTGCGCGGGAACCGCCATAATCGCGCCCGTACCGTAGGTGATGAGGACGTAATCCGAGATAAAGATCGGAATTTCCTTGCCGTTCACGGGATTTATCGCGGCAATGCCCTTTAACCGCACGCCCGTTTTTTCTTTCTGATCGGCAAGCTCCGAGCGTTCAAAGTCGCTCTTCTTTGCGGCTTCGGCTTTATAAGCGTCGACCTCGTCCATGTTTTCGATCGCGCCGCGCCATTTTTCCAAAATCGGATGCTCGGGCGAAAGAACCATGTACGTAACGCCGAAAAGCGTGTCGGGACGGGTGGTGTAAATATCAAAGGTGTCGCCGTTGGTCGCCGTAAACGTTACCTGTGCGCCGACCGATCGGCCGATCCAGTTTTTCTGCTGCGTCTTGACGCGCTCGATGAAATCGACGGTATCGAGATCGTCGATCAGGCGCTGTGCATACGCCGTGATCTTCAGCATCCACTGGCTCTTTTCGGTGCGGATGACCTGCGAGCCGCAGCGCTCGCAAACGCCGTCCACGACCTCCTCGTTTGCCAAAACGCATTTGCAGGAGGTACACCAGTTGACCGACATTTTCTTTTTATAGGCAAGTCCCTTTTTAAAGAGCTGAAGGAAGATCCACTGTGTCCACTTATAATACGACGGGTCGGTCGTATTGATCTCGCGCGACCAGTCGAAGGAAAGTCCGAGCGCCTGCAGCTGAGCGCGGAAGCGGTTGATATTGCGTTCGGTGACGATCTTCGGATGGATCTTGTTTTTAATGGCGAAGTTTTCGGTCGGAAGTCCGAAAGCGTCCCATCCCATCGGATAAAGCACATTGTAGCCGAGCATACGCTTCTTGCGCGCCACGATATCGAGCGCCGTATACGAGCGGGGATGTCCGACGTGCAGTCCCTGTCCCGAAGGATAAGGAAATTCGACCAGCGGATAAAATTTCGGAAGGCTGTAATCGTTCTTCGCGTGGAACGCGCCCGCCTTTTCCCATTCTTCCTGCCAATGCTTTTCGATTTGCTTGAATTCGTGTTTCATTTTCCGTTCTTCTCCTTTTGGGG
Organism: uncultured Eubacteriales bacterium; assembly: GCA_900548115.1. GTDB lineage: Bacteria > Bacillota > Clostridia > Oscillospirales > CAG-382 > UMGS1052. The sequence goes on from URJL01000054.1 coordinate 11,719, forward strand.
CTTCCTCGCGGAAAGCTCCGAATAAGCTGTGCGCGGCGCGCACGGTTCCGCCGCTCGGCGGCGGTCAAAGGGCTCTGCCCTTTGAAATCCCGCAAGCCCTTTGAAAAAGGGCTTGATCCTAAACTT
>URJL01000055.1 GCA_900548115.1 uncultured Eubacteriales bacterium
GTTTTTCTTTCTCGTCTATTCGTTGTTCAATTTTCAAAGTCCGATCACTCTCAGCCGAGCCCTGCTCGTTTTCGCTGACAGCTTTAATAGAATACCACAGACTTTTCTTTTTGTCAAGTGTTTTTTCGATATTTTTTTGATTTTTTTCAAAAAAAATTGTTTTTCACATTTTTACTCTTTTGAAAGCAGCTGCGGGCGCATATTCGTCTGCACCGTTTGCCATACTAACCAAAGAAAAACGTAAAGAAAGTGAGCGATTTTTACGATCACGGTACTGTTTCGAACGATTTTTATGTACACCGTTGTTCTTTTGTTCATGCGCATCATGGGCAAGCGGCAACTGGGACAAATGCAGATCTCGGAATTTATCACGGCGATGATCCTTTCCGAGCTTGCGGCGATGCCCATTTCCGACCGCACCATACCGCTTGCGTACAGTCTCGTTCCCCTAATCGTCATCATTTCCGCCGAAGTGATTCTTTCCTATATATCATTAAAATCGCACACGGCGCAGAAGTTTTTGGAGAGCGCGCCGACCGCCATTGTCGAAAGGGGCGTTTTGAATCAAAAGGCTCTTGTCGACACGCGCATCAGCATGAAGGAATTGCTCGTCGAGCTGCGCATAGCGGGGCTTTCATCGATCGGCGAGGCGCAATATGTTTATCTCGAGCCGAACGGCAAATTCAGCGTCATCCCGAAGACCGCCTACCGTCCTTTGACGGTGAGCGATATGGAGCTTTCGCTTCCCGAAGCCGATCCCGACATCGCGCTTATCGTCGACGGAAAGATCAACAAAACGGGGCTTTTGCATCTGAAAAAGGACGAAGAATGGCTGAAAGACGCCGTTTCGCCGCATCTTCCCGACGGGATTCTTCTCTTCACCTGCAACAACGCGGGCGACAAGACCGTCATTCCGAAGGAGGCAAAAAGTTGAAAAGCTTTATTCTGTCGGTCGTTCTCGTCGTCTTGATCACGGGGCTTGTCATTCTCAACAGCTTTTGCGCCAACCATGTTTACGACGCCATGCTCGGCGCGCTCGACGCTTTTCCGAAGGAGGCGAACGCCGCGCGTGCGGCGGACGATATCCGCTCGCTTTCGGACTATTTTGAAGAAAAAAAGTATTATTTGTATCTGATTCTTCCGCAGGGAACGATAAACGATCTGATGCTTTCCTACACCGAGACGGTGGAATATTGTCTTTCGGAGGATGACAGCTCATACCGCGCGGCGCTTGCCAAAACAAAGCTGCTCATCGAGACGGTCAAGGATAACGAGGGGCTGCGGCTTTACGATTTTTTCACAAAAGATAGTAAAAAGAGATATTTTCCATAAGCAGCTACGGAAAATATCTCCCAATTCGAATTGGTATAAAAAGCGGTGCGGAATACGTCCGCGCCACCGTTACCGCCGCAAAAATTACAGCGTGTTGAGCTTTGCGGTAAAGCGGCTCTTTTTTCTTGCAGCTGCGTTGGTATGGATGATACCCTTGCTTGCTGCCTTGTCAAGAACGCTCACTGCGTTGCGGTATGCAACCTCTGCGGCTGCCTTATCGCCTTCTGCCACTGCCGTTTCGAACTTTTTCAGCGTCGTCTTGAACATGGTCTTGAACATGCGGTTCTTCAAAGTTTTGGAACCGGTAACCTTAACGCGCTTTTTTGCAGACTTGATATTCGGCAAACTGTCCACCTCCCTGATAAAGATACCATACGATAATGGTCGTATTTTCATACACCTGTTAATCTTACCACACTTTTTTGAATAATTCAATAGTAAACGCGATTTTTTTTGTTTTTTTGCGAAAAAACTTTCGGAAAAGGAGTGAAAAACATGAAAAAAGAGCCGATTTTTCCCTTTAAGACCGACCTTGCGGACGAAAGTCACGAATATTCCGATGTGCGGGGAGGAGAACCCGAGGGGATAAAGCGAACGGAAAAGAAGATCGGCGACATTCGTGTAACCGAGCTTTGCATCACCTCGAAACGCGGTGAAAAGCTCTGCGGGAAGCCGACAGGGCGTTATGTCACAGCGGAGCTTTCCGAGACGGGCTTTTACGGCGCGCCGCTTTTCGAGGCGCACTGCGGAACGCTCTCCCGTCTGTTTGCCTCGTTTCTCGACCCGATTCTTGAAAAAAAGGACGGCTGCGTTTTGCTGGCGGGTCTGGGGAATCCCGCAATCCTTGCCGATTCGGTCGGCGCCGAGACGGTGCGGAATTTTCTTGTGACCCGTCACATCAAGCAGTCGTCACCGCAGCTTTTCGAAAGCTTCGGCTTTCGCGAAACCGCAGCCGTCGTCCCCGACGTTTTCGGAAACACGGGCATCGAAGCGGCGGTGACGCTGCGAGGTGTTGTCGATTCTCTCCGTCCCGACTGTATTATTGCGGTCGACGCGCTTTCCTCCCGCCGCCTCTCCCGCCTTTCTTCGGCGGTTCAGATCTGCGATACGGGCGTTTGCCCCGGATCGGGGGTAGGCAACCGCCGCATGGAAATATCCGAAGAGACGCTCGGCGTTCCCGTTATTGCCGTCGGCGTTCCGACGGTAGTAAACGCTTCGAGCCTTTTAAACGACTCGCTCATGCTCTGCGGAGTTCTTCCCGATCGGCTTTCAGAGGAAACAAAGCGCGAGCTGTGCGAGCAGATCGGCAACGACTGTTACGTTGCACCGAAGGACTGTGGCAGCGGAATTGCGCACATCGCCCGCATGATCGGATACGCGCTCAACGCCGCCCTTCACAAAAACATTGCTTTTTCGGAGATGCCCGACTTTTTGTAAAGATTCCCGCTCGGACGCGGCAAAGTCACGCACTCCGAGAAAAGCCGATTCAAATTTTATACGATTTTGGATCGGAGAAATTTCAGGGGGCGCCGGCAAGCCGTCGGCGCCCCGTTTTTTTATTCGATATGAAGCGGCACGCCCGCATCGGAAAGCTTCTTTTGCAGTTTTTCGACCGAACGCGAAAGAGCGGGAAAATCGTCGCTGAGAGCTGCCGCCGCTCCCGCCGCCTGACCCGTCACGGCACAGCAGGGGATGACGCGGGCAATGTCCCACATGGCGTCGGTGTTGGAAATGCAGCGCCCCGCGGCGATGACGTTGCGAAGGTCGTCGCCGTAAAGACAGCGGAAAGGGACCTCATAGATCGGTCCCGCCTTGCGCCAGTCGGAGATCATGCCGACGCTGTCGGCAAAATATTTGTGATCGTCGGTATCGTCGAGCGTATACACGCCGACGGGACGGCGGGTCATGCGGATCTGCGGGACAGTCGCCATTGTCGTGAGCATGTGTTCCTCAGAGAGATCTCCGTCGCGAAGAAAATGCGACAAAAGACTTTTGTGCGACATTTCGGTCATTTCCGAAAGCTCCTTGCCGCAAAGTCCCGTAAAGCGGCGGTCGGAAAGAAGCTCCACTTTGTTCTTTTCGGTCTTTTCCTTGTCGGGAACATCGCAAAAGCCGACGGGATGAAGTGCGTACTTCCCGTTTGTGATCGAATAATACCACGAGGCGAGAATGTTTCCCTGTCCGAAAGTCGCGGTCTTTGCACCCGAAAGAGCAAAAATATCCGCGTCGCCCGTACAGTCGACAACGCTTTTTACCGAGACGGCGGTTCTGCCCGACTTGTTTTCGAGAATGAGCGCGGTCACTTTTTTCTCTTCGACCGCCGTCGCGCAGACCGATGTTCCGTAAAGGATCTCGACACCCTCCGAAAGCAGCTTTTGTTCGGAGAGAAGTGCAAACATTTGGGCGTTGAAGCTGACCTGATAGCGCTCCTTCTTTTTATCCTCTTCGCTTCCGTTTTCAAACCACGCGGGGCTGTAATGTCCCGGCTCGCGGCCTTTTTCGATCGAAAGCAGCATCAGCTCTTCGGCAAGCCCGAAGCTCACCTGCCGCCCGTTTCCGTCGCAAAGCGGCAGATAAATGGTGACAAGTCCCAGTGTCGCCAGTCCGCCGAGGGCAAACTGTTTTTCGATGAGAAGCGTTTTGGCTCCTCCGCGCGCCGCCGACAGTGCCGCGGCAATGCCCGCCACTCCGCCGCCGCACACAACAACGTCGTATTCTCCCGTTACGGGGATTTTTCTTGTCGGTTCGGAAATGAATTTTTCTTTCATATCGATTCTTCTCTCCTGTTCTTTATTTTTTCTGTGCCTTTTCGGCCGCGTCGGTTCGATAGCGGCTCAGCATGCCCGTGATCTTTTCATCCGCCAGCGCGACGACCTCGGTCCCGCGATCGGTATATTCGACCGACAGAACCGTTGCGCTCTTATAGAGCGTATTCAGCGCGCTCTCCTCGCCGAAGGGAAGAAGAAAATGCGCGCGCGTAAGCGAGCCGCTCAAAAGCTTTTCGATCTCCGAGAGAAGCGCGTCGATCCCGTAACCGTTTTCGGCGGAAATAAAGACCGATTTTTTCTCGCCGTCGGTGTCGTTTTGCGGAATCGTTTCGAGACGGTCGCATTTGTTGTAAACATAAAGCGTCGGTTTTCCGCCCGCCGAAAGTTCGGCAAGCGTCGCTTCGGTCACCTCGGTTTTCAGCCGCACGTTTTCATCCGAGGCGTCCGAGAGGATCAAAAGAGCGTCGGCATAGCGTGCCTCTTCGAGCGTGCTGCGGAACGCCTTGACAAGACCGTGCGGCAGACGGCTGATAAAGCCGACCGTATCGGTCAAAAGCACTTCCAGTCCCGAGGGGAGCTTCAGCTTGCGCACCGTCGGGTCAAGCGTTGCGAAAAGCTTGTTTTCCGCCAATATGCCCGCGTCGGTCAGACGGTTCAACAGCGTCGATTTTCCCGCGTTGGTATATCCGACAATTGCGACGACGGGAATACCCGCCTTTTCGCGCTGCTTGCGCATGGTATCACGGTTGTTTTCAAGGGTTTTCAGCTGTTCCTCCAGCGCCGTAATGCGCCGTTTGATATGGCGGCGGTCGGTTTCGAGCTTGGTCTCGCCGGGGCCTCTCGCTCCGACCGAGCCGCCCGCGCTGCCGCCCTGCCGCGAAAGCGCCGTTCCCTGTCCCGTAAGACGGGGCGCGCTGTAGCGAAGCTGAGCGATCTCGACCTGCAGTTTTCCCTCGCCCGTCACGGCGTGGCGGGCAAAAATATCCAGTATCAACATGGTGCGGTCGATGACGCGCGGAGCGTGTCCGTCCTTTTCCATGCCTTTTTCAAGGTTTCGTATCTGCGACGGCGAAAGCTCGCAGTCAAAAACGACGAGCGCGATATTGTGCGTGCGGCAAAGCTCGCCCGCCTCCTCGACCTTGCCCGCGCCGATGTACGTCGCCGCCTCGGGAGACGGGCGGCACTGGGTCATGGTGTAAAAGGTGCAAGCCTCGGCTTCGTCTCCGAGCGCGGTCTCGGTCAGCAGCCGAAGCTCGGCAAGACTCCGTTCGGTCTCCTCCGCTTCGCTTGCGGAAGAATAAAGCGCCGCAAGCAGAACGCCGAAGGGTTCGGTGCTTTCGGGAATATTCGTTACGGTTTCCGTCATAAAAAGCCTCCTTTCAAAGCAAAAGAGAAAAAGAAAAGGGGAAAACGCCCCGCGCCGAAAGGGCGCGAAGCTTTTCCCCGAAAAATGTGAGTTTTTTAAAGATCGACCTTGACCGGTGCGTTCTGCTCGACCGACTTGAAAGCGGCTTCGATGACCTTCAATACACGCATCATCTGCGCATGGGTCACGATCTGGGTCTCCTTACCCTCGATCGCGCGGCAGAAATTGCGGTAATAGTCATGTACATCCGATTCGGGACGGTCGATATAATAGGTCTCGGTGGTCAGCGAATCACGCGGAGCCATGGTTTTGGTAAGACCGGCGGCGGTAACGACGGGCGTTACGTTTGCCTGATACCATTCCTTGCAGCGAACGACCTCGCACTTGTCGGTCCAGTCGCGGATGATCGCCGAACCCATTTCGCCCAAAGCGTAGAAACGGGGCATCGAAACGAAGTTGTACGTTCCGACCTCGGAATAGAAGCGCGTGCCGTTTTCGAAAAGGATCTCACAGCGATAACCGTCGTCGACCTCTTTGTTGGTCAGATGGTCAAAACGGCAGTCAACCTGAACTACCTTGCTGTCCGAGACGATCTGGAGTCCCTGGTCGATAAGGTGAACACCCCAGTCGTACAGCATTCCGCCGCCGTGCTCGACCTTTCCGCGCCAGTCGCCGGGGATACCGCGCGAGCCGTGAATGCGCGATTCGATATTAAAAAGTCTTCCGATCTCCTTGGAATCGTAAAGGCGCTTCGTCATGAGAAAATCAACATCCCAACGGCGGTTCTGATGAACCGAGAAGAGCTTGCCGTACTTTTCGGAAGCGTCGATCATGTCCTGCAAAAGCGCGCTCGTCATGGTGACCGGCTTTTCGGAGATGACGTTCTTGCCTGCGGCAAGCGCCTTGATGACGATATCGTGGTGGCAATCGTTCGGGGTTGCGACGGTCACAATATCGATCTTTTCATCCGCCAAAAGCTCCTCTAAAGAGCTGTAGGCGTGAATGCCCATGTCCTGCGCCGCTTTGCGGCGTTCTTCTTTTATATCATAAATTCCGGCAAGCGTTACGACGTCGCTTTCCATCGCGTGTCTCTGATGCCAGCCGCCCATTCCGCCGAAGCCGACGATTCCGAGGGTATGTTTTGTGCTCATTGCAGTGTACCATGCCTTTCTGTGAAGCTGTGCGAAAAAAGTCCGCACGGGGAGTTATTCCTGCATTTTTGTTTCGGAATAACACAGACTGATTCTATAACAGTTTTGAAAAAAAGTCAAGGCTTTTCGGGGAATTCCCGAAAAAAACACAAAAAAGGCTGTACATTTTCAAAATTTTGTGGTAAAATAAGAACAAATGGTCGCTTTCGATTATTTATTCTCGAATCAAGGCTTCCCGAAAAGGGAACGGGAAAGGCAAATTATGACAAATCGCACACTGAAAATCACCGGAGCAAGAGTTCACAACCTCAAAAATATAAACGTCGAAATTCCCCGCGACAAGCTCGTCGTGTTTACGGGGCTTTCGGGCTCGGGCAAGTCGTCGCTTGCCTTCGACACGATCTATGCCGAGGGACACCGCCGCTTTGTCGAGTCGCTGTCGTCCTATGCCCGCATGTTTCTCGGACAAATGGACAAGCCCGACGTGGATTCCATCGAGGGACTTTCGCCCGCCATTTCCATCGATCAGAAGACCACTTCGAAAAATCCCCGTTCGACGGTGGGAACGGTGACCGAAATTTACGACTATCTGCGCCTTCTTTTCGCCCGCACGGGCGTGCCGCACTGTCCCGTCTGCGGGCGGGTCATCGAGCAGCAGACCGTCGATCAGATCATCGACAAGGTCATGAGACTTCCCGAGGGCGAAAAATTCATGGTGCTGGCGCCCGTGGTCAAGGGCAAAAAGGGTATGCACGAAAAGGTCTTTTCCGACGCGCAGAAAAACGGCTTTGTGCGCGTTCGGGTCGACGGGGCAGTCCTGACCCTCGGCGAGGACTTCGGACTGGACAAAAACAAAAAACACGATATCGAGATCGTCGTCGACCGTCTTGTCATGAAAGAAGAGATCCGCTCGCGCCTGACCGATTCGGTCGAGAGCGCTCTGCGCTGTGCCGACGGAAAAGTCGGCATTCTCCGCGTCGAAAGCGGCGAGGTGAGCGAGTTTTCGCAGAATTATGCCTGCCCCGAACACGGAATCAGCCTCGGAGAACTGGAGCCGCGCATGTTTTCCTTCAACAGTCCCTTCGGCGCGTGTCCCGACTGCGACGGTCTCGGAAAACGGCTGGTGCTTTCGCCCGACAAGCTCTTGCCCGACAAAAGCCTGTCGCTTGCCGACGGCGCATGCGTCTGCAACGGGTATAAGACCATGGATCGCCGCGGCTGGTCGGGCGCGCTTTACGATCAGATGCTTTCCGAATTCGGCTTTTCGATCAAAACGCCGATCGCAAAGCTCTCGGAGGAAGCTCTGCACACCATGCTCTACGGCAACGGGAAAAAGTATCCTCTGAAATATGCGGGAAAAACGTATATGGCGAATTTCGAGGGCATGATCCCCGACATTACGCGGCGCTACGACATGGCGATCAACAACCCCGACCAGCGGATCTATTACGAGCAGTTCATGGAGGAGATTCCCTGCAAGACCTGCGGCGGGAAACGTCTGCGCCCCGAGCCGCTCGCCGTGACGGTCGACGGCAAAAACATCGCCGAGGTCTGTGATCTTCCCGTTTCCGACGCGGCGGGCTTCTTTGCCGCCATCAAATTAAAAGAAAAAGAACAGGCGATCGCCAAAGATGTATTAAAGGAAATAAACGCGCGTCTCGGCTTTCTTCAAAACGTCGGGCTTTCCTATCTGACTCTCTCCCGTGCGGCGGGAACACTCTCGGGCGGAGAGAGCCAGCGCATCCGCCTTGCGACCCAGATCGGCTCGTCGCTCATGGGCGTTTTGTATATTCTCGACGAGCCGAGTATCGGTCTGCATCAGCGCGACAACGAAAAGCTGATCGCTACCTTGAAAAAACTGCGCGACATCGGCAATACGCTCATCGTGGTCGAGCATGACGAAGAGACCATGCTCGCGTCGGATTACATCGTCGACATCGGTCCCGGGGCGGGCGTACACGGCGGCGAGGTAGTCGCCTGCGGAACGCCGAAGGAGCTGATGAAGAAAAAAGGCTCGGTCACGGCGGATTTTCTCTCGGGACGGCGCAAAATTGCCCTGCCCGAAAAGCGAAGAGAAGGCAACGGAAGCTTTCTGCGCGTATACGGCGCGGCGGAGCATAACCTCAAAAACGTCGACGTTTCTTTCCCTCTCGGGACGTTCACCTGTGTGACCGGCGTGTCGGGCTCGGGAAAATCGTCGCTCGTCAACGGCGTTTTGTATAACGCGCTCGCCAAAGAATTGAACCGCGCACGCACGATCCCCGGAAAACATACCCGCATTGAGGGAATGGAAATGCTCGACAAGGTCATCAACATCGACCAGTCGCCCATCGGGCGCACGCCGCGCTCCAATCCCGCGACCTACACGGGGCTTTTCACCGACATCCGCGCCCTTTTTGCCGCCACGACCGACGCAAAGATACGCGGGTATAAGCAGGATCGCTTTTCCTTCAACCTCAAGGGCGGACGGTGCGAAGCGTGCCAGGGCGACGGACTTTTGAAGATCGAAATGCATTTTCTGCCCGACGTTTACATCACCTGCGACGTGTGCAAGGGAAAGCGCTATAACCGCGAAACGCTGGAGGTAAAATACAAAGGCAAGAGCATTTTCGACGTGCTCGATATGACGGTGGACGAGGGTCTTGCCTTTTTCGAAAACCTCCCCTCGCTTCGCCGAAAACTGCAAACGCTCTCGGAGGTCGGTCTCGGCTATATCAAGATCGGACAGTCATCGACCACCCTTTCGGGCGGCGAAGCACAGCGCGTAAAGCTTGCGACCGAGCTTGCCCGCCGCGCGACGGGTCGGACGATCTATATTCTCGACGAGCCGACGACGGGACTGCACACCGCCGACGTCGAAAAACTCATCGAGGTGCTGCAAAAGCTCGTCGACACCGGCAACACGGTGATCGTGATCGAGCATAATCTTGATATGATCAAATGCGCCGACTACGTGATCGACCTCGGTCCCGAGGGAGGCGACGGCGGCGGAACGTTGGTTGCCTGCGGCACGCCCGAAGAGATCGCCGCCTGTGAAAAGTCGTATACGGGCGCGTATCTGAAAAAGCTTTTGTAAAAGAGCAAGAAAGGAGAGCCGACATTCGGTCGGCTCTCCTTTCTTTATTGTTCGGAAGTCTTACTGCTGAACATCCAGTTTAAAGGTAATCTCGAGATTCTCGCTCTCTCCGTCGCGGTAGACCGTGAGCGTGACCTCATCGCCCGCTTTGTAGCGGTTCTTGATCTCGTTTACTTCATCGGTGGTCGTAACTTCGGTTCCTTCAAACGCGATGATGATATCGCCGCGGCGCAGACCCGCTTTTGCGGCGGCGCCGTTCTTATTGATCTGGAATACCAAAACGCCCTGCGGAACGCCGTAGTATTCGGCTTCCTGCTCGGAAATATCGGTGCACTGGATACCGATGGAGGGGCTGCCGACAACTTGGCTGTCGGTACGGTCGGTGACGGTTCCGTCGGCAATAAGCTGATTCATAATGCTGATGGCGCCGTTAATCGGGATGGCAAAGCCGATGCCCTCAAACTGATCGGTGAGCTTCAGCGTGTTGATACCGATGACCTGACCGTAGCGGTTGATCAGCGGACCGCCTGAGTTGCCGGGGTTGATGGTGGCGTTGGTCTGAATCAGGGTCATGGTCTTGGTCACTTTACCCGAATCGTCGGTAATATCGATCTTGCGGTCGACCGCCGAAATGATACCGTCGGTAACGGTTCCGCGCAGCTCGATGGAAGCGGGCGTTCCGATAGCAACGGCAAGGTCGCCGACCAAAACGTCGTCGGAGTTTCCGCGCTCCATAACGGGAAGGCCCGTCGCGTCGATCTTGACGACGGCAAGGTCGGTCAGCGAGTCGGCACCGACGAGCGTTGCGTCGTATTCGGTTCCGTCATCCAAAACGACGGTAATGGTATCCGCGTCCTCGACAACGTGGTTGTTGGTCGCGATATAGCCGTCCTCCGAAAGGATGAAGCCCGAGCCGACGCCCTGCGTGGTGTAGGTTCTGCCCCAATAGTTCGTCTCTTTTTCGACCATAATGCCGACGGCGCTCTTACGGCACTTTTCGGCGATCTGATTGACCGTCAGCTCCTTGCCTGTGACGTTCGACGACTGTGCCAGCTCTTCGACCGTTCCGTTCGTCGCAGAAGCGGGAACCTCCATTTGGAAAGAGCCGCTCTTTGTGCCGTTTTCATCGCGGCTTACCATCTGACCGAAGAGATTGCCGGCGACAAACGCGCCCGCCGTTACGGTCGAGAAGAGAAGTAAGCTTGCGACGGCGATCGCGGCGATCTTCAATCCCTTTCCTTTTTTCTTTTTCGGAGGCACATACTGCCATCCTGTCGTCTGCGTCTTTCCGTTTTCGCTGCGGAAGGAAATTTCCGCCGTTTCGCCTTCGGTCTTTGACGTTTCGGTTTCGCTTTCGCTTGCGTTTTCCGTTTCGGCGGTTTCGACGGTTTCGGAATTTTCGGAATTTTCAAAACCTT
>URJL01000056.1 GCA_900548115.1 uncultured Eubacteriales bacterium
AAGAGACAGTTGCCATACGACGGTCGAGCCGATGACGAGCAATCAGTGGTTCGTCAAGATGGAACCGCTTGCCAAGCCCGCGCTTGAGGTCGTTTATGACGGACGCGTAAAGTTCGTTCCCGAGCGCTTTACCAAGACGTATACCAACTGGATGGAAAACGTACACGACTGGTGCATTTCCCGTCAGCTTTGGTGGGGACATCGCATTCCCGCGTTCTACTGCGACGCCTGCGGAAACATGGAGGTATCGAAGGAGAATCTTACGACCTGCCCGAAGTGCGGCGGAAAGTTGCGCCAGGAGGAGGACGTCCTCGACACATGGTTCTCGTCGGCTCTTTGGCCCTTCTCGACACTCGGCTGGCCCGACAAAAATCCCGATCTCGACTATTACTACCCGACCGACACTCTTGTCACAGGCTATGATATTATCTTCTTCTGGGTCGCCCGCATGATTTTCTCGGGTCTTGAAAACATGAAGAAGGAACCCTTCAAGTACGTCTTTATTCACGGTCTTGTCCGCGACGAGCAGGGACGCAAAATGTCCAAATCGCTCGGCAACGGCATCGATCCGCTCGAAGTCATCGACAAATACGGCGCCGATGCGCTCCGCTTTACGCTGGTCACGGGTAATGCTCCCGGAAACGATATGCGTTACTCCGACAAAAAAATGGAAGCGTCCCGCAACTTTGCCAACAAAATCTGGAACGCGGCACGCTTTGCCATGATGAACCTTAATGACGATACACAGCCGATCCTGCCCGAAAAGCTCGAGCTTGAAGATCAGTGGATCCTGTCCCACCTGAACCGCACGGTAAAGGAAATGACCGCGAACCTCGACAAATTCGAACTGGGAATCGCCTGCGCAAAGCTTTACGATTTCATTTGGGATCATTTCTGCGACTGGTATATCGAGCTGATCAAGCCCCGCCTGTTCGAAAAGGGTACCGATTCCAACAAGCGCGCACAGCAGGTGCTGATGTATGTTCTCACCAATACCTTAAAGCTTCTGCATCCGTTCATGCCGTACATTTCGGAAGAGATCTGGCAGACGCTCGGCGCTTCCGAAAAGCCGCTGATCATTTCCGAATGGCCGACCTACGACGCGGCGCATGATTTTGACGCGGAAAGATGCGCGTTCGACCGCGTACTCGACGCCATCAGTGCAGTTCGTACAAGACGTGCGGAAATGAACGTCCCGCCGTCCAAAAAAGCAAAGATCATCATCGTATCGCAATATCATGACAGCTTTAATCCTACCGTTTCGATGTTCTTTGAAAAGCTTGCTTCGGCATCCGAGGTGATCTACGCCGATTCGTGCGACGACGACACCGCCGTTTCGGTTGTAACCGACAGCGCGACGCTGTTTATCCCGATGGAGGAGATCATCGACTTTGACAAGGAAAAGGAACGTCTCGAAAAAGAAAAGAAGACCGCCCTTTCCGAGATCGAACGGGTCGAGCGCAAGCTGAACAACGCCGAATTTGTTGCTAAAGCGCCGCAGAAGGTCATCGACGGCGAGCGCGAAAAGCTCGACAAGTACCAAAAGATGCTTGAAAATATTGAAGAGCAGATCGCCAAGGTGACACGGTAATGAAGGTGCATACGCTGCTGCTCGGCGCGCTCGGAACGAACTGTTATTTTTTGGATGATGAGGACACGCACACCTGCGCCGTGATTGATCCCGCCGATGAGTACGGCGTTATCCGTTCTGAGCTTTCACGCCTCGGCCTTACGGTCGCGGCAATCCTTCTGACGCACGTTCATTTTGACCATATCGGCGCGCTTTATGAGCTTGCGCGCGACACGGGCGCGACCGTCTATGTCGGCGAGAGCGACCGTGCGGCGCTTTCGGAGCCGACGCTGAATCTGTCCGCCGCGTTCGGAAACCCGATCGTGTACGGCGGGAAGGTCACGACCGTGCGTGATGGGAGCGTGATCCCGCTCGGAAACAGTAAGATCACGGTTCTGGAAACGCCGGGACACACCCCCGGTTCGGTTTGTTATCTCACCGAGGAGGGGGTGTTCTGCGGCGATACGGTTTTTTGCGAGGGAATCGGTCGAACCGATTTCCCGGGCGGCTCGACAAGTGCGATCCTGGAGTCGCTGGACACGATTCTTGCGCTCGACGAGGGGCGGACGCTCTATCCGGGGCACGGCGGAGTGACGACCGTCGAACATGAAAAACGGTACAATCCGCATTATCACACCAAAACGGTATGATTTATGAAAAATCGTCTTTATCGCAACGATGTCCTGCTGACGGCGATCGTCTTTGCCGTTTGTATCGGACTGTATTTCGGCATCGCGCATCATCGCATACACGCACGCTCGATCGAGGTGACGGTCGACGGAGAGAAAATCGCCGAATATTCGCTTGAGGAAAACGGTCGGCACAGCCTTTTGGACGGGCGCTATATTCTGTGCGTTTCCGACGGGTGCGCATATCTTGAAAAGAGCGACTGCCCCGACGGGATTTGCCGCGACATGAAGATCGACCGCGGCGGGCAGATCGTCTGTCTGCCCGCAAGACTTCGCATTGCGCCGAAAAACACGGAGAAAAAAACCGATCTGCGGGTCGGGTAATAAACAGAGGAAACGGAGGGAAGAGACGTGAGGGGAAAACGTGAAAAATTGACCCGCACGGCGTTGCTGCTCGCCGTTTCCTTTGTTCTTTCCTGGCTCGAAAGCTTTGTCCCGCTGCACCTTCTTTTCCCGATACCGGGGCTTAAATTGGGGCTTGCCAACATTGCCGTCACGGCGGCGCTGTTTACGGTGGGGAAGGGCGCGGCGCTGAGTCTTGTCCTTTTGCGCCCGTTGCTTTCGCTTTTGCTCTTCGGCAACATTACGGGGAGCATTCTTTCACTTTGCGGCGGACTTCTTGCCTTTGCGGTTGTTTTAACGGCGCTCCCGCTGTATCGCAAAACCCTGTCGCTCGGTGGGATTTCGGTTCTTTCCGCCGTGTTTCATGGACTCGGACAGTGTATCGCAGCATGCTTTCTTATGAAAAACGGCGCGATCCTGCTGTATGCTCCGCTGTTGTGCGCCGCATCTTCGCTCACGGGGCTTTGTACGGGGTGGATGATGAATGCGGCACTTTCTCCGTTCATGCCGAAAATCATACCAAAACAGGAGGAATTATGAAACGCTTTCTTGCTGTCTGCATCGCGGCGGTACTTGCTCTTTCGATGTGTTCCTGCTCCGAAAGGACGGAATACGCTAAAACCGAGTTTTTTGCTATGAATACATATGCTTCGATCCTTGCGGACGGCGCAAACGATGAATTGTTGCGCGATGTCAAAGAAAATGTCCTGTCGCTCGAAAAGCGCTATTCGCGCACCTATGAGAACTCCGAGCTTTCGTCGCTCCGATCGGGCGTTCGTCTGCAGAGCGATACGCGCGAACTTTTGACCGAGCTTTTGAATCTTTCGGAAAACACGCAGGGCGCGTTTGATTTTACGCTCGGTGCTCTTTCCGAGCTGTGGGACATCACGGGGGAAAACCCGCATGTGCCAAGCAGGGACAGAATCGAAGAGACCCTTTCCCATTGCGGTTATCAAAAAGTGAGAATCGACGAGGACGGCATTTTTTATTGTGACGATGAAGAAATGAAGCTTGACCTCGGCGCTGCCATGAAGGGATATGCGGGGCAGCGTCAGATCGAAACACTGCGCCGCGAGGGCATCGAAAATGCCGCCGTCAATCTCGGCGGAAATGTTTCGGTGATCGGGTCATCCGCCGAGAATAAGAAAAAAGGTGTTTCGGCCTGGAATATCGGGGTCAACAATCCCTTTGACACGAGCGAACTTCTCGGGACGCTCTTGCTTTCCGACGCGACGGTCTCGATTTCGGGAAGCTATGAACGCTATTTTGAAGAGGACGGCGTGCGCTATCATCACATTTTGGATTCCGCGACGGGGTATCCCGCCGATTCGGGGCTCATTTCGGTCGCGGTCGTTTCCGGCGACGGCCTGTACGCCGACGCTTTATCAACGGCGCTGTTCGTTCTGGGAGTTGACGGCGGATTGGCGCTGTACGAAGAAAAGCTCTACGATTTCGAAGCGATTTTCTGTTCGGAGGACGGTACCGTTACGGTAACGCCGGGACTTGAGGCGGTTTTTCTGCCGAATGAGGAAGCGAAAAACGCGGTCGGAACGCCCCTTGAATTTGTATTCCTATCGGAACAGTCTGAATAGACAAAAAGCCTTTTTTTGTCTTTCGAAAACGAAAACTCTATTGCAAAAAGCGGTATGTTGTTTGACATACCGCTTTTCTGTGTTATACTTTTGGTAGAGAATTCTTTTAATCGGAGGACATTATGAAAAATTTCATGGACGAAAACTTCCTGCTTTCCACTCCGACAGCGGAGAAGCTTTATCATACCTACGCCGAAAAAATGCCGATCATCGACTATCACTGTCACATCAACCCGCGTGAGATCGCCGAGGATCACCGCTTTGCAAACATCACCGAAGCATGGCTTTACGGCGACCATTACAAGTGGCGTGCCGTTCGCGCCTGCGGATACGAGGAAAAGTACGTAACCGGCGGCGTGAGCGACGAGGAGCGCTTTCGCGCATGGGCAAGCACCATGCCGAGCCTTATCGGCAATCCGCTGTATCACTGGACACATCTTGAACTGAAGAAATATTTCGGCATCACAAAGCCGCTCTCGCCCGAGACCTGCGACGAGATCTACGCCGAGTGCAACGAGAAACTGAAAGGCGAGGGCTACAGCGTGCGCGAGCTTATCCGCCGCTCGAACGTATCGCTCATCTGCACGACCGACGATCCCGCCGACGATCTTCGTTATCATAAGCAGATCGCCGCCGACAAGACCTTTGAAACCAAAGTCCTGCCCGCCTTCCGTCCCGACAAGGGCGTAAACATCGAGCTTCCGGGCTTTGCCGAATACATCACGGGACCGCTTTCCGACGCGGCGGAGATCGAGATACGCGATCTCGATTCGCTTCTTGCGGCGTATGTCCGCCGAATCGAATATTTTGAAGCGCTCGGCTGCCGTACATCCGACCACGGAATGGGGTACATTCCTTACGCTTATGCCGATTCGGACGAGGTGAACGCGATCCTTCAAAAAGCGCTGAACGGAGAAGTGATTACGACCGAAGAATGCGACAAATACAAGACCTATATGCTTCTTTTCTTCGCCAAGGAATTTGCCCGCCGTGACTTCGTTATGCAGCTGCATTACGGCGTTATCCGCAACAACAGCGACAAGAACTTCGAAAAGCTCGGTGCGGACAGCGGGTTTGACACCATCGCGGGTTATGAATGTACCCGTAACGTGCTTGCCCTTCTCAACGCCTTTGAAATGGCGGACGCGCTTCCGAAGATGGTGCTTTATTCGCTCAACCCCTGCGACAATGCCGCCATCGATGCGATTTGCGGATGCTTTCAAGGCAACGACCGCAAGATCCGTTCGAAGATCCAGCACGGTTCGGCTTGGTGGTTCAACGACCATCTCGAAGGCATGCGCGAACAGCTCCGCACCTATGCCGCTGAGGGGGTCTTAGCAAACTTTGTCGGCATGCTGACCGATTCCCGCAGTTTTCTTTCGTATACGCGCCATGAGTATTTCCGCCGCATTCTGTGCGATTATATCGGCGGACTGGTCGAGCGCGGCGAATATCCGAACGATGAAAAAACGCTTGGAAAGATCGTCTCGGACATCAGCTTTTACAACACAAAGGAATTTTTCGGCTTCGATTGCTGATTTTCACCCGACACAAGGTCGCCGCCCGTCAATGCTTCGGGCGGCGCTCTTTTTTGCTTCCGGGAACCGAAAAGCAAACCGAGCCCAAGAGGCTGCAAAACAGTACGGCGCCTTTAAAAATGCGGTCGGTGTCGGGGCAGAATCCCGCCGAAAACGAGACGACTGTTCCGATCGCCGCAAGGATCAGACAGGAAAAAATGCACCACGGAAAGGGCTTTCCCGCATTTTTCGACGCGACCTTGCCGCAGACGCCGCCCGAGACAAAAACCGACAAAAGTACGCACAGGTTGGAAAAACCTTCAGGGTCGGACGAGCCCGAGAGCAGTTTTGCGCACAACAGCAGCAGAAGAACAAGGCTCAGTGCCCCCGCAAGGGGCGGAATCAGTAAAAGCTTCGGAAGAAAACCGTAAGAGCTTTTTCGGCGGTTTGCCGTCGGATGGGATCTTTTGACAGAGGAAACATTTTTTTGCATAAGAAAACTCCCCGAACAGATGCGGTATCATTTTGTACCAATCTATTCGGGGAGATTTTGTTTTATTCGGCTTTGTTTTCGGTTTCTTCGGAAGCCTTTTCGGTGCTTTCCTTGCCTGCCGATACCTTAAAGGTCGTGTGCTTCTTGTCGTCGCTTCCCGCCTTCTTTTCGACCGAGCCGATGGCGGATTTGCGGAACTTGATCTTGGTGCGGTCGCTGCCGGTCTCAATCACAACGTAATCGTCCTTGACCTTGACGACGCGGCCCATAATGCCGCCGATGGTGACGACTTCATCGCCGATGGTAAGATTGTTGCGCATCTGCGCGGTTTCCTTTTCCTGCTTTTTCTGAGGACGATACATCAGAAAATAGAAGATCGGGATCAAAAGAAGAAAGGGAAGAAAAGTGCCGAGCGTTGCCCACGTGCTCGGGGTTTCGGTCGTGCCCTCCAAAAGAGTCAAATACTGTGTCATGGTGAACCTCCGTCATAACGTGAATTATTCGATACAAACAAACTATAGCATAACATCAATTTATTACTCTGCTGTGAACAAAAACGTTTTTTTCGCCGAAATGCGAAAAAAAGCCGAAGACGCGCCGCGCGGCGCGTCTTCGGGATTCGAAAAGTCGGGAAAAATCAGAATAGTCCGACGATGTTTCCGTTTTCGTCCACATCGATCTTCTCGGCGGCGGGAACCTTCGGAAGTCCCGGCATGGTCATAATATCGCCCGTGAGTACGACCAAAAATCCCGCGCCCGCACTGACGCGCACACTCTTCACCGTGACGGTAAAGCCGTCGGGTGCGCCGAGCTTTGTCGGATCGTCCGAGAAGGAGTATTGCGTTTTTGCCATACAGATCGGAAGATGAGAGAATCCGAGATCGGAAAGCTGTGCAATTTGCTTTTCGGCAGCGGGAAGAAAAGAAACGCCGTCTCCGCCGTATACTTTTTTGACCAGTGTTTCGATGCGTTCTTTGATCGTGCCTTCAAGGCCATATGCGTAAGTAAAGTTCGGTTTTTCTTCCTCGCAAAGACGAACGACCTCCTTGGCAAGATCAATTCCGCCCTCGCCGCCCTTTGCCCAGACCTCCGAGAGGACCGTGTTGACCGAAAGCTCTTTGCACTTTTCCACTATGAAGGAAAGCTCCTTTTCGGTATCGGTCGGGAAGCGGTTGACCGCAACAACGCAGGGAAGACCGAATACCTCGCGGATGTTTTTGACGTGGCGCAGAAGATTCGGAATGCCGCGCTCGAGCGCGCCGAGATCCTCGGCGGTAAGCTCGGTCTTTTTCCGTCCGCCGTGCATCTTCAAAGCGCGCACGGTCGCGACGATCACGACGGCGGATGGGTGAAGATCCGCCATGCGGCATTTGATGTCCAAAAACTTTTCCGCGCCGAGATCGGCGCCGAAGCCCGCCTCCGTGACGGCATAATCGCTCATTTTCATAGCGGTCTTGGTGGCGAGGACCGAGTTGCAGCCATGCGCGATGTTGGCGAACGGACCGCCGTGAACAAAGGCGGGCGTGCCCTCGAGCGTCTGTACAAGATTCGGCTTTAAGGCGTCCTTTAACAGGGCGGTCATGGCGCCCTGCGCTTTCAGATCGCCGCAGGTGACGGGTTTGTCGTCGTAGGTGTATCCGACAATAATGCGCGAAAGGCGCTCTTTCAGATCGGAAATCGAGCTTGCAAGGCAGAGAACCGCCATGACCTCGGAGGCGACCGTGATGTCAAAACCGTCCTCGCGGGGCGTGCCGTTTACCTTGCCGCCGAGTCCGTCGACGATGCTGCGCAGCTGACGGTCGTTCATGTCCACGCAGCGCTTCCAGGTGATCTTTCGGGGATCGATGTTCAGAGAATTTCCCTGTTGAATGTGGTTATCGAGCATGGCGGCAAGCAGATTGTTCGCCGCGCCGATCGCGTGAAAATCGCCCGTGAAATGAAGGTTGATGTCCTCCATCGGGATGACCTGCGCGTACCCTCCGCCCGCGGCGCCGCCTTTGATCCCGAACACGGGACCGAGCGACGGTTCGCGCAGAGCTACGGCTGCCTTTTTGCCGATCCGGCGCAGTCCGTCGGCAAGTCCGATGGTGGTCGTCGTCTTTCCCTCGCCTGCGGGGGTGGGGGTGATGGCGGTGACCAAGATCAGCTTTGCGTCCTTTTCATCCTTCTTGTCGGAAAGAAGCGCAAGATCAAGCTTCGCTTTATATTTTCCGTAAAGCTCGAGATATTTTTCGTCAACGCCCGCATTTTTTGCAATTTCGGCAATGGGGCGGATGGGCGCTTTCTGCGCGATTTCAATATCACTTAACACGGTAAGACACCTCCGAAGAACCGCTTTGCGGCTTTATTGTTTAAAGAATTTCACGGCGGAGCGGAACAGTCCCATGTCGTAATTTCCGGGAACGTTTTTGTACAGTCCTTTTCCGATTCGTTCGGAATGTCCCATTTTGCCGAGAACTCTTCCGTCGGGCGAGGTGATTCCCTCGATCGCAAAATCGGAGCCGTTCGGATTATATCGAATGTCGCCGCTCGGCTGTCCGTCGTCGTCGACATACTGCGTGAGCACCTGACCGTTTTCGAAAAGCGAGCGAATCCGTGCTTCATCGGCGACAAAACGTCCCTCGCCGTGTGAGATCGGAACGGTGTAGATATAGCCGACGTTTGCCTCCGAAAGGAAGGGCGATTTTACCGAGCAGACCCGCGTGCGGACAAGCTGTGACTGGTGGCGTCCGATCTTATTGTAGGTGAGGGTCGGAAAATGCTCGTCGGTGTCGAGAATTTTTCCGAACGGCACAAGACCGAGCTTGATCAGCGCCTGAAAACCGTTGCAGATGCCGCACATAAGCCCGCCGCGCACATCCAAAAGATCGGAAACGGCGTTTTTGACTTCGGCGTTGCGGAAAAAAGCGGTGATGAATTTTCCCGACCCGTCGGGCTCGTCGCCCGCCGAAAAACCGCCGGGAATAAAGATCATCTGACTTTCGCGCGCCGCTGTCGAAAAACGTGCGACCGATTCGGAGATCGCTCCGGCACGGAGATTTCGGACGACGAAGATCCGTGCTTCTCCGCCCGCTTCGGTCACAGCCTTTGCCGAATCGTACTCGCAGTTGGTGCCGGGAAAAACAGGGATCAAAACCGTCGGTTTTGCGCTTCGCACAAGCGGAGCTTTCGCAAAGCGTTCGGAACAGTCGGGCATTTTTTCGATCGGTTTTGCTTCCTCTTTTGTACGCCAGGGGAAGAACGACTCCGATGTTTTTTCATATTCCGACAATAATTCGGAAAGGGAAAGAGATTCGTTTCCGAGTGAAATTCTTTCATCATCGGTAGTATACCCCAAAAGCTCGCCCTCGTCAAGAGAATCTTTTACCTCCAAAACGAACGAACCGTAGCGGTAAGCAAAAAGATCGTTCTTTTCGGCGAAGTCGGGGGCATAACGGAAGCCCACGCGATTGCCGATCGCCATTTTGAAGACCGCCTCGGCAATGCCGCCGTAGGTCGGCGTACAGGCGCTGAAAACAAAGCCGTCGGCGATGAGCGCATGAACGCGCGAGAGAAGCGCAAGAAATGATTCGGTCTCGGGCAGACCCTCTTCATCGTATGCGGGGCTCAGTACAATGACCTTGTGCTTTTCGCCCTTAAAGTCGCTTGAGCAAACCTCCGGAATTTTACCCGTCGTGACGGCGAAGGATACCAGCGTCGGGGGGACATCGAGCTTCTCGAAGCTTCCGCTCATTGAGTCCTTTCCGCCGATGGCGGCGATTTTGAGATTCAGCTGTGCGTCCAACGCGCCGAGAAGCGCCGCAAGGGGCTGGCCCCAACGCGCGGGATCGTGTCCCGGCTTTTCGAAATACTCCTGGAAAGTGAGATAGGTGTCCTCAAAGCTCATACCGCAGGCGCAAAGCTTCGCAACCGATTCGATCACGGCAAGATAAGCGCCGTGATACGGGCTTTTTTCGGAGATGAACGGGTTAAAGCCGTATGCCATTGCCGAACAGTCATCGGTATCGCCGCTCGTGAGCGAGATCTTGTGGACCATCGCCTGATTCGGCGTGAGACGGTATTTTCCGCCGAAGGGGAAAAGAACGGTCCCCGCGCCGATGGTGGAGTCAAAACGCTCGGAAAGCCCGCGCTTGGAGGCGGCGTTTAAGTCGCGTACAAGCGAAAGATATCCGTTTTTAAAGGAACGGCAAGGCGCTTTCTGCCATTTTTCGGGCTCCTACGGAGCGACGGAAATGTGTTTTTTCGCTCCCGCCGAATCGAGAAAATCGCGGCGCAGATCGGCGATGACCTTTCCGTTCCAACGAAGAACGAGACGCGGCTCTTCGGTCACGACCGCAACGGCGGAAACCTCGAGATTTTCCTCGTCGCACGCGGTGCAAAAAGCGGCGACGTCCTCGGGCGATACGACGACCGCCATGCGCTCCTGCGATTCGCTGATGGCAAGCTCGGTGCCGTCAAGACCTTCATATTTTTTCGGCACGGCATCAAGATCGACCGAGATACCGTCGGCAAGCTCGCCGATGGCGACCGAAACGCCGCCCGCGCCGAAGTCGTTGCAGCGCTTGATAAGGCGCGCCGCGTCGGCGCGGCGGAAAAGGCGCTGCAGCTTTCGTTCCTCGGGGGCATTGCCCTTTTGCACCTCCGCTCCACAGGCGGTAAGCGATGAAGTATCGTGCGATTTGGAGGAACCGGTCGCGCCGCCGCAGCCGTCGCGTCCCGTGCGCCCGCCGATGAGAAGAATGACATCGCCCGGGAGCGGCTTTTCGCGGCGGACATTTTTTGCGGGCGTCGCCGCAATAACCGCGCCGATCTCAAGGCGCTTTGCGGCGTAGCCCTCGTG
>URJL01000057.1 GCA_900548115.1 uncultured Eubacteriales bacterium
GGCGAGAGCGGTACCTACCTCGGCACGTATCTTCTTGACGATTATATCCTCTCGCGAAACCCCGATCTTGTCTTTTTGGAGTATGCTATTAACGATCGGTATGCGAACCTTACAAAAGAGGAATCGCGCCGCGGATACGAAACCATCCTCCGCACGATCAAGGAGCGCTTTCCGAAGTGCGACATTGTGAGCCTCATTACCCTTGACTACAGCACCAAAGGGGATGCCTGGTATTTCGAACAGGCGGCGGCGCACGCCGAGGTCGCAGGAGCGTATAACGTTCCCGTGATTTTCATGGGTCACGCCCTTTCGGATTATATCCAAAAGGAAAACAAGAGCTGGTGGACGTATTTTATCGATATCGTTCACCCCACCGACGACGGCTACGCTTTCTACACCGACGTGATATTCGAATTTTTGAATAACGAGCTGTGCGCGAAGGTGTTGCCCGATGAATATCTTGCGGACGACACATTGCCGAGTCTTTTGTCGGACTATCTTCTCGACGGCGACCGAAAGCTTATCCAAGTGGACGAAAGCGCCCTTGCGGACTGCGACAAAACGGTCTGGAGCTGGTGTCCCGGCAATTATCTCGACGACGCGGCACTGCGCCAAAAGGGCTTTGTTGCCGCCAAGATCGAAAAGAACCCCACCTTTGTTTACACCTTCACGGGAACGGAGCTTGCGCTGTATACCAACATCAAAAGCAGTGCCGTTTCGTTCACCTATACCGTCGACGACGGGGAGGAAAAGACGGGGACTTTCAAATCGCATAACCCCACGCCCATCGTAAGCGGACTCCCCGCGGGCGAACACACCGTCAAAATTTCGCTTGCCGACGGCGCGTCGGAGCTTGGTATTTCCGATTGGTATATCAGCCTGATCTTAACGCGCGACGCGTCGAAGCAGACCGAAAAATAAAAGAACAAAGAAAGCGCCCGTGCGAAGCACGAGCGCTTGTTTATTGCTGTTTTCGATTCGGTCAGCCGTCGATCTTTTCAACCGCCGCTTTCAGCGCTTCGGCTTTGTCGCGCTTTTCCCATACGACGCCGAGGTCTTCTCTTCCGAAATGACCGTATGCCGCAAGCTGCTTGTAGATCGGGCGGCGGAGATCGAGCATTTCGATGATGGCGGCGGGACGAAGATCAAACACTTCGGCGACCGCCTTTGCGATGATCGCATCGTCGTATTTTCCCGTTCCGAAGGTGTCGACCAGAACCGACACGGGCTTTGCGACGCCGATGGCATACGCCAGCTGAACCTCGCAGCGGTCGGCAAGTCCTGCCGCAACGACGTTTTTCGCAACATAACGCGCGGCGTAAGCGGCGCTGCGGTCGACCTTAGTCGGATCCTTGCCCGAGAAAGCGCCGCCGCCGTGACGGGCATAGCCGCCGTAGGTATCGACGATGATCTTACGTCCCGTAAGTCCCGAGTCGCCCTGAGGACCGCCGACGACGAAACGTCCCGTGGGGTTGACAAAGAAGCGGGTGTTTTCGTCGAGCAATTCTTTCGGAACGGTGGGACGGATGACCTTTTGAATCAGGTCGCGTCGAATGTCCGCAAGCTCGACCTCGGGCGCGTGCTGAGAGGAGATGACGACGGTATCGACGCGGTAGGGTATGCCGTCGCGGTATTCGACCGTCACCTGCGTTTTTCCGTCGGGACGAAGATAGGGAAGCGTTCCGTCCTTACGCACCGCCGTGAGACGGCGGGCAAGCTTGTGGGCAAGCGAAATGGGAAGCGGCATAAGCTCGGGCGTTTCGCTGCAGGCATAGCCGAACATCATGCCCTGGTCGCCCGCGCCGATGTCGTATTTGTCGGTGTCGCCGTTTTTGGCTTCGAGCGATTTGTCGACGCCGAGCGCAATGTCGGGCGACTGCTCGTGGATGGAGCTTAACACGGCGCAGGTGTGGCAGTCAAAGCCGAATTTTGCGCGGTCATAGCCGATCTCTTCGACCGTATGACGCACGACCGACTGAAAATCCACATAGCAATCGGTCGTAATCTCGCCCATGACCATAATAAGTCCGGTCGTCGTCGCCGTTTCGCAGGCGACGCGCGCCGTCGGATCCTTTTCAAGGATCGCGTCGAGAATCGAGTCGGAAATAAGGTCGCACATTTTATCGGGATGACCCTCGGTCACCGATTCGGAGGTAAAAAGAACTTTTTTCATGGAAACTCCTTTCGTTTCTTACAAAAGAGCAACAAAAAACCCCGTTCGAGGAACACTCGAAAGGGGAACAAGAAACACGTTTCTCATCTTTCTGCCCTGTCCGAAAAGACAGCGCAGCAGGAAGTAGCACCTTGTAACGATAACGGAAAATTACAGGTTGCCGGGCTTCAATGGTCCTGTCCCCTCAGCCGCTCTTGATAAGAGATATGAAATTGAAATGAAAGCGCTTACCGCGCACTTCTATGAGTATACGATACCATATTCCCGCCGCTTTGTCAAGAGCGCACGGGAACTTTCGGAAAAATGTTGCAAAATGTTCGATTTTATGATAAAATTACGGTGAAAATGCCGTCGAAATTTACTTCGGGGAGGACGCCATGCCCAAGGACAGTATGCACAAATTAAAGCTTTTGTATCTTGCCGACCTTTTTCGGAGCGAATCGGACGAGGATCATCCGCTTACCATAGCCGATATGACCCGCGCGCTGGCGGCGCACGGAATTTCCGCCGAGCGCAAGAGTCTTTATTCGGACATTGAGCTTTTAAAGCAATACGGCATGGATATTGTAACGGTGAAGGTCGAGCGGGCAAACGGCTACGCCCTTGTGAGCCGCGAGCTGGAGATGCCCGAATGCAAGCTGCTGGTCGACGCGGTGCAGTCGTCCAAATTCATCACGCGCAAAAAAAGCAGCGAGCTGATCGCCAAGATCGAAAGCCTTGTCTCGCGCTATCAGGCAAACAAGCTCGACCGTCAGGTCTACGTCGCCAACCGCGTCAAGACCATGAACGAGAGCATTTATTATACCGTCGACGACATCCATACCGCCATTCTCGAAAACCGTAAGATCCGTTTCCGCTATTTTGACCGCAACATGCGCAAGGAAAAAGTATTGCGGCACGACGGCGCGTATTATACCGTAAGCCCGTGGGCGCTGACGTGGGACGACGAAAATTATTATCTGGTCGCCTTCGACAGCGAGGCGAATATCATCAAGCATTACCGCGTCGATAAGATCACCGAGATTTCCGTGACCGACGAAAAACGCGAGGGCGAGGAGGTATTTTCGGAATTCGACATGGGCGTTTATTCGAAATCGGTCTTCGGAATGTTCAGCGGAAAAGCCGAATATGTCGAGCTTTTGTGTCACGCAAGCCTTGCGGGGATCATGCTCGACCGCTTCGGCGATCTTCCGTTTCGCATCTGCGACGGTGAGCATTTTATCGTCACGCCGAAGGTCGTTTTGTCGCCGCAGTTTTATTCATGGCTTTTCGGCTTTTCCGACCGCGTAAAGCTTCTTTCGCCCGAAAACGCCGTGCGGGGCTTTAAAAATCAGCTTGCCCTCACTTCGGCGCTTTATGAAAAAGACGGGGAATAAAGAAAGGCGCGCCGAGACACCTTTTTCGGGTTCGGCGCGCCTTTTTTGCCCGTGAAAAAACAAAATCAAAGCGGCTTTTTGAGTATCTGCGGATAGCGCCGCGGATAATTCTGCGGCGTCGGACGGACTTTTTTGACGACGAGAAGCGCGTGCTTTTTGTCGTCGTCCTCCCCGTCGTAAAAATCGCAAAGGTCGTAATACAAAATATCCTCGAGCTTTCCGCCCAAAGCCGAAAGCGCCTTTTGCGAACGGGAAAGCTCGCTTTCGGGGTCTTCTTTGTCGGCGCTGTGCGCCGCCTTGTACGCGATAAACGTCCCGCCGACCTTCACGAACGGCAGGCATAATTCAAGAAGGATCGGAAGCAGTGCCATCGCGCGCGAAACGACGATGTCGAACTGCTCGCGATATTCCTTTTTTGCCGCCGCTTCCTCGGCGCGCATCGGAAGCGTCGTCACGGAAAAGCCCAGCTTTTCGGCGGCAAGCGACGTGAATTTCAGCTTTTTCTCGGTGCTGTCGAGAAAGCTCACGGAAAGGCGCGGCTCGTAAATTTGAAGGGGAAGCCCCGGAAAGCCCGCGCCGCAGCCGACGTCGAGAACCTTTTTGGACGGCGTAAAAAGTCCCGTCATGCCCCCCGCAAGCGAATCGGCATAATGCTTGATCGCAATGTCCCGCACCTCGCGCACCGCCGTAAGGTTCGTGTGCGCATTGTAGGCGACAAGCTCGTCGGTGAGCGTGTCGAACGAAGAAGGGGCGCTTTCGGGAAGCGAAAGCTTGTATTTTTCACAGAATTGTTTTATAATAGAAGAAACCGAGTCGGTCATGGGTCAGCCTTTCCGCTCAAAGCATGATTTTCGGCGGTGCTTTCGCCGCCTTCTGCAACAACAGTATAACAGAAATTCCCCGAAAAATCAAGGAGCGAAAGCCGATATGGACGACAAACTTTTTTATTACTTTTCCGCGCTTTGCGAAAAAAACCGACTTCCCGAGGAGGAATTCCGAAAAGCTTTTCCGTTTTTGTTCGAAAAAGACGCGCCCGCGCGCATAAAGGCGCTTTTCGATCTGCTTCTTTCCGAGCCGAAGGAAATTTTGCCGGGCGGGCTTTTTTACTATAAAAAAACGCTTCATCCGAACGCGTTTTTTGCCGCGATCAAACATTATGCCGACGAAAACGGCACCGACGCCGTCGCGCTGTATTTTCCGCTGTATCTTTTGCTTTCGTTTTATGCGGCGGCGCTTCACGAAAAGGCGGGCATTCCGAAGAGCATTTCGGACGATACACTTTCCGAGCTTGTCCTTTGGGGCAAAAAGCATCGGTCGCTCACGGGCGCGTGGGGGCTTTACGATTATTTTTGGTGCGCGAAATACATAGGCGGCGAGCTTTTGCGCATCGGCTCGTTGGAATATCAGCTTTGCGAAAATCCGATCGGAGAAAAGGGCGGGCTTTGCGAAAACGAGGCGATTTTGAAGATTCATATCCCCGCGGGATGCGATTTTTCCCGCGCGGCGCGGCGGGAATCCTATCGCGCGGCGCTTGCTTTTTACGCTCCGCGCCTTGCCCGCACCAAGCTTTCGTTTCTCTGCGAAAGCTGGCTTCTCTCGCGCGATCATGCGGCGCTGTCTCCGTCGAACATCGCCGATTTTCGCGGGGATTTTACGATCCTTGAGGAATATTCCGACCGCGATTGCGGCTTTTTATGGCGCATTTTCGGCGCATGCGCATGCGATACGAAAAACGCACAGGCTCTTCCGCACGACAACCGCCTGCGGGCGCTTTATCGCGAAAAGCTGTTAAAAAACGAGCCGTTTTCTTCGGCTCTCGGCGTTTTTACCCTGTCTTTGTAAGGAGCTTTTTTCATGGAAAAAATAAAACTGAGCCGCCCCGTTTTGTGCGAGGGAAAGTACGATAAGATCAAGCTTTCCGCCGTCATCGACGGGCAGATCCTCACGACCGACGGCTTTTCGGTCTTCAATAACCGCGAAAAACAGCTTCTTTTGCGAAAGATCTGCGAGACGCGGGGACTGATCGTCATCACCGACAGCGACCGCGCGGGCTTTTTTATCCGCCAAAAGTTAAGGTGCTTTCTTCCCGAAAACGGAAAGGTGACGCAGATTTATATCCCTCGGATAAAAGGGCGCGAAAAGCGCAAAAAAGAGGATTCCAAGGACGGCTTTTTGGGCGTCGAGGGCATGAAGCCCGAGGTTCTGCGCGAGCTTCTGCTTCGCGCCGGTCTTTGCGGCGAGGACGTGCCGCTTCCGCCGCCCGTTTCGAAAGCCGCGCTTTACGAAATGGGACTTTCGGGCGGGAAAAACAGCGTCGAAAAGCGAAAAAGAGTCTGCCGCACGCTGGGGCTTCCCGAAAATCTTTCGTCCAATGCCAAAGCCCTCGCCGAAGCCTGCGCCCTTTTGCGCGCCGACGAGGAAACGCTTCGCCGCGCCGCCCTTTCGGAGGACGCGGAGGGTACGAAAGAATGCGAATGCGCAGGCGAAACGGAGAAGAATACATGAACGAAAACGAATATCGCGCCTATTTTCCCGCCCGCGCGCGGGCGGCGATCGAGGTTTTGAACCGCGCGGGCTTCGACGCGTATTTTGTCGGCGGCTGTGTGCGCGATTTTTACATGAACCGTATGCCGCACGATTTTGACATCACCACCAACGCGAAAAGCGAGGACATCCTTCGATGCTTCGAGCGCGAGGGCTTGCGCGCGTACCCAAAAGGCGGCGCGTGCGGAACGGTCGGCGTGGGGCACGCCGACGAGGAGGTCGAGATCACGCCCTATCGAACCGAAAACGGCTATTACGATCACCGCCACCCGCAAAATGTGACCTTTGTCGACGATATTGCGGACGACCTTTCGCGGCGGGATTTTACCGCCAACGCGCTTGCGGCGGGCTATGACCGAAACGGCGCGTTTCGCACGATCGACCTTTTCGGAGGAAGGCGGGACATTGAGGAAAAATGCCTTCGCTGTGTCGGCGACGCGCGCGTGCGCTTTGAGGAGGACGCTTTGCGTATGCTGCGCGCCGTGCGCTTTGCGGCGACTCTTTCGTTTGCGGTCGCGGACGAAACCAAAGAAGCACTGTGCGAAAAAACGCCGCTTTTGTCCTATATTTCGGGTGAGCGAAAAAGCGCGGAGCTTCGAAAGCTTTTGTGTGCCGAAAAATGCGAACGGGTCGTGACCGAATTTTCGGACTTTCTCTCCTCCTTTTTGGGAAAACTCGAGCCGCGCTTCTTGGATTTCGTAACGCCTGACTTTATACCTCGGCTTTTTTATCTCACCCGAAACCGCGCGGACGAGGACGAAGTGTTTGCACACGATATTGCGGCGCTGAAGCTCTCGGGCGACGAGCTTTCGACCCTTCTGCACCTTCGTGCGATCTATGCGGAAAACGAGCGTGCGGGCGAGATTCCGCCCGAGCGCCTTGCACATTTTATCGCCGCGCACGGCTATTTTATGAAAAGCTATTTTTCGGTCTTTCCGTCGAAAGAAGGTTCCGCCATCCTTTCGGACGGGACGCTTCCGAAAACGCTCTCCGAGCTTTCCGTCGGCGGAAAAGATCTCGGCGCTCTCGGCTTTTCGGGCAAAGAGATCGGAAATACGCTGCACGCGCTCTTATACCGCTGTCTTGCTGGAGAGTGCAAAAACGTGCGGGGAGAGCTTTTATCCTGCGCCCTTTTGCTTCGGGAAAGATGAGAAAGAAAGGAAACGACGATATGAACGCGAATCGAAAACCAAACCGAAAAATTTTGTCCTGCCTTGCCGCCGTGCTTTTTGTTTTTCTCGGCGCGGGCTGTCAAAAAAACGCCGCGCCGACCTACGAGGGACACCCCTCTTCGCCTTATATCACGGCGCTGGCAAAGGGCGAATATTATCTTGAAATGTCGATGTTTTACAACGGAACGATCATCGAAAACGCGCTTGCCGTAAAGGGCGAAAAGCTTGAGAGCCGCTCAAGATTGCAGACGGTCTCCGCCGACGGAGCGGGAGCGGCAAGCGTTTCGCACACGCTTCGTCTCGGCGACACGACCTATTTCCTTGACGACGATGAAAAAGTGTATTTCGCCTCCCGCGCCGTCGGCGACAACGGACTTTCGGGCAGTATCGATTATGCGACGGCGGTCTATACCGTATCGGGCGAGGACACGCTTGCGACGGGCACGACGCTTCCCTACGATGAATACAGCGTCTCGGCAAAGGACGAAATCAGCTACACTCTTCGCCTTTTCACGAACGACGACGCGCTTTATGCCATCGTGTTGATCAACGGCGAGGAGTCGATCGAGCAGGATGTTTCGACGTTCTCGGCAAAAATCCCGAGCGGGATGCTCTCGATCCCGAAGGGCTATACCGAGGTGTCGGAGGACGAGTATTTTCGCGATTATTACGGAAAGGAAAAATAAAATATGGCAGTCGGAATCGTCTGTGAATTCAACCCTTTTCACAACGGACACCGTTATCTTCTTGCCCGCGCGCGAAAACAAACGGGACAAAACATCGTCTGCGTCATGAGCGGAAATTTCGTCCAGCGCGGCGAACCCGCGGCGTACGATAAAGAGCTGCGGGCGCGGCACGCCGTTCTTTGCGGGGCGGATCTTGTTCTTGAAAACCCGTTCCCCTTTTCGTGCGCGACGGCGGAGCGCTTTGCGGCAAGCGCCGTGAAGATCCTTGCGGGCAGCGGGCTTTGCGACACGCTTGCTTTCGGCTGTGAGACGGGAAACGAGAAGCTTTTTTTTGAAACGGCGGAGTATCTCGTCGAAAAAAACACCGAAAAAGAGCTTCGCGCGCGCGTGCGCGAACAAAAAAACGAGGGCTTTGCCCGCGTTCGGGAAACGGCGGTGAAAGAGGCGCTCGGCGAAGAGCACGCGGCGCTTTTAAAAAGTCCGAACAGTCTTCTCGGCATCGAATATACCTGCGCGATTTTGCGGCAAAACGTCCCTCTTTCGCTTTTGCCGATCGCCCGTGTCGGAGCGGCGCACGACGAAAAAGCTACCTCGGACGGCGAATTTTGCTCGGCAAGCTATCTGCGTGAGCACCCCGAGCGTGAAACGCTTCTTCGATTTTGTCCGCCCGAAACGGCAAACGATCTTCCCGCCCCCCGCGCCTTTTCGGAGGAAAAATTTTACGCCGCACTGCGGGCAAAGCTCTTGTTTTCGCCCGTGGACGCACTTTCCGAGCTTTTTGACCTGCCGCCCGATTATTGCCCGAAGCTTCTCTCGGCGGCAAAAAAATACGCTGCTTACTCGGATTTTGTATCGGCTCTGCGCTCAAAGCACCTCACCGATTCGCGCCTGCGGCATATGCTTCTCTTTGCGCTGTTTTCGGTGACAAAGGACGAGCTTTCCGTCCTTCCCGACGCTTCGCTTCTTCTCGCGTCAAGCACGGAGGGCAGAAAAATGCTAAAAGCGCGGGACAAGAACACGTTTTCTGTTCTCCCCACGCTCTCACACAGCAAAAACGCCTCGCCGCGCGACCGCGCGCGGCTGGAAAAACAAACGCTTGCCGAAAAGCTCTGCGAGACGCTGTTTTGAATTCACCGCCAAAATAAACCGTATCCGAATCAAAAAAGAGCGCCGACGAAAACCGTCGGCGTTCTTTTGCGTTTTTATCCCTCTTTGCCGCTTATTCTTTTTCAAGCAAAGCTCTCATATCTTCGAGATCGGACTGATAGGTCGCAAGGTTCGACGCATAGGCCGAAGCATAGGTGTTCGAACGGTTGGCGACCATGGTGATGACGTTGGGCATATAGCCGCTGTACAGGAATCTCGCGTTGTTCTTGATGATCGGGAGCATTTCCTCCGACTGAACGTCGCGGGTGTTCTTGACCGTCAGCACGATGTCAAAGTAAGTAGGCGTCAGGTTCTTTGCGCCCTGGAATGCCATTTCTTCGAGAACCGCGCCGGTAAGCTCGAGATTCGGGTTGGTAACGGGGATATAGGTCAGCGCCGTCATGTTGGACGAACGATTCTGATATTCGGAGTTTTCATCCCACTTCGGATAAGGAAGGATACCGAATTCAAACTCGGTGTCGGAGAACCAACGGATATCGCCAAGGAAGGTATCGAAGAACATAGCTCTGCCCTCCGAGAAGGCTTTCGAGGCAAGACCCGAATCCGAAAGCTCGGAGAACGCCTTCTTGCCGTCGGAGAAGAGGTCGACGATTCTTCCGTAGATCTCGTGCGCTTCGTCGACATTCTGATTGAGTACGGGCATGTTGTCGGCGTCCTTATCAAGGGGCGAGTAGCCCGAGGAAACCAGGAGCGCGGGGCAAAGCTCATAGCCCCAGCCGACAAGACCCCACCGGTCCTTTTCCTTGTTCATTTCGCCGTCACCGTCGAGGTCCTTCGCACCCTTTGTGACAAGCTCTTCGAACTTATCCCACGTCCACGTTCCGTCGAGAACGTCCTGGTAAGGATAGTCAAGGTCGAGATCGTCAAAGAGCTGCTTGTTGAAGATAAGGCAGTCGATATACCGGATATACAAGGCGTAATCGCCCGTCATGGTGAACACCTTGTCGCCGAAGCAAAGATCGTTCGTGATGTTCTGGTACCACCACTCTTCTCCAAGGTTGATATAAGGGAGGGTGTTCCAGTCAACAAAATAGCCCTCGAGCATCATCTGGGGCATACCGGTGTGCTGAACGTGCATGAAAGCGTGATAGGTCGGGTCATTTGCTTCGATGAGAGAACGGAACTGAGCCGCCGCCTGCCCCTGACCTTCGCCGGTTGAGGCATAGCCGCCCTTTACGATGTTGAGCGTAATACCGAAGCGATCTTCGACGTTCAGATTGTCGTTGTACACCGTGTCGTTGACAAGATCGGTGGTCTCTTCCTCGGCGTACATATGCTGACCGGTCGAACCGATCAGAACGCTGAAGGTCTCGCCGTCAAAGCGCAGATCGGCGGGAACGTTTGGGCTGTGGTCGCCTTCAAGAGGATCGGTATCCTCGGGTCCATCGACGTTTTCTTCGCCCTGCTTTTCATCATCGTTTCCTCCCGAGGGCTTTTCGTCCTTTTTACACGACGTAAAAAGCGCCGACATCGAAAGCGATGCTGCCAAGAGAACGGCAAGAATGGCTTTTTTCTTCATAAAATTCTCCTTTTTGAGTTGTGTTTTGCCGCAGAAAACAAATATGCGGCAGAGTCTGTACTTTTTATTATACACATTTTACAAAAAAATGCAATAGTTTTTTTGGCGTATGGAGAGAAAAGGAAAAAAGGCAAACCGTTCGGCTTGCCTTTTTCTTGTCCTTTCGAAACGTGCTTAT
>URJL01000058.1 GCA_900548115.1 uncultured Eubacteriales bacterium
AAGTGGGCGAGGATTACTATTTCATCTGCTACAGCGGTAAGCTTAAACGAGACAGCTGGCAGAAGATAAACAGCACAGTATCGAACGGATTGCCTGTTGTCGATGGTATGTATTACTTTGGCGCAGACGGCAAGATGGTTACAAACAACTAAATACAAGGCCCGCCCGAATGGGCGGGTTACCGCACAAGATCAAAGCCTCCACGTGGCGTGCGGTGGGCAACGAACAGAATCTCCGTTCGGCTAAGTTTGATTGAAACAGACTTGCATTGAATGTAAAAGATAGGGATTGTACGAATTATGAACATACTGATTACAGGCGCTAAGGGCTTTGTCGGACGAAATCTCACGGAGAATCTGAAGAATATCCGCGACGGCAAGAATCACACGCGCCCGAATATACAGATTGACGAAATTTACGAATATGATATCGACAGCACCGCAGAGGAGCTGGACGAATACTGCGCAAAAGCGGATTTCGTCTTCAACCTTGCCGGAGTCAATCGCCCGAAAGACCCTGCCGAATTCAAGGCGGGGAATTTTGGCTTTGCCTCAACTCTGCTGGATACGCTGAAAAAGCATCATAATACATGCCCCGTCATGCTTTCGTCCTCGATTCAGGCGACGCTTGCGGGACGCTTCGGCACATCGGAATACGGGCTCTCCAAGAGAGCCGGGGAGGATTTATTCTTCTCCTATGCAGAGGAAACCGGAGCGAAGGTGCTGGTTTACCGCTTCCCGAATCTTGTCGGCAAGTGGGTAAAGCCGAACTACAACAGTGCCGTCGGCACATTCTGCAATAACATCGCAAATGACCTTCCGATCACGGTCAACGACCCGTCGGTCGAGCTGGAAATGCTCTTTATCGACGACCTTGTGGCGGAGATGTTTGATGCGCTGGAAGGCAAAGAACACCACTGTGAATTTGACGGAGTTAATACAGTGCTGACCGAGCACGGCAGATACTGCGCCGCACCTGTGACGCATAAGGCGACGCTCGGCTATATAGTCGAATGCCTGCATAGATTCCACGACCAGCCGAAAACACTTGTGATCCCCGAGATTCCGAACGGTAGCTTTGAAAAGAAGCTGTATTCGATGTATCTTTCATATCTTCCGAAAGAAAAGGTGGCTTTCCCGCTGAAGATGAATGTGGACGCCCGCGGGAGCTTCACGGAGCTGCTCAAAACAGAAAAATGCGGTCAGGTAAGCGTGAATATCTCAAAGCCGGGTATTACAAAAGGTCAGCATTGGCATAACAGCAAGTGGGAATTTTTCATTGTCGTGTCAGGGCATGGACTCATTGAAGAACGCAAGATCGGAACAGACGAGGTGCTTCGCTTTGAGGTAAGCGGAGAGAAGATAGAGGCGGTGCATATGCTTCCGGGCTATACGCACAATATTATCAATCTTTCCGATACAGATGATCTCGTCACCGTGATGTGGGCAAACGAGCAGTTTGACCCTGAGCATCCGGATACATTCGGAGAAAAAGTATAACCAAAAAGGGGCAGGTATGGAGAAGATAATCCGCACGATGATGGATTTGATTGCAAGTGAAGTCTGCGGCAAAAGCATTGATAAATCGCAGTATTCTCTCACAGACGAAGAACTTGTCAAGCTGTACAAACTCTCAAAATCCCATGACCTTGCCCACCTCGTCGGCGATGCGCTGATAAAAAACGACCTCATCGGCGATGGTGAGGTCAAGGCAAAATTCCAAAAGCAGATGAAGCTCGCGGTTTACAGATACGAGAAGATAAACTATGAGCTTGGGCGTCTGCGCAAAGTCCTGAATGAGGCAGAGATTCAGTTTATACCTCTCAAAGGCTCTGTGATACGGCAGTATTATCCCAAACCATGGATGAGGACAAGCTGTGATTGATGTGCTTGTGCATGAAAGCGACCTTGAGCGTGCTGTTTCGGCACTTACCTCTGCTGCGGGATACAAGGCGGATTCAAAAGGTTCGCACGATGTCGGTATGTTTTCTGACAGCGGTGTTCATCTGGAGTTGCATTACAGTCTGATTGAAGACAAAATAGCCGGCTCTGCGACAAATATTCTGAGAATTGCATGGGAAAATGCATCTCCTGTTTCCGATACTTCGGAATATGTTTTCGGAGATGATCTGTTTTTCTTCTATCACACTGCACATATGGCAAAGCATTTTGTAAACGGAGGGTGCGGAATTCGTCCGTTTCTTGATATTTGGGTTCTGAATCACCGTGTTCCATTTAACAAGGAGAAGCGCGATGCGCTTCTTGCGGAAGGAGGCTTGCTCACATTTGCCAAGCAAGCGGAAGTTCTGTCTGAAGCGTGGTTCGGGAATGGCGAACATACTGACATAACTCGCCGAATGCAAGACTATCTCCTGAAAGGCGGTGTATATGGTACGACAGCGAATCGTGTTTCCATACAGCAAATTCGAAAAGGCGGAAAGATCAGATATGCCTTCTCTCGTATTTGGTTACCATATGATGTCTTGAAATTTCATTACCCGTCACTGGAAAGAAAACGATGGCTTCTTCCTGTTTTCGAAGTGCGCAGATGGTTCAAATTGATTTTTTGCGGTGGATTTAAGCGAAGTGTAAACGAGCTGAAACTCAATTCTTCAATGACAAGTGAAGTGCAGACCAAAACCAAAGAAATGTTGCACCAACTCCGTATTGGTTATTGATAGTATCAGTTGCTTGCATATAGTGAGGCTTGCTTTTTTGAAAGTCTCACTTAATTATTTAATCGTGTCGTCCTCCCCATTGTTTCTGTCTATAATACTCACACAACCAACATGGTTTACGGAGGTTTATATAGATGGAAAAATGATTGCGGAAAAGCGAAAAGAAAAGGGACTGACGCAGGATGCACTCGGAGCGATGCTTGGCATATCGGGGAAAGCAGTCTCAAAATGGGAGCGCGGACTGTCGCAACCGGACGCCACACATTGGTAAACTTACTGAACTGCTCGGTTTACCGGTCGAGCAGACGGCAGATGAAGCGGATACACGGTTGACATTTCTGTCAACTGTCAAAAAAGAGGTGTCGCGCACTTTGTCTGTCGGAGCTATGCTTGCCGCCTGCGTCTGCTACCTGATGGGTACGATTTCAACGGACTCGACCATAGTCGCCTTCGGTTTCGCGGCGGTGGTATTCTGCTTTGATACCATGATACGGGAGAAATAAGACTTACTGACAGATATTTTGCATATTTGCAAAGTGCACAACTGCCGATTGTTAGGTCGGCGGTTGTGCGGTTTTCCTATGTAGTTTTCTTCAATTCAGTCCAATTCTCTTGGATAAATCCATCAGAGCATACAAGAATCGGGCAACGGGTGTCAATGTTGTCAGCGTCGGGTCGCCCTCGCGAATGCGGAGCGTTCGTCTTATTTCCTTCGGAATGACGACACGTCCGAGGTCGTCGATCCTTCTTACAATTCCGGTTGCCTTCATAATCTATATTGAACTCCTTTTTTCCGTTTTGTGTTACAGCTCTATTTTTTGTAAACGGGAGGGGTTTTATACAGATTTTTGATTGGTGAGTTTTGGAATTGCGCGCAAAAAATGTTTTACGGACACATTTTATATTCATTGATTCCGATCGGATTCGGAAGAGGCAGTCGACAAACGCATCCGTCGGAAAGTCCGTCGGAGCGGAGCGCAAAAACGGTGACATCGTTTGTTTCTTCGTTTCCGCAAAGGAGAAAATCACCGACGAAGCTTGCTTCGCGGGGAGATCTTCCTTCTGCGGGAATAAAGCCGATACGGGAAAGGTTTTCGCCGTCGGCTTTCAAAACGCAGACAGAATCGTGTCCGCGGTTGGAGACATAGAGTTTTCCGTCATGAAGCCGAACGGCGGCAGATTTATTGTAGCCGTAAAAATCCTCGGGCAGTACCGACACGGTACTTTTATAAATCATTTTTCCTTCATGATAGGAATAAACGCTGATATTGCCGCCCATTTCGCCCACACAGTAATAATACCGTCCGTCCTCGGAAAAAACTCCGTGGCGCGCGCCGCTTCCGTCGGGTGTGCGGGCACTCGAGAGCTGTTTCGTCAAATCAAGATCAAAAATTCGAATCTCGTCGGTTCCGAGATCGTTGACGACAAGATATTTTTCGTCAGGCGTTATCAGCGCCTGATGCGGATGCGACGTTGTCTGACGGTCGGGATCGACGCCGCGCCCGAGATGAACGGCCATGCGGTCGGGCAAAAGGATCGTCGAGCCGCCGAGGTAATTCGGGCAATACACCATGCCTTTATGCACACAAATATGCGCCGCGACCGCTCCGTGCGTCAACTCGACCTCCGAAATTTTCGTCAGCGTATAATCCTCGTTTATGCGAAAGCGCACAACGCCGCTCTGCGTCGGTTCGGGCTCGCGCAGAACCGCGTACAGCGTGTCGCCGTCGATCGCCATATACATGGGCTGTTCGACGGGAAAGTACGAAAGCACCCGAACCTCCGCTCCCTTTTCATTTTTATCCTCGATCGAGCAGCCGTAGATCCCGCCCTTTTCTTTGGTGCAGGCGCAAACATAAAAAATGCGTTTCATAGCCGTTTCCTCCCCTACTTGTATTCCGCACACATCCGTGGGAATTTCGTTCACCTCATTGTATCACACCGAAAAAGAAAAAGCAACAAAAAGAATATCGGTTCTGCTTCGGTAGTCGCGGATTTTGTTTTTTGCAAAGATTTGTGAAAAAACTCTTTATTCCAACGTAAAAATGTGCTATAATGGTTGCGATTCCGGATGCGGCGCTTTTGTGCGCATGCCGCTTCGGATCTCATATTCTTCATTTCACTTTCAATTGAAAGGAAAATGCATATGGACAACAACAAAACAAAGAAGATTCTGTTTCTTATTGCCTTCGGCGTCATCCTGTTTGTCGGGCTGAATCATTTGAATGTCGTTTGGAGTTTTCTTTTTCACATCGGTCGCATCTTTCTGCCCTTTCTCGTCGGCTGCGCCGTTGCGTTTATGCTGAATGTACCCGTAAAGGGGTTTGAAAAACTGCTGTCCCGCATGAAAAAGCCGCCGAAGGAACGCATCGTCACCTTGCTCAGCATCTTTCTTACAATTCTCTGTATTCTCCTTGTCGCCGCGCTTTTCTTCACCATGGTCGTGCCCGAGCTTGTCCGTTCGGTCAAGAACCTTTATGCCATGATCGAAGCGAAGTGGCCCTTGTGGATCGACTTTCTCAGTCACCTTGATTTCGACACCTCATCCATCACCGATTGGATGAAAAAGATCGATATCGACAAGATTATCAACACAGCGACGGGAAGTCTCGGCTCGGTCTTGTCCTCGGTCGCAAGCCTTGCGGCAAGCTCGATCTCCGCCGTCACCAACACCTCGTTTGCGCTCATCATAGCCTTTTATGTTTTGGCGGACAAGAAAAATCTTTTGCGTCAATGCAAAAAGATCTTAAGTGCCAATTGCGGCGAAAAAAAGCTTTTCCGTCTTTATTATATCGGGAATATTACCAACGATACCTATTCGAAATTTCTTTCGGGGCAATGCGTCGAAGCCGTGATTCTCGGCGTTTTGATCTATCTTTCTTTTCTGATTTTCCGACTGCCGTACGCGGGGCTGATTGCCGTGACGACGTCGATCTTCGCACTGATTCCTTATATCGGTGCCTTCGCCTCCTGCGTGATCGGCGCGCTTCTCACGCTCATCTCCGATCCCTCCAAGGTTCTTTTGTGCATCGCCGTTTATCTTTCCGTTCAGTTTATCGAAAATCAATTCATTTATCCGCATGTCGTCGGTAGCTCGGTCGGACTGTCCCCTCTTTGGACATTGGTCGCCGCCATTGTCGGCGGAAATTTGTTCGGGCTTCCCGGCATTCTGTTCTTCATACCACTGACCGCCGTACTGCAGACGCTTCTGCGCGACGATACCAACCGCAAGCTTGAAGCGAAAGAAAAGATTTCGGAAAAACGAAAGCAAAACAGTGCCGAGGAACGTTCGGACGAAACGCTTATGTCCTGACGAAAAGAAAAAGCAAGCGGAACGCTCATACATTCCGCTTACTTTTCTTATGCTAATTTCGGTCTTTATTTCCGACCTTTGCGATAAAATCACAAAGCGTTTTGGTCGATTCGGGATGGCGGAGAAAATCGATGCTCTCTTTCATAAGCTCCCGTCTTTTCGTATTTTGCAAAAACTGATAGATCACCTCGTCCACGGGGCAGGTCTCCGACGCCGCCATCGCCGCACCGCTGTTCAACAAGAATTCCGTGTTGCGATCCTCCTGACCGGGAATCGGATTGACGATGATCATGGGAAGGCGTTTTGCCAGCGCTTCGGAGGAGGTAAGTCCGCCGGGTTTTGTTACAATGCAGTCTGCGGCGGTCATAAGATCATCGACGTTGTTCACATAACCGAAAGTAAGAAATGTTTTGGTCTTACGCATGGAGTCGATCTCCACTTTTGCCTCGGCATTGTTGCCGCACACGACGATCGCCTGAAAATCGGTCGGCAGCATATCCAGCTTTGCCACAACACTTCGGATGTTTCCGAAGCCCATACTGCCGCTCATGACAAGGATCGTAAGCTTATCGGACAAAAGTCCCAGTTCCTCCCGCGCCTTCTCTTTTGTCGTCGTTTCGACTGCAAATTTCGGATCGATGGGAATGCCGAAAGGCAGAATCTTCTCGGCAGTAAAGCCTTTGCGAATCAATTGCAGATTCAAAAGCTCACTCGGCGTGACGATATAATCAAAATGAATCGATTCCTCCCAAAACGGGTGCGCCGTAAAATCGGTGACGATTCCGATGTTGACCGAATGAATGATCTTCTTTTCTTTCAAGATGTCCACCATTGCCGCGGCAAAACAATGCGTCGTGACAATGACATCGGGGTTATAATCTTCTATGTAACGGCGAAGCTTAGAGGCAAGCAGGGTGTTTACGACCTTTACACTGCTCGTGTCCTCGGCATTTTTCTTGCGGTGCTCGGCAAGCTTGTAAAACGAAGCATACGGCTTCGAGATATACTTGGTGGAAAGCTGATAGCCGTCGTCCAACGCTTTGGCAAGGATTCTGTTGATATGCTCGAAAGCGTCAAGAACCGTACATTCGATTTCGTTTGCCTCCAGCTGCTTTAAGATCGCCTTGGCGGTGCTGTTATGTCCCTGACCGCAGGTGACCGATATGATCAAAACCTTCATAGGAAATCCCATTTGCTCCTTTTAACATATTTTTCACATTCATGGTATACTTTTTCACATTTTACCCGTATAATGTTCGATGGATGTCCGTAAATATAGTATACACCCGTTTCATCGTTTTTTCAAGTCCTTTTTACTCGGCATCCGATTTGGGAGTTTCCGTTCGGGTCTCACGGTACGCATCAAGGATGTTTTTTTCCATCCGAGCGCGCGTGTCCGCATTGATGGGATGTACGATATCCGAAAAAGTCCCGTCGCTCCGCTTTTTGGACGGCATGACGACAAAAAGCTTTCCGTTCGCCGAAACGAGCTTGATATCGTGTATCGCGATGGCGTCGTCCAGCGTCACCGACAAAACCGCCTTCAGCGGCTCGGTATCAAAGATCCTTCTGAATTTAATGTTTGTAATATTCATATTGTTCCCGCCTTTCTGAGCTTATCCCTATTGTGCGCAGAAAGGTGCGAATCTATTCGCCGAATTCGGCTTCCGAGGTTATTTTTCTATGTCTCAAATTTCTCTGTCTGACCTTCACAACGTCTATTTTGTCGGCATCGGCGGCGTCAGCATGTCGTCGCTTGCTTTGATTTTAAAAAAACGCGGCATTTCTGTTGCGGGCTATGATCTTTATCACTCCGAAAACACCGCGCTTTTGGAGTGCGAAGGAATACAAGTTGACTACGAGCACACCCTTTCGCGTCTTGAAAAAGTCGATACGGTGGTTTTTACCGCCGCGGTGAACGACAAGACCGCGCCCGAGCTTCCCTTTGCGCGCGGGCATAATATCCGTCTTCTTTCGCGCGCCGAGCTTTTGGGCGCCGTTACCGCCTCTTACCGCTATTCGGTCGGAATTGCGGGGACGCACGGCAAATCCACCACGACGGGAATGCTGTGTCATATTTTTCTTGCCTACGACAGTGAAAGCTCGGTGATCGGCGGCTGTCATATTCCGCTCATCGATTCTTCGTACAAGATCGGCTCGGGCGATCGCGTGGTTTTCGAAGCTTGCGAATACAAGGATTCGTTTTTATCCATGCACCCGTCTCTCAAGGTGATCTTGAATTGCAAGCTTGATCATGTCGATTATTTCAAAGACATCGATCAGATCAAAAAGTCTTTCCGCACCTTTGCCGAAACACCGCGTTCCGATGTGCCGGGAGACAACATCGTTCTTGCCGACCGCGATTGTGAAAATACGATGGACGCACTGCGCGGCATAAAAAATCCGCTCTATACCTATTCGGTTCGGACCGACGCCGATTTCTGCGCAAAAAATATTACCTTTGAGCACGGCTACGGCACGTTCGACCTGTACCGCGACGGAGCGTGTGTTCTTCCCGCGATCAAGCTCTTGGTTCCGGGGCTTCACAACGTTTCCGATGCGACGGCCGCCGCCGCCGCGGCGCTTCTGACGGGCGTTCCTGCCGAATACGTAAGAAAAGGGCTGGAAAGCTTTTGCGGCGTTTCCCGTCGTTTTGAAAAGAAAGGAACGTACGGCGGCGCGCTTTTGATGGACGATTACGCGCACCACCCCGACGAGATAACCGTTACGCTCAGCGCGGCAAAAGCGCTCGGAAAGAGCCGCATTTTGTGCGTTTTTCAACCGCATACCTATTCGCGCACCAAGGCGCTCCTGCCCGATTTTGCAAAGGCGCTTTCGCTTGCCGACCGCGTATATCTCGCACCGATCTACGCCGCGCGCGAGGTCGATACGGGTGAGGTCTCGTCCGAGATGCTCGCCGAGAGAATTCCGAACGCCAAAGCTTACGACAGCTTTGATTCGATCGCCGAGGTTCTCGAAAACGAGATCCGTCCCGACGATCTCGTGCTCTCGATGGGTGCGGGCGAGGCGTACAAAACACTGGATTTATTATTGCGAAAGCAAAAATAAATATTTTTTCTCCACAGGAGGGTAAAAACATGGCAGAAGTAAAAGACAGCATCCTGAACAAATTCGAATCGAATCAGGAAGAAGCTGTAATCGACACGTCGAAAAAACTTCGCATCGGCATCATCGGTACGGGCGGTATCGCGCACGCGCACATGCAGGCGTATCAGAAACAGCCCGATGTTGAGATCATCGCACTTGCCGATATCGAACCCGGCAAAGCCGCCGCTTTCGCAAAGGAATTCGGGCTTGAGAATGTCACCTGCTACGAAGGCGAAAACGCGCACCACACGCTTCTCGAAAACGAAAAGCTTGACGCCGTAAGCATCTGCACCTACAACCGCACCCACGCGCTCTGTGCGATCGACGCTCTGCGGCACGGGCTTCCCGTTTTGCTCGAAAAGCCGATGTGCGTCACCATGGAGGAAGCGCGTGCCATCATGAACGCCGAAAAGGAAAGCGGCAAGTTCGTATCGGTCGGCTTCCAGCCTCGTTTCGACAACAGCATGAAGCAGGTCAAAGCCGTTGTCGGCTCGGGTATTCTCGGCAGGATCTATTACATTCAGACGGGCGGCGGACGTCGTCACGGTATCCCCTACTATCATCATTCCTTCATCAAGGATGAAACGGCGGGTCTCGGCGCGCTCGGAGATATCGGATGCTACTCCATCGATATGGTCATGAACGCTATCGGTTATCCGAAGCCACTGACCGTAACCGGATTCAAGTCTGATCTTTTCGGAAAAGACCCCGGCTATTATACCAATCCCGATGAACCGGAGCTTGCCGAAATGTTCAGCGTCGACGACTTTGCCGGAGCGTTCGTCCGTCTTGAAGGCGGCATCATCCTCGATTTCCGCATTTCGTGGGCAATGCATATGGACACTCCCGGCGACACGATCATTCTCGGAACAAAGGGCGGTCTGCGCATTCCTTCGACCGACTGCTGGAACGGCTCGATCGGCGGTCCGATGACGATCTACCGCGACATTGCCG
>URJL01000059.1 GCA_900548115.1 uncultured Eubacteriales bacterium
GCCGCTCTCGCTGACAGCTTTAATAGAATACCACATCCAAATCCGTTTGTCAAGCATTTTTTCAAATTTTTTTGCATAAATTTGAGTAATCGGCGATATGCCCGCAAATTGCCTGCATTTTTCTTTTTTGTTTGTGCGCTTTGCCTTTCCGTCAACTTTCCGCAAAAAATCGCAAATTTCGTCCTTTCGCGTATTGAAAAAGGTGTCGAAATCCTGTATAATAATTCTATATGTAGAAAATCACGCCCGACCATAGATAACAGAAGCAAAAAAACGCCGCCGCGGGCGGCAAGGAGGTACGAAACGTGAACTTTTCCCCCAACAATCAGAATCGGAGTCAAAATCAAAATTTCGAAAATAATATTCCGCCGCTTGCGAATACCGAAAAGGAGACAGTGCCGGTTGCGCCGCGCGAGAGCCGTCCGTGGAAAACGCCGACGCCCGCCGATCCGAAAAAGCGCCGCTCCCGTCTTCCGCTCGTCACGGCGCTCACGGTGCTGATCCTCTGCTCGGCAACCTTTCTCGCCTTTCATTTTGCGGGCAAGCGCCTTTCCGACACGCCGACGAACGCCGACGGCGAAGCGAAAAACGACGGAATCGTATCGGTCGAGCCGATCTCGGCGGATACCGAAATGCGCGGCGTTTGGATCGCGACGGTTTTCAATACCAATTTCCCCTCTCAAAAAGGGCTTTCCGAAAGCGAATTGAAGGCGGAGCTGGACGATATCGTAAAGACCGCACACGACGCGGGCTTAAATTCGATCTTCTTTCAGGCGATCCCCTCCTCCGACGCGCTGTATGCGTCGAACACCTATCCGTGGTCGTCGTTTCTTTCGGGAACGCAGGGCGTTTCGGTCGGCTCGTTCGACCCGCTTGCCTACATAACCGAAAAAGCCCATGCGGCGGGAATCGAGCTTCACGCGTGGATCAATCCGTTTCGGATAACCGTGACGCCGAACACCGAGCTTTCGTCGCTTGCCGAAAATCATCCCGCGCGGCTTCACCCCGAATATTGCGTGAAATACACCGACGGGAAGTATTATTACAACCCGGGGCTTCCCGAGGTGCGGGAAATGATCCGTGCCGAGGTGCAATATATAATGGAAAATTACGCGGTCGACGGCATTCATATGGACGACTATTTCTATCCGTATCCCGTGGTGAACGGCGTTTTTGACGACGCGGCGGCGTTTGAGGCTTACGGAAACGGGCTTTCGCTCGAGGACTGGCGGCGCGAAAACGTAAACCGGCTTGTTCATTCGCTGTATGACACGGTGAAATCGGTTCGTCCGAGCGCAAAATACGGCGTAAGTCCCTTCGGCATTTATGCCAACGCCGGAAGCGGCACGCCCGTCGAGGGCAGTGAAACGGGCGGACTGGAGGCTTATTCGGTGCTCTATTGCGACGCGATCGCCTGGGCAAAGGGCGGTTACGTCGATTATCTCGCGCCGCAGATCTACTGGGCGTTTTCGACCAAGGTCGCGCCGTTCGACACGCTGGCGCGGTGGTGGAACGCCAATCTCGACGGCACGGGCGTGCCGTTATACATCGGGCACGCGCTTTACCGCGCCGAAGAATTTCCCGCCAACGAAATCCCGATCCAGGTCGAGTTTTCCTCTTCGCTTTTGTGCTACAAGGGCAGTATTTTCTACGGATACG
Source organism: uncultured Eubacteriales bacterium (assembly GCA_900548115.1). Lineage (GTDB taxonomy): Bacteria > Bacillota > Clostridia > Oscillospirales > CAG-382 > UMGS1052. The sequence continues at coordinate 1,660 of URJL01000059.1, forward strand.
CCGCGCTGCACGACAACACGGCGGGCGTTACCGACAAACTGCGCACGATGTATTCGAGCGGAAGCTTTGCCAAGGCGGCAACTATCACCGCAAAACACGATACGGCGATCAATTATCCGCAGAACGGCTACCGCGCACAGGCGGGAACGCAGTATATGCTCGGCTCGTCCGATCCGTCGACGCCCGTGACCTTAAACGGAAACGCCGTGTCGCGCACGAAAAACGGCTATTTCAGCTTTTATGCGACGCTTGCGGCGGGCAGCAACAGCTACGCGCTGACGCAGGGCGGCAACACCGTCGGGCATACCATCGGCTACAAAACTCCCGTCGCCTCGTCGGGAACGAATACGTATTCCGATTACAAAATCGTCTCGACCTATCCCTCGGGCGAGACGTGGATCACGGGCGGCGACACCGTGAACTTCTCGTGTACCGCGCCCGCAGGCTCGACCGTCACCGTCACGGTGGGCGGCGCAAGCGCGACGCTCAAGGCGACCAAAAATGCAAAGAACACCTCTTCGGGTTATGTTTCGGAGGTTTACAAAGGCTCCATCGCCTTCGGAACGCTTGCCGCGGAAGGAAAAATCATCGATCTCGGCACGATTACCTTTACCGCGAAAAACGGTTCGGAACAGGCGGTAAAGCGCGTCGGGCTTATGAAAGAGATCGGCAAGGGCGCGCTTATTTACGCGCAGGTGAACAAGGATTACACCCATCTGAAAACTGCTCCGTCCTCGTCGTTTTATGACGATTACACGCCGACCTCGGCGGGTATGCGCGATTATATCATCGGATATGAAAACGGTTATTACAAGCTTCGCTTCGGCGGGTATGTTTCCGATCAGTATGTAAACGTCGTCGAGGGACAGCCGCTTTACGAAAACGCGATTCTTACCGCCGAGAGCGAGGTCGTTTCGAGCAGTGAGCAGGTATATAAGAAGAATTATACCGAGCTTCGCTTCGGCGTTCTCGAAAATGTGCCGACCGACGTCTGGGTCGAAGGGAATGCCGTCACCATGGTTTTGTACGACACGCTTCCCGAGACGATGCCCGCGTTCAATTTGTGTGAAAATCCTTTGTTTTCTTCGGTATCGGTCAAGGCGGGCGCAAGCGGAAAGACCGTTCTTTACACGGCGACGCTGAAGGACGCAGAGAATTATTACGGCTTTAACCTCGTTTATGAGGGAAGCTTCATCAAGTTCCGTTTCAATAATCCGATCGGACTTGTCGACGGCGAAAAGCCGCTTACGGGCAAGACGATCTACGTCGACGCGGGTCACGGCGGAACCGATATCGGCGCGCCCGGTCCCGCCGAGCCTTCGCTCAAGCTTTCGGAGAGCATGCTGAATTTAAAAATTGCCAATTCGCTTGCCGAAAAGTTAACTTCCCTCGGCGCGACGGTCTATACCACCCGCACGACCGACGAAACGCACGATCTTTTCGAGCGGCTGGATATGATCGACGCGGTACAGCCCGACATTCTGATCTCGGTGCATCACAACTCGATCGCCGACAGCAGCAACGCCGCCAAGGCGCGCGGATATTTGGGGCTGTATTCGAATAACGCGGGAATCCGCCTTGCCAAAACCGTGTCGGACACGGTCTGCGACAAGCTGAACCGTATGCAGCGCAACACCGCTTATCAAATGCTCGCCATGGCGCGCGACCACCGTTTTCCGTCCACCCTTTGCGAAATGAGCTTTATTTCCAACGTGGAGGAATTTCAATGGACGGTCGCCGACGGCAATATCGAGCGCTCCGCACAGGCACTGTGCGACGGAATTTTGAACTTCTTTGCCGCCGCGCAGAGCAACCCCCGCTGAATCATATTCCGTCCGGCGGAATTCAATTTCACGGCAACCGCTCCCCGCAGGGGCGCTGCCCCGACACCCCGCGAGCCTTTAAAAAGGCTCGATCCAAATTTTGTTATTGATGTGTATCAAATTTTTCCAACATAGCAAGGGCAATGCGAAATCGAATTCCGACCACCGGAATTCGTATTTCGCGGCAATACTCGCCGTAGGCGCGGCAAATACTCGCCGTAGGCGCGGCAATACTCACCGTAGGTGTGGAATTGCATTCTGACCATCAGAATGCAATTCCACGGTAAACACTCACCGTAGGTGTGAAAATGCATTCCGACCATCGGAATGCATTTTCACGGCAACACCCGCCGTAGGCGCGGCAACTGCTCCCCGCAGGGGAAGGAGATAAAATCATATGAAACGTAAAGTAAGTCTTTCGATCGTCGGCTATCAGGAAACCGTCGGCGATGTGCGCGCACTGGAAATTGCCAAAGAGATCGGCTGTGACGCGGTCGATTTCGACCTTGCCTCTTCGCGCTTCGACGTGGCAAATCCCGCTTCAATCTACTCGAAAAGCGAGGACGAATTTTTGACCTATTTCGACGCGCTTCGCCAAAAAGCCGCCGATCTGGAGCTTGAGATCGGACAAACCCACGGGCGCGTCACCTCTTATTTCAACGACCCGATTCTTGACGAGAACGTTTTTCGCAACGCGCGGCTCGACTGTATCGCCACGAAGGCGCTTGGTGCGCCCGTCACCGTCATGCACAACGTCACGACCATCATAACGGGACCCGAAGCCGATCCGAACCGGATGCGGGAAAAGAGCTTTGAGATCTTCTCGCGGATTCTTCCGCACGCCCGCGAAAACGGCATTATTCTCGCCACCGAGACCTTCGGCGACGCGACGGGACGGAACTGCTGTGACTTTTTCGGCAACATTCTCGAATTCGTCAAAGCCTACAACCGTCTCACGGCGGCGGGCTTTGCCGATTGCTTCAAGATCTGCGTCGACACGGGACATTCCAACAAAGCCATGCGCTTCGGAAACCCCACTCCCGCCGACGTCATCCGCATTCTCGGCGGCAACACCGTCGTTTTACACCTCAACGACAACGACACGCTGACCGACCAGCACAAAACGCCCCTTTCGGGAACGATCGACTGGAGCGACGTTTTCGCCGCGCTCGATGAAGTCGCGTATGCGGGCAATTATAACATGGAGCTTCGGCTCGAGCATTACGGCAAAAACCTCATGGTCGAAACGGGCGCTTTCGCGGTCAAACTGATGAAAGACATTCTGCACGAGCGCTACGGAGACGGAGACTGATCATGCCGCGCAAAAGTCTTGCCGCCAAAAAAGAAAAGGCGGCGCAGATCCTTGACACGCTGTATGCGCTCTACCCCGAATCGGACTGCACGCTCTCTTTCGACGGCGACCCTTTTCGCCTTTTGGTCATGGCGCGGCTTTCGGCGCAATGCACCGACGCGCGGGTCAACCTCGTTTGCAAAGAGCTGTTTCGAAAATTTCCCGACGTATATGCCTTTGCCGCCGCTCCGTATGAGGCGATCGAAGAGATCGTGCGCCCCTGCGGGCTGTACCGCATGAAAGCCAAAAACATAAAAGACGCGTCGGTCATGCTGATCGACCGTTTCGACGGGAAAGTGCCGTCGGATATGGACGCGCTTCTGTCGCTTCCGGGCGTGGGACGAAAAATCGCCAATCTATTGCGCGGCGACTGCTTCGGACTGGGCGGAATCGTCGCCGACACGCACTGCATACGCCTTGCGGGGCGCATGGGGCTGACCGAGAGCAAAGACCCCGCCGTCGTCGAGCGCGACCTCGAACCGCTGATCCCGAAGGACAGGCAGTCGGGCTTTTGCCACCGCATGGTCGACTTCGGGCGCGACCGCTGCAAGGCGCAGAATCCGCACTGCGACGGATGCCCCGTGGCGTGCGGGTTTTCGAACGCAGAGCGCGTCAAGACGAAAAAGCAACAAGGAAAATAAGGAGAACTGTTTTTCATGACCCCAAAACAACAAGCCGAAAAATTCTTAAAGGAAGTCACAAAGCCCGGGCGCTACACGGGCGGTGAGCTGAACGAGACGATAAAAGACCTCTCAGACGGAAAGATCCGCGCGCGGTTTGCCTTTTGCTTTCCCGACGCCTACGAGATCGGCATGTCCAATCTCGGCATCAAGATCTTATACGGCGCGCTCAACGCAAAAGAAAATATTTGGTGCGAACGCGCCTACACGCCGTGGAAGGATTTCGGCGACGTGCTTTTGCGCGAGCATATCCCGCTTTATGCGCACGAGAGCGGCGACGCGCTGGCGGACTTCGACATTATCGGCTTTACGCTTCAATACGAGATGTGTTATACCAACATTCTCTATACTCTGACGCTTGCGGGGCTTCCGCTTTATGCGAAGGATCGAACCGACGATATGCCGATCCTCATCGGCGGCGGACCGTGCAGCTATAATCCCGAACCGATCGCCGACTTTTTCGACGCTTTCAGCATCGGCGAGGGGGAGGAATCGCTCGTCGCCTTCACCGAGCTTCTCATCGATTATAAAGAGGAATGCAAAAAGGAGGGCAAAAAGTTTTCCAAAGCCGAATTCCTCCGCCGCGCGGCAAAATCCGATCACGGCATTTACGTTCCGTCGCTTTATACCGTCTCGTACGGCGGCGACGGGCGCATTTCGTCGATCACGCACGACGACGATATTCCCGACAAGGTGCGCCGCGAGGTCATAGGCGATTTTGACAAGGCGTATTTCCCGCAAAAAAGTCCGCTGCCCTATATCGAGACGGTGCATGACCGCATTATGCTCGAGGTGGCGCGGGGCTGTATGCGCGGCTGCCGTTTTTGTCAGGCGGGCATCATCTATCGCCCTTTTCGCTACAAAAATTACGAAACGCTGAACCGTCAGGCGCGCGAGCATTTCGACTCGACGGGCTACGAGGAATTGTCGCTGACCTCCTTAAGCATCAGCGATTATCCGCATCTCTGCGAGCTGGTCGACGCGCTTAAGGAATGGACCGACGAATGCAAGGTCGGGCTTTCGCTCCCCTCCATGCGCATCGATTCGTTCGAGAGCGATATCATGAAAAAGATCGAAAGCCTGCGCAAATCGGGACTTACCTTCGCGCCCGAGGCGGGCACGCAGCGTATGCGCGATATCATCAACAAAAACCTGACCGAGGAGGAGATCCTGCGCACCTGTGCGTCGGCGTTCCGCAACGAGCGTACGTCGGTGAAGCTGTATTTCATGCTCGGACTGCCCGGCGAGACCGACGAGGACATTCTCGGCATTCCCGCGCTGGCGCAGAAGGTGGTCGACGAATATTACAAAAACCCCGACCGTCCCAAAGGGCGCTCGTGCACCGTTTCGATCTCGGTCTCGTGCTTTGTGCCGAAATGCGACACGCCCTTTCAGTGGTTCGGGCAGAACACGCGCGAGGAGCTGATCCGCAAGCAAAAGCTGCTCGGCAAAAATATCACGTCAAGCAAGATCCGCTACAGCTGGCACGAATCGAAGGTCAGCTTTCTCGAGGCGGTCTTTGCCCGCGGCGACCGACGGCTTTCGAAGGTCTTGGAGGAGGCGTTCCGCGGCGGCGCGATTTTTGACGGCTGGGACGAGTTTTTCAACTATGAAAACTGGCTTGCCGCCTTTGAAAAATGCGGCGTCGATCCCGCCTTTTATGCCAACCGTTTCTTTGATTTCGACGAAGTTCTGCCGTGGTCGGTCATCGATTGCGGCGTGACGACGGCGTTCTTGAAAAAAGAATACGAAAAAGCGATGAGCGAACAAACCACGCCCGACTGCGGAACGCAGTGCTCACACTGCGGCATCGCCCGTTACGGCGTTCCCTTCTGCACCCGCCGCGATAAGGACGGTCGGAAGCTGTTTGACGAGACCTTCCCGCACGAGGCGGCGAAAAAGCGGGCAGCCGAAGCGGCGGGCGAACGGAAAGAGGCAAACGACGCAACCGACACGGACGCGGCAGAAGAAACGGAGGAAACAAAATGACCGATTTTCGTCTTTGCTTTTCCAAAACGGGACCGCTTATCTATATTTCCCATCTCGATCTTACGCACACCTTTGTCCGCGCCATGAACCGCGCGCGGCTGCCGCTTCGCTATTCGAGCGGCTTCAATCCGCATCCGAAGCTTGTTTTTGCTCTTCCCCTTTCGGTGGGAATGGCGGGTGAAAACGAGCTGTGCGACATGGGGCTTGCGGTCGACCTTTCCGCCGAGGAATTTTTCGAACGGCTTCGCGCCGAGCTTCCGCCGCATCTTGTTTTAAAAAGCGTCGCCGAACCGATCGGAAAGCTGCGCAACGTGCGCGCGGCGGAATACCGGATCACAATTGCGGGAAAAATCGGAATCGGGGATAAAATCTCCGAAATTCTCTCGCAAAACGCGCTTCCGATCTTAAAAAAGACCAAAAGCGGCGAGAAGACCGTCGATATAAAGCCGCAGATCTTCGCCTTTTCCTCGACGGAAGCGGACGGGAACACCCTTTTTCATCTGAAAGTGGACGCTTCGCCCGACGGCGGGTACTTAAACCCCGATTATGTTTTAAAGCTGCTTTCGGGCGAGGGTCTTTTCGCGCTGTGCGACTGTGCGACGGTGCGAACCGCCATCGAGCTTGACTGACCGAAACAAAAAGTGTATACTACAGGAGAAACCATGGCAAACTCTACCCCTTATGCCGTCTTTCTGGACATTGACGGCACGATCTTAAACCCGCTTTATCCCGACGGCTTGTCCCCCGCGACATGCCGCGTGATCGCCGATATGCAAAGGCGCGGGCATTATTTCTTCCTCAACACGGGACGTTCCCCGGGCTATTTCGCCTGCTGCGGCATTTCAAAAGAAAAATTTGACGGAGTTTGTGCGGGACTCGGAACCTATGCCGAGCTGCACGGCAAAATTTTATATACCGACCCCATTCCGGACGCGACCGTACAGGAGCTTATCGAATACTGCGACCGATACAAAGAGACCTGTTTTATCGAAAGCGACGCGGACGGCGAGGACGGACGGTACTCCTTCCGAAACGACGGGGCGTTTCATGCTTCGCGTCATTGGGACGAGCCCGCCGCCTTTTTCAAGGCGACTTGGGGAAGAACCTTTTATAAGATCACGATACCGTATCTTCCGAACGCCGAATACCGCGCCTTTTTGGAGCGGCATTTCGACATGATCTACTGCACCGAACAGAAAGCGACTCCCGAGCTGCGCGGCGAAGCCGCCTATGCGGAGGGAGCGAACCGCGGCTGTGACAAGGGCTGCGCCGTGCGCCGCGTGTGCGCGCTTCTGAACATTCCCGTCGAGCGTTCAATCGCGATCGGCGACAGTGAAAACGATCTCGGAATGCTGCGCGCCGCGGGAATTTCGGTCGCGATGGGAAGCGCGCCCGACGAGGTGAAAAAGCAATGCGATCACGTCACCGACACGGTGGCAAACGACGGCGCGGCGCGGGCGATCGTGAGTCTTCTGGGCGGAGACGGGAAAGAGTACTTTTAATCTCAATACGGCAAAAAGGGGAAGAAACAATGAATTTGGACACAACAAAGCCGTGGGCGGTCTTTTTGGATATCGACGGGACGCTGATGAAATGGGCGTCCGCCGTCGAAGTATGGGACAGCGTCATGAGCGCGGAAAACGCCGAAGCGATCGCACGGGCTCGGCAAAACGGGCATAAAGTCTTGATCAATACGGGGCGGGGGTACGCCTGTCTTCCCCGTCAGCTTGCCGAGCAGGAATATTTCGACGGCTATGTGACGGCGCTCGGCTCTTTGGTCGATGTTGAAGGAAAGACTGTTTATAACAGCAGTATCCCGCGCGAAAAGCTGGAAAAGCTGCTCGATTATATTTTTCTTCATAAAAAGCCATGCCGTTTTCAGGGGCGGCACGCGGCGCTGTGTATCGATCCTTCGGGTCCTGTTCCCGCCGGATGGACGCAGGTAAATTCAAAAGAAGAATTTTTTGCGGCGCTCGGCGAGGATTTTGTCTCGAAAATCACGGTCGACCGTGAATTTACGGACGATTATCTTGCCTTTGTGCGGTCGATGCTGAATGTTTACGCGTCGAACGGCGGCGGGGAGGCATGCAACGCGGGGAACGACAAGGCGGCAGGCATGGCGCTCGCGCTGAAGGCGCTCGGCATTCCGCCCGAACGCAGTATCGCCGTGGGCGACAGTATCAACGATGCCGAGGTGCTGAAAGCGGCGGGCGTCGCCGTCGCTATGGGCAACGCGCCCGACAGCATCAAAGAAATATGCAAGCTCGTCACCGACACCTGTGAAAACGACGGCGTTGCCAAGGCGCTCACTGCCCTTCGCCTAACGTCGCACACCTGCTGAGAGCAGTTGCCGCGCCTGCGGCGAGCGTTCCCGCCGCTGCGCGGAGCGTTGCCGTGAAGTTGCATTCCGATGGTCGGAATGCAACTTCACACTACCCGTGTTATGGTGACATAAAATATAGATGCGTAACAGAGCCTTCCCCTCGAGGG
>URJL01000060.1 GCA_900548115.1 uncultured Eubacteriales bacterium
GGGAAAGGTTAGGAAAAACAGTCATGGCAAAAGCAAAAGCAAAGGAAAACGGCGACAAGACAAGCCCCAAGAACGAGAAAAAGAACGAAATACTGGCGCTCATCGAGCGCGGCAAGGCAAAGGGTTCGCTTACCGCCGAAGAGGTTCTGGAGGTGATCGATGAGATCGATCTCGACGTCGAACAGATTGAAAAACTGTACGAATCGTTCGAGGAAATGGGGATCGAGATCATCGGCTACGGCGACGCCGATATATCGCTTGACGAGATCAGCTCGGAGGAGACCGACGGCTACGGCGAGGGCGAGGACGAGCTTGCCCCGGGCGACAATCTTCTCATCGACGACCCGGTTCGAATGTATTTAAAAGACATCGGCAAGGTCAACCTTTTGGACACCGAGACCGAATTAAAGCTTGCCGAGCGCATGGCAAACGGCGATCAGGAGGCAAAGGATATTCTGGTCAAAAGCAACCTGCGTCTCGTTGTCAGCATTGCCAAGCGCTATGTCGGACGCGGAATGTTTTTCCTCGATCTGATCCAGGAAGGAAACCTCGGTCTGATGAAGGCGGTCGAAAAGTTCGACTATACCAAGGGATATAAATTCTCGACTTATGCGACGTGGTGGATCCGTCAGGCGATCACCCGCGCCATCGCCGATCAGGCGCGCACCATCCGTATCCCCGTACATATGGTGGAGACCATCAACAAAGTGCTGCGCGTTTCCCGCCAGCTTTTGCAGGAGCTGGGACATGAGGCTTCGACCGAGGAGATCGCAAAGGCGATGAATATGCCGGTCGAAAAGGTGCGCGAGATCATGAAGCTTGCCCAGGAGCCGGTCAGCCTCGAAACGCCGATCGGCGAGGAGGAGGACAGCCATCTCGGCGACTTTATCCCCGACGACGACGCGCCCGCCCCCGCCGAAGCGGCGTCGTATATGCTGCTTCGCGAACAGCTCAACGAGGTGCTTCACACTCTGAGCCCGCGTGAGGAGGAGGTTCTGAAGCTCCGCTTCGGTTTGGAGGACGGCAGAACCCGCACGCTGGAGGAAGTCGGCAAAGAATTCAACGTCACCCGCGAGCGTATCCGTCAGATCGAAGCAAAAGCGCTCCGCAAACTGCGTCACCCCAGCCGCTCCAAGCGCTTGAAGGATTATCTGGACTGATCGAACAAAGGAGAAATCAATGAAAAAAATCGGAATTATCGGTGCGATGGACAGCGAAGTCGCGCTGTTCCGCGAAGAATTTTCCGCCGCCGAAACGAACGTTTCGGGTATATATCGCGGCACGGACGGGAAGAATGAACTGTATATCTGCCGCAGCGGCGTCGGAAAAGTCAACGCCGCCATTGCCGCACAGAAAATGATCGATTTTTTCGGTGTGGAGGAGATCATCAACTCGGGCGTTGCCGGCGGCATTGCCCCCGGGATCGAAAAAAACGACGCGGTCATTTCGGAGTCGCTCACCTATCACGATCTCACCCCCGCCGATATCATGGAGAACTATCCCCCCTACTGCCGTTATATTCCGGCAGACAAAGAGCTTATAAAAAAAGCGCTGTGCGCATGCGAAAAGCTGAACGCCGACCTTGAAAAGGCGGGAAAGCCGACCTTCAAAGCGCGAGTCGGCGTGATCGTTTCGGGCGACTGCTTTGTAAGCTCGTCCGAAAAGGCGCAAAGCCTTTACCGCGAACACAAAGCCCTCTGCACCGAAATGGAGGGCGCCGCCATCGCTCATGTCGCGCATGCGGCGGGCATTCCGTTCCTTGTTCTGCGCACCGTGTCGGATTTTGCCGACGAGGAAGCGGAAGGCTCTTTTGAAACCTTTGAACATATTGCCGCACAGCGAGCCGCTTATATTGTAAAAGAAATCCTTGCATAAAAGCAGCACCGTCCCCTGCGTTTGTATCCTATCCGTGCTGCTCCCCCACCGCACGCCGCCCGACGTTTTCGGTCGACGTTAATAAAAAAGGAGAACGGGAAAAAATGAGTAAAACGGCGAATAAAAAGGAAGTCAAATCGGGAAAAGAGCAAAGAGAATCAAAAGAAGCGATCGAAACCCGTCTTTCGGCGATTGCCGACGGACTTGCCGAAAAGGCGAAAAGCACCGGAATGCTGATCAGCACCGATATTTTGGACAGCATCGAAGATCGGCATTTTTCGATCGAGCAGATCGAAGCGCTTTACGATATGCTGGAAGCGCGCGGGGTCGAGATCGTGGATTTTTCCGAAGAGGAAGCTTTTCTCGGCAAATTGGATGAAGAATCCCGCGAGGAAGACGAGACCTTCGACGAAGAGGGCGCGGAGGATGTCGCGCTCGGAAGCGATTCGGTGCGGGTCTATCTGAAGGACATCGGCAAAGTAAAGCTTCTTGACACCGAAACCGAACTAAAGCTTGCCGAGCGTATGGCAAACGGCGACGAGGACGCCAAAAATCAGCTGATCGAGAGCAATCTGCGCCTTGTGGTCAGCATCGCCAAAAAATATACGGGGCGCGGCGTTCCGTTTCTCGATCTGATTCAAGAGGGAAACATCGGTCTGATGAAGGCGGTCGAAAAGTTCGACTACACCAAGGGATATAAGTTTTCGACGTATGCGACGTGGTGGATACGGCAGTCGATCACCCGTTCCATCTCGCTTCACGGACGAACCATTCCGCTCCCCGTGCATATCGTCGAAAAGATCAACAAGCTCCGCCAGGTCACACGCACGCTTACACAGGAGCTGGGGCACGACCCGACCGACACCGAAATTGCCGCCGTTATGAAACTGCCGCCCGAAAAGGTGCGCGAAATACAGAAATATGCGCAGGATCCGATCAGTCTTGAAGAGCGGGTCGGAAAAGAAGAGGACAGCGTGATCGGTGATTTTATCGCCGACGACAATGCCGAAGACCCCGAAGAGATCGTCTCGAACACCATTCTGCACGAAAAGATCATGGAGGTGCTCGACAGCCTGACCCCGCGCGAAGCAAGCGTTATAAAGCTGCGCTTCGGGCTTGAGGACGGGCGCGTTTGGACGCTGGAGGAGGTCGGCGCAAAATTCAACATCACCCGTGAGCGCATCCGCCAGATCGAAGCGAAGGCGCTGCGCAAGCTGCGCCACCCGAGCCGTCTTCGCGCCTTTACCAACTACGGCGGAAAGCACTGAGCGCACAAAACAATCGCATTTACCAAGGAACGAACGCATCTATGGACACCAATCTCAATCCCCATCTTTTACATCGGAAAAGACTGAAATCCCGTTTTCTGCAAGGCGGATTTTCGGGCTTTTCGGAGCATGAAATTCTGGAGCTTTTACTTTGCTACGCACTGCCGCGGCAGGATACCAACGCCATCGGACACGCGCTGATCGACCGTTTCGGAAGTCTTTCGCGCGTGATGGACGCCGATATGCGCGAGCTTTGCGAAATTTCGGGCATATCGGAGCACTCAGCTCTGCTTCTGAAAATGATTCCCGAGCTTTGCCGCGCCTATCTTACCGACAAAGGCAAGGCGGTAAAAAGCTATGAGGATTACGACGACGCGGGACGTTTTTTCGTCAACCGTTTTGTCGGCGTTTCCTCCGAAGAGGTGTATGCCGCCTTTTTGGATAACGGGTATCACCTGCTCGACTGCGTAAAGATCAGCGAAGGAATCGTCAATGCGTCGGCGATCAGTATACGAAAGATTGCGACGCTCGCGCTTCTGCGCAACGCATCGTTTGTCATGCTGGCACATAACCACCCGGGCGGGACGGTCATTCCGTCGAGCGACGATCTGAACGTGACCCGCGCCCTTTCGGCGGCGCTTGAACTGCTGAGCGTCCATTTGGCGGAGCACTATATCGTGGCGGGCGAACAGTATGTCGGCATTTTAAAAATGCGCCTCGGCATGTCGCCCGGTGGGCTTTAAAAGACTTCCGTTTTTCGCCTGTAACGAAAGGGCCGGAAAAATCAAAAAAGGAAAAAGCAAGAGCGCCGGCAAAAAGTCGGCGCTCACTTCATTTTAATAAAATCAACTTGAATTCAGCCGTCGCTCTTACAGCACGTTCGGCGTTGCCGTGCGCCCCCAGCTGTTCCACGCGCTGTTGTCAACAAGCAGCGTTTCCTCAAGCTCGTCGATTCGGTCGAGCTTTCCGTCAAGATAATCGTTTATGCGTTCGGCGGCACTCTCGACGCGGGTAACGGCTCCTCCGATGCGGATCTCCTGAACGTCAAAGCCGTGCGGTCTCTTCTCGCTCATCCAAAGGATGCGGTAAAGGCGCAAAAATTCGCGCATTCTCTTTGCAATATCCGAAAGCGTTTCGGAAAGAGCGCGAAGCGTATCGCGGTCGCCCTCCTTATAAGCGGCACGAAGCGCGATGCCGACGGTCGCTTTCTTTTCCAGTACGCGGGCAAGCGCGACATAGCATTCAAAATGCGGAGCAAAATACTTTGTCTTTGCGGCGCACTTTTCGAAATGTTCGGCAAGAGAGGCATACTTTTCCGCGGCGTTCTCCGGGACAAGCGGGTCGTAAATGCCCATCAAAACGTCGTTGTAAAGAAGGATCTTGGACGCGCAGTCGTGACCGTCCGCCTTTTTTTTGAGCAGGATATCCAGTTCTCCCATCGACAAAACATCGTCGTAGCTTTCGCCGAACAGGTCGAAAAACTTTTTCTTGATCGACTCGAGATCATCGTTTCCGCGCGACAGCTCGGCGGCATACAAAAGAGCCGGAAGCGCGGCAAACAGCGAGCATTCCGCGCCGTCGTCGCCCCACATAGTGAAGAACAGATCGGAAATGCCCTTTTCGCGGCAAACGGTAACGGCGGGCTTGGTTGCGGCGTAGGTCGTGCGGTTGCTCGGAACAAAACCACTCCATGTCCAAACGCCTCCGCCGAAGATCACGCGGTCGCAAAGCTTTTTGTTGCCGTCCACCATAAGGCGGTAGGTGTCTTCATTCGTGCTGTAATAATCCCAGTAAACAAGCGTCAGGTTTTCGGGGATCAGCGGGCGGATCTTCGCCGCCGCTTCATCGTCGATCTTGACGTAATACTGTCCGTGTGCGGCGAGACGGAAGAACATATCGCCCCACATCATCGGCTTGAACCCGTACCGATCCGCCATTTTGCAAACCTTGTTCAGATGATTCAGCAAAATTTCGGTGCGGTTTTGATATCCGTTCCGATCGAGGAATTTTCCGAGACCGAGCATATGCGCTTCGTCCATGCCGATGTGAATCTTGTCGGATCGGAAGCACTCGCGAAGCGAACGGAACATGTTTTCGATCAATTGCATCGTGCGCTCGTTTTCGACCAGCAGAATATCCGCCGTGTCGTTGATTTCGCGGTAAACATCCCAACGGAAAATGGCGTTCAGGTGCGCAAGCGTCTGAATACACGGGATCAGCTCGATTCCGTGTGCGGCGGCATAAGCGTCCAGCTCGCGCAGTTCGTCGGCGGTAAAACGCCCGCGAAGATAGCCGAAATACGGCTCGTCCTTCACCTCGTAGGTGTCCTCCGTGTAATACATAAGGGTGTTGTACCCCATTTTTTCAAGACAGTCGATAAAATATTTTGCGGATTGCATATTCGGCACGGCATTGCGCGAGCAATCGACCATGACGCCGAGCATCGGTTGTTTCATATTCGTAAATCCTTTCCTTTTATGTTTTATGTTGTTCGTTCGGCACGGCTTGCCCCGTATTTACAGCACGTTGACGGTTGCGGTGCGCGCCCACCAGTTCCAGCTTTCGTCGTCGGGCAAAAGCGTTTCCTCCAGCTCATCGATGCGTTCGATTTTGCCGTTTGCATAATCGCTTACGCGCCGTGCGGCACTCTCGACGCGGGTTACGGCACCGCCCAGACGGATGTCCTGCACGTCAAAGCCGTGGGGTCGCTTTTCCGACATCCAAAGAGCGCGGAACGCCGACAAAAATTCCCGCATGGCCTGTGCCGTTTCCGTAAGACGTGCGGCAAGCTTTTTCAATGCTTCGCGGTCGTCGGCTTTATACGCCGCGCGCAGCTCGATTCCGATTCTCGCTTTCAGGCGCAAAACGTGCGCAAGCTCGGCACAGACACGAAAATGCGGCGCAAAACGGCCGTCCCGTTCGGCGCAGGCGGCAAAATGCTTTTCGAAATCGGCATATTTTTCCTCGGCGTCGTCGGGAATCGACGGGTCGAAAATACCCAAAAGAACGTCGTTATACAGCATGACCTTGGCGGAGCAGACATGCACCTCGCGCTTGATGTTCAGCGGAAGATTCAGCTCTCCCATCGACAAAACATCGTCGTAGCTTTCGCCGAACAGCTCGTAAAACTTTGCCTTTATCGACTCGATATCGTCGTTTCCGCGATAGAGCTCGGCGGCATACCAAAGAGTCGGAAGAACCGAAAAAGGCGAGCACTCCGCACCGTCGTCGCCCCACATGGTGAAAAGCACATCCGTAATGCCCTCTTTGCGGCAGGCGTCAAGGGCAGGCTTTGTAACGGCAAAGGTCGTTCTGTTTGCGGGCACGAAGCCGCTCCATGTCCATACGCCGCCGGCAAAAACCGCTTTATCGCCGAGCTTTTTGCTTTTGTTCACCCCGGCGCGGTACGTAGCTTCATCGGTATTGTAATAATTCCAATAAACCACCGCCAGGTTTTCGGGAAGCTGCTTGCGAAATTCGGCAAGTGCCTCGTCCGATTCGGCACGGTCTTTGGTCGAAGCAAAAAGCATATCGTGCCAAATCATGGGTCGAAAACCGTACTTGTCCGCAATGCGGCACACCCTGTTCAGATGCCTAAGGAAAATTTCCCGACGGTCGCAAAAGCCGTGTTGATCCAAATATTTGCCCAAGCCCATCATGTGCGCCTCGTCCATACCGATGTGAACCTTGTCGGTCTTAAAGCAGGCGCGCAGCGAACGGAATATATTTTCAATCAAAAGATAGGTTCGCTCGTCGTCCATCAAAAGAATGTCGGCGGTATCGTTGATGGGCGTATACGCCGACCAGCGAAAAGCGGTTCTTAAATGCGCCAGCGTTTGAACGCAGGGAACAAGCTCAATGCCGTGCGCTTCGGAATAGGCGTCCAGCTCGCGCAGCTCCTCGGCGGTAAAGCGTCCGCGCAGATAGCCGAAATACGGCTCGTCCTCCACCTCGTAGGTGTCCTCCGTATAATACATCAGGGTGTTGTAGCCCATTTTTTCAAGACAGTCGATAAAATATTTTGCGGATTGCATATTCGGCACGGCGTTGCGCGAGCAATCAAGCATAACGCCGAGCATCGGTTGATTCGTCATTTTGACTCCTCCCGTTTTCTTCAAAAAAAATCCTCTGCCGCCATTATAACGAATACGGCAAGCGCTGTCAAGGGGTGGCGCGATTGTGCAAAAAAAATGCGTTTTTGTGCAAAAATGCCGCCGTTTTCACTTGGCGCTTTGCTTTCGCAAAAGAGTCATTACGCATTACGCATCACAGGTAATGGATCTCCGCACGCTCGATCTTTGTCCTCCCGATATGCGCAAAATGTAAACAATACGTGCGAACGGTTGACTTTTTCGCAAAAATAGTGCATAATAGTAGTACTGTGTTTGACCGTGAATGAATAAGATACCTCTTTTTTCCGAGGAGGCATTCCGACTTTTTTCGCTGTCCCGTACCGTTTTACGGGGAATGAAGCGGCGAAAAATGAAAGAATGCTTTGTCGGAACGGTTTTGCGCGCATTTTTGCGCATGAAACCGTTCCTTTGTGGCAAATATATACCCGGATACTTATTCCGCACTGTTTTGCATATATTTTCATTTATTAAACAAACCATTTTAACCGTCGAAAGGAGTCGATTTTTATTGGCTAAGAGAAAAAACAATACAAAAAAAGTAAATACGGAAAAGGTCCGCGTGATCCCGCTGGGCGGTATCGGCGAGATCGGAAAAAATATGACGGCAGTCGAATACGGCGATGAGATCGTGGTCATCGACTGCGGAATGGGCTTTCCCGACGACGATATGCCGGGCATCGACCTTGTTATTCCCGACACAACCTATCTTGAAAACAACCTTTCCAAAGTAAAGGGCTTTTTCATCACGCACGGACACGAGGATCATATCGGCGCTCTGCCGTATGTTTTGCGCGTCGTCAACGTTCCCGTTTACGGAACCCGTCTCACGCTCGGTATCATCGAAGGAAAGCTGGTCGAACACGGGCTGGATAAAAAGACCGATCTGCGCTGTGTCAGCGCGGGCGATACCTTAAAGATCGGTTCGTTTTCCATCGAATATATCCGTGTCAATCACTCGATTGCCGATTCCTGTGCCATCGCCGTGACAAGCCCTGCCGGAACGCTTTTGTTCACGGGCGACTTTAAGATCGATCTTACGCCGATACAGGGCGAGCCGATCAATCTTACCCGCTTCGGCGAACTCGGAAACGCGGGCGTTTTGGCTTTGCTTTCCGATTCCACCAACGCCGAGCGCCCCGGATATACCATGTCCGAGCGCACGGTCGGACGTTCGCTTGAAAACATTTTCCGCGGCTGTGATAAGCGCATTATCATCGCCACCTTTTCCTCCAACGTTCACCGCGTACAGCAGATCATCGACTGCTCGCACCGCTACGGCCGAAAGGTCGCCGTGACAGGGCGCAGTATGCTGAATATCGTCGACGTTGCAACGCGGCTCGGATATATGGACATTCCGAAGGGAACGCTGATCGACATCGGCGAGATCAAAAAGTTCAAGCCCGAGCAGGTAACGCTGATCACCACGGGAAGTCAGGGCGAGCCGATGAGCGCGCTTTACCGCATGGCGTATGCCGATCACGATAAAGTGACCCTGACCGACACCGATCTTGTGGTCATTTCCGCTTCGGCAATTCCAGGAAACGAAAAGCTGGTCGACAAGATCTTCAACGAGCTTTTGAAAAAGGGTGTAACCGTTTTGACCGACTCGGTCGCCGATGTACATGTTTCGGGTCACGCCTGCCGCGAAGATCTGAAAATGATGCACGTTTTGACAAAGCCGCGTTATTCCATTCCCCTGCACGGCGAATATCGCCATTTGAAAGCACATTATGACCTTGCCAAGGAAGTCGGCGAGGATCCTTCACACATCCTGATCCCCGATCTCGGAAAGATCATCGAGCTTTCCGAAGAAAAGATCGAGGTCGTCGGAAGCGTTCCCGCCGGAAAAGTGCTGGTCGACGGCTTCGGTGTCGGTGACGTAGGCAATATCGTATTGCGTGACCGCCGTCATTTGGCGCTCGACGGGCTGATTGTCGTGGTCGCCGCCGTCGATATCGATTCGGGCGAGATCCTGTCGGGCCCCGATATCGTATCGAGAGGCTTTGTTTATGTCCGCGAGGCGGAGGAGTTGATGGACGAAGTACGCACCATTGCGCACGATACGCTCAGAACATGCCTTGACAAGAATATGAAGGAATGGAACGCCATCAAGGCGAAAGTTAAGGACGAGCTGACCGATTATCTCTATTCCAAGACAAAGCGCAAGCCGATGATCCTGCCGGTTATTTTAAACGTTTAATTCGAACGGTCTTTGTAAAAGTCTCTATGCCTTCCGCTGCGGCCTTTTGCAGCGGAAGGCATGGTATCTATTTGCCGCGCGCAAAGCAAAGACAAAACTCCGCAAAAATACGCAAAAGGAACGTCAGGCGAAAACTGTTGCTGTTAGATCCGGATCCCGGTAAAGTGCAAGCAAACCGTATCGTGGTTTTTCGCATTTTGCAAAACAAAATTTCAAAAACATAGGCAAAAAAG
>URJL01000061.1 GCA_900548115.1 uncultured Eubacteriales bacterium
CCCAAAGCGATTGTAATCGCCACGAGGGTCCCTCTCTTTGTATGCCGCTTGGCGGCATACAAATTCACTCCTCCTGCGTTTTGCGGTCGCAAGTCGGGGCTCCGCCCCGACACCCCGCAAGCCTTCGAGAAGGCTTGACCCAAGCTTTGTTCCTTGGGTGTGCATCCAAATTTTATGTCAACATAGCGTGGGTAGTGTGAAATCGAATTCCGACCATCGGAATTCGTATTTCGCGGCAGCGCCCGCCGCAAGTGCGCTTGGGGGAATGTCAACTAATCTTGTCGTTGCGCATTCGCCCACGCCTTCGGCATGGGCGCACCTCATCCGTCGCCTGTCGGCGACACCTTCCCCTCGAGGGGAAGGCTTCGGTACGGATCTAAATTCTATGTCAACATAACGTGGGTAGTGTGAAATCGAATTCCGACCATCGGAATTCGTATTTCACGGCAGCGCCCGCCGCAGGCGCAGCTTTTCGGAGAGCTTTTGTGCCTTCTTTTCGTCTTTTTTCATCTCGGGCGCAAAGGTGCGGTACGAGGCGAAATAGCGCAGCGCGTCGGGCGCATGGGTGATTTCGTGGGGCTTGGTCGCGACGTCTCCGGGGATTTTTCCGTCGTGCAAAAGAAGCGGAAGCGTCCGCAAAAGATTAACGCAATTTTTTGCGATTTTCATACGGCAATCGAGCTTTTCGCCGTTCTTTATCGGCTTTAACCATTCCTTCAGGCAAAGCCAGCCCTGCACGCGCTCGGGAAAAATTTTGGTGAGATACACTCCGTTTTCCGCGAACAGTTCGGCGATACTTTTGCCCGAATCCTTCTGTCGGCTCCAAAGATCGCACGGGGCGATGAATACCGTCACGCCCGCCGCTTTTTCACGGATTTTTTTCGCCGCGTCGCTCACGATTAGTCCGCTGTGATATACCTCGTCGTAAACAAAGGCGCGCCCGTCCGCATCGACCGCGACAAACACCGCCGCCAACATATCCAGCCCGTAATCGAGCGCGCAATAGCGCACAAAGCTTCCGTCGGGTGAAAACGGCTCGATGACGTGCAGCGACGGGTCAAATTCGTTGAAATACTGCCCAGCGAACACGTCCCATTTGCCGTACAGCCATGCATCGCGCAGCGCCTCGGGAAGGCTTTTCAGCCGTTCGGGATAATCGGGGTCATAGCGCAAAAGCGCTTTGTTGTCAAACACGCGCGCCGGAATAAAGCAATAATCCTTCGGATTCTCTCCGTCGCGGTATTCACGGTCGATAAACAGGCGCTTTACCCATCCGTGACCGACGCCGCCCGGGTTGCAGGTCAGATACATGCGCTTCGGATACGGATTTGCCCCGCGAAGCGCACCTTTTAAGGTCTGAAACTGATATTCGGTCAACTGGGTCGCTTCGTCCAGAGCGATCACGTCGAATTCCTGTCCCTGATATTGATTGACGTCGGCTTCGCTGTCGCAATAGCCCATGCGGATGCGCGAGCCGTTGGGAAATTCAAAGGTCTTGCGCGTTTCGGTGTAAACGGCTGTCCCCGCAAGCTCGGCGCACAGCGGGCGGATATGATTTTCCCGCAGTTCGGCATAGGTTCGCCGCAGAATCAAAACCGAAAGCCCGGGATATTTTAAGCACATTAAGATCATTTTGCGGCGCAGCGCCCAGCTTTTTCCGCCGCCCCGTGCGCCGCCGTAGGCGACGTATTTTTCGGTTGCGTCGAAAAACAGTTTTTGACGCTCCTGCGGTTTTCCTTTCAACTTTAATTGAACGGTATGCTTTCTCATTGTCCGAGCGCCGCCGCTTCCTCCGAAAGAACGACCTCAACGCTTCCGACGTCGGCTTTTTCGTTTCCTTTGTCATTCCAGCCGAAATTGGCTTTCAGACTGTTGATCGCCGCCGTTCCCGAAAGCTTGCCGCTCAGCGCGTTTTCCTCGATGTACGCTTCGATCTTTCGTTTTGCCGAGCCGATGACCGGACGAAGCGAGCGGTGGGCGCAAAGCGCGTCCAGTTCCTCGGACGAAAGATCGAGAAAACACAGAAGCCCCGAAAGGGTATACGGCTTGACCGTCTTTTTTTCGGATTCGTTTGCCGCGTCGCATTCGGCAAAATAGGCATCGATCTTTTGTTTTAACAGTTCTTTTCCTTTTTTGGTATGATAGGTCATCTTCTCAGCCCCCTTCCGAATGAGTCAAGCGGGGTGCAAAGCTCGTCGGTGTTGTCCTCGGCATAATCGTTCCAGCATTTGCGGTGGATAACGTCGCCGGTCGAATCGACCCGCAGTTTTTCTTCGCCGCGCAGAATGGGATACCCGCAGTAATCGCACTTTTCGCACTCCTCCTCGCCGCAATACGGCAGCTCTTCGCCGTCCCGCCAACAATTCTCACGCAAAGCGCCGTCGTCATACAATCTTCCGTTCATTTTGATTCCTCCTTATATAGGGCACGTTTTTGTCCGCACGGCGGTTTTTGATTTTTGCTGCCGCCCATTTATGAACATTTGTTCTCTCGGTGACGAAAAAATAAAAACAACGCCGTTCTTTACGAACATCCGTTCCTTTCGTGACCTCATTATACCAAAAAAGAGCGGCAATGTCAAGAAGAATTTCAGAACATGTGTTCTTTTTGTAGAACTGCACAAATGTTCGCTTTTTCTTGCGGAAGAAAAAACGCTTTTCTTGTGAAAAACGACGAAAGGAATGTGCGGCAACGCTCCCTCAGCGGCGGGCGACCGGTGGTCGCCCCTGCTTTATTGACCGGAAATGTTATCTTGTCTTTTCCTTTTCGTACAAATTTCCCGCGCAAAGTGCGACCCGTAACGGCGGAAACGTCAAACACACCGTTCTTGATTGAGCGTCACAACTCTGTACAATCGGGGGATTTTTAAGGGCGCAAGCCTTTAAATTCCCTTTCTTTTTGGTTCCTTTTTCTTTCGGAAACGAAAGGGAAGAAAACTCCGCCCGAAGGGCAAGCACCGCCCGTTTGCGGGTGATAGCAAAAAAGGGAATAACGCACGCTTTTCGCAGTTGCGGCGCAGATGTCCGCCCTTGCGGACATATCGCACAAGTGCGACAAAAAGTCCTCCTGCGTTTTGCAGATGCAAGTCGGGGCGCTGCCCCGACGCTCCCCAAGCTTTGTTTCTCGTTACGCATCAAAATTTCAGGTCAACATAACAGGACAGGTCAAATTATCACCGACATAAAACAGTGAGGGAAAATAAGCCCTTATCCAAACAAAAGCGGCAGTCTCCGAAAGGGGAGACTGCCGCTTTTTATTCTTCATAAATTCACGAAAATCACGCAAGGCTTCCGAAATAGAGCGTGTCGTACCGATCCATCGTAAAGTTTTGCGGGTCGAGCGAAACGGGGGTGAGAAAATGGTTCTCGTCGATGCGGTAGACGGGCATATCCTTCGGAAGGTTCGTTTCGACCGTCTTATTTTCGCCGATATTGGTGAACAAAACGCCGCGCCGACCGTCGTTTCCCGCCGCTCCGACGGCATATAGACCGTCCTTGCGGATTCCGCCTGCGATCTGATCTTTCATCGTATAAAGCTCGCCGAACGCCTTGAAGGCATAATAGGTGCAAAACGGCTTCCAGGTGATGGGGTTAAAAAGACCGCCGTACACCGACTGTCCGATACGCGCGTCGTAATAGCACAGAATATCGGTTCTTTGATATTGCATGGCGAGCATCATGGCGCACGCCTTGGCGCAGGCTTCGCTCGTTCCGCGCTTTTCGTGCGTCGGCGCGTTGTTCCATTCGTTCAGCTGAATTTCGACGTCGCAAAGGCCGCGGCGAAGAAGCTCGTTTTCGATATATTCCGACGCGTGAACCGTTTCCTCAACCGACATATAGCTGTGGTGCGAGAAGAAATCGAGCGGCGTATCAGTTTTTTGCACATGATCGAGAAAGCCCGTGACGAAATCCATGAAATAGCGGTATTGCGCCGCCGTTTCCGCATTCGGCTTTCCCTCGAAATCCATGCCGTATTTTTGCGGCTCGGCAATGACGTCGTAAAAGCCGCAGGCGGCGGGACCTCCGATCTTGATCGTATCTCCGAAGCACTTTTTCAAATGCTTTGCCGTCGTTTCGTAAAGCTCGTAATACTGCTCGGGCGTACCCGTCCACATACAGTTGTACGAAAAATCGGGATAATAACAGTCGGGCTCGTTCCAGACCTCCCAATAGGTGATGCCGTAAGAAAACCCGTTTGCCCAGCCCTCGTTGTAATGGCGGATGATATGCTCGCAAACGCGCGCCCATTTGGCAAAATCTGTCGGCGGAGCGGTGCGGTACGCTTTTACCCACGGATAGTTTTCAATGGCAATGCCCAAGCGATAGATCGGCTCGCAGTGCGCCTTTATACAATGCTCGATCAAAACGTCGGTGAAGCCGAAGTCATACGAAGCGGGATCGTTTTCGTCGGCGTCGAAATCGCGGAAAAGGTTCGGAATGTCGACATAGACCATGCCGCCGTACATGCCGCCGAAATCGTGAAGACGGCAAAACGGGATGTGCGCCTCGGACAGATAATGCATATACGCGCCCTCAAGATCGGGGTGCGGCGGCTGACCGACCGCGTGCATGGCGCGGATCGCGCCGACCTTTTTGTCAAAATCAAAAGAAACCCTCATCGTTTTTCTCCCTGTTTTTCGTTCTTTTCGGTCGCGCTCTCGAAAGAGGCGGTCCTATGACCGTATCATAGCAAGGATACAGCCGATTGTCAACCGAATCAAAAGCGAAAAATTTTCGAAATTGCACGCTTTTGGTACCGCACCTTATTCGGCAGGATATTCGCCCGCCTCAATGCGCTCGTGTATGGCTTTTTTCACCGCGTCGAGATCCTCTTTATAGGTCAGTCCGAACCATTTTTCATCGGTCGGGAGCAGGCGGCAATGCACTCTTCCCTCGTCGATCATGCGGTCGATGAAAACGGGAAGCAGAAATTCCGCCGTCGGATCGTTTCCTTTTTCGGTCAGAAAATCGCGAAAGCCCTTTTCCAAAAGCGGGAAAATGCCGGGGGTCAGTCCCCACATATTCATAGACACCGTAAGCTCGGGCGAAAGGATCTGTTCGCCTTCGCCGAAGGGCGCGGTGATAATGCCGCCCTCGCGGCGGCGGATATTTTTGGTCTCCGCGACCGAGTACAGCATATTGTTTGCGTCGGTGCGGCAGATACCGCGGGTCACGCCGCCGTTATCGCTGAGAGTGTTTTGCAAAACATAGCCCGCAAGACAAACGTCCTGCGCCCATTTCGGCGTGTGCTCTCCCTCGATGAGATAATCGTGCAGAAGGCGATAGGCACCCTTTCCGTAAAAATCGTCGGCGTTGATGACGGCAAACGGCTCGTTTATGATATCCTTACAGCAAAGGATCGCCTGTCCCGTGCCCCACGGCTTTGTGCGATCCTCGGGAGGCGTAAAGCCCGAAGGCAGAGCGGAAAGCTCCTGATAGGCATACGTAATGTCGATGCTGTTTTCCGCCCGTTTCCCGATGGTCTCGTGAAAATCCGCGTAGAGGTCGCGGCGGATGATAAAGACGACGCGGTCAAAGCCCGCGCGCTTGGCGTCGCAGATCGAATAATCGAGTAAGATCTCGCCGTTCGGTCCGACCTTTGCTAGCTGTTTTATTCCACCGCCGTAACGCGAGCCGATGCCCGCCGCCATAACTGCAAGTGTTGTTTTCATGTTGATTCCTCCGTTGTATTGTGCAATAAATTTTGTGTTCGGTAGTAGTTTTTTTCGCGTCCCGTTCCCTTTTTCACTTCGAGCAGTCCCGCGCGGGTAAGGCAGTAAAGCATTTTTCGCGCAAGCTCCGAATCAATCCCACCGAACGCACAGAGCGTTTTGATCGAAAAAGGATCGTCGGGGGGCAAAAGACGCAGAAAATCGCGCGCCGAAGAAAACGAAACGACGTCATAAAGCGCGGTCGGAATGCGGTCGATGCGCACCGAGCCTTTTTTTCGGTCGGCGGAGCGTTTTCCGCACAAAAGGCGCAATTCCTCGCCCGCCAGAAGAAAGACCGAAAACGAAAGATTTTCGTCGGTCAAAAAATCTTTGATATAAATAAGCTCCGAAAAGATCGAATAGACCGAGCCTTTTTTCGGACTTTTGCGCATTGCCGAGCGTTCTCCCGTTTCGGGGTCGACCCAGCCGATTCTTTTTTCGCAAAAAACGGGATAGACCACCGTCACGGGAAGCGACGGCAAAAACGAGAGAAGCTTCGGCTTCAGCGCGGAAAAGTTGCGGGTCTGCACCTCGTAGGCGTGTCCGTCGACCATCACGTCGATGAATTTTTTGTCGAACGGAACCTCCTGCTCGTCGGGGTTTGCCGAGATATAATTTTTCAAAACGAGATGCAGCGAGCCCTCGCCGAGGCTCCCGATGTGCGTGTTTCCCTCGCGCGAGCGGGTGTTCAGCGTGCGTTTGGCTTTGCCCGGGACCGACAGCGACGGGTGAAAATCGTTTTCGGCTTCAATGAGCGACAAAAGATTTTTCGCGCCGCAAAAACGCGCGGGGTCAAAGGGGATCGCGAACGCTTCGGAGCGGTTTTCGCTCATTGAGCGCTTTCCTTGTGCCGACTGCACGGGGAGGTGAAATAGTTCGTAAGATCGAGCGTGAAAACGCCGTCCTTTTCGACAAATTCCAGCTTGCGCGCAAGGTCGCGGTCGGAATCGCGATACGTCGCCTTATGTATCCCGCAAAGATCGACGAAATTTAAGGGCGCCTTTGCCAAAAGATAGCGCGCGAGATAATCGTCAAGCCCGTCTTTCAGCTTTACAAGATCGATCACGCCCACATCCCCCGCAATGTGAAACAGCGAAAGTCCCAAAAATTCTTCGGTTTGTTCTTTCCCCTCGCCCGCGCTTTCGCTTTCACATGCCGCAAAGCACATAAGATCGGGATCGTATTCGAGCGAAAGCAGCGCGCAGTATTCTTTTTGTTTTTCCTTGTCCCGTACCGGCAACACCTTTAACATGATACAAAAGCTCCTTTTTGCCTTACAGATTTTTTAAATATTCGGTCTCGGAATGGTTTAAAAAGCGCCATTGACCGGGGCGAAGCGTTCCGATGTTCAATTCGCCCACGGCAATGCGGCGAAGGCGCATGACCTCCAGTCCCACCTGCTCGCACATCTTGCGGATCTGGCGGTTGCGTCCCTCGGAAAGAGTGAAGCGAAGCGTGGTCGCACCGTCCTTTTTGGCGATGAGCGCCACCGTGACGGGCTTGATTTTATAGCCGTCGATCACCATCGGCTCGTTCAAGCGCGTGATGACCTCGGGCGCGATCTCGGTGCGCACCTTGACGTGATAAATTTTTTCCAGGTGGTTGCGCGGGTGCATAAGCTTGTCGGCGACCGTTCCGTCGTTGGTCAGAAGCAAAAGCCCCTCCGATTCCATGTCCAGTCTGCCGCACGGATAAACGCGCTCGGGAAGCTCCTCCATCAGCTCGGGAATGCATCTTCTGCCCTTTTCGTCGCTCATGGTCGTGACATAGCCGCGGGGCTTGTTCAGCATGACGTAGACCTTTTCCTCGGTGCGGCGGCAGGGTTTTCCTCCCACTTTCACCTT
Source organism: uncultured Eubacteriales bacterium (assembly GCA_900548115.1). Classification (GTDB taxonomy): domain Bacteria; phylum Bacillota; class Clostridia; order Oscillospirales; family CAG-382; genus UMGS1052. Next base: position 7,555 of record URJL01000061.1, read on the forward strand.
GTCGTGTACGGGGTCAATCTTCTGCCCGATGAGCGCACGTTTTCCGTTGACCGTGACGTGTCCCGCCTCGATCTCTTTTTCCGCCGCGCGGCGCGACATGACGCCGCAGTCGGATATGAATTTTTGAATGCGAATTTCTTCCATTTGGATTCCTTTCTTTTTTCATAAACACGCTGCCTTGCGCATAGTCTGATATCGAAATGCCGTTTCGCGGGGGAAAAACATGCGGGAACGAATTCGAAACAAGCTTCAAGCCTTGGCGGCGATATTGACTTTTCTTTTGCTTGCGGCGGGATATGCGAGCCTTTCTCTTACACGTGAGGAAAGCGAAACGGACGCGCTTTTCTCGGGGCTTTCGCAGGATTCGCCTCTTTTTGTCGACGCGGTCGCGGGACTTTCGGGGGAGGCGGAGGCAATTGTTTTGTACGACGCGCTGACCGACACCGTGCTGTATGCGCACGGGGGCGACAAACGTCTTCCGATGGCAAGCACGACCAAGATCATGACGGCGACGGTCGCGCTCGAGCGGGGCGATCCCGACGCCGCTTTTACGATCCCCGAATCGGTCTGCGGGGTCGAAGGTTCTTCGATCTATCTTCGCGCGGGCGAAGTTCTGACGCTGCGCGAGCTTTTGTACGGATTGATGCTCGAATCGGGCAACGACGCCGCCGAAGCGGTCGCCGTATGCGTCGGCGGAACGAAAGAAAACTTCGTCTCGATGATGAATGAAAAAGCAGAACAGCTCGGGTTTTCCTCGACGCATTTCGACAACCCGCACGGGCTTTCGTCCGAAACGCATTACACGACGGCAAAGGAGCTTGCCGCCCTTTCGGCGTATGCTTTGCGAAACGAGACGTTCCGTAAAATCGTTTCGACCAAGAGTTATACAATCCCCGAGCGGGAAAACTGCGCCGCACGGTATTTTTCCAATCACAACCGCCTTTTGCGTTCGCTTCCGAACTGTACGGGAGTCAAAACGGGTTATACCGCCGCGTCGGGGCGCTGTCTTGTGACGAGTGCCGAGACCGACGGCGGGCGTTTTGTTGCCGTCACGCTGAACGATCGACGCGATTTTTCCGATCATAAGGTGCTTTTGAATTATGCCGCCGAACAGTATACGACGCTTTGCGCCGCGAAAGAGAGTGAGCTTTCGCTTCCAATAAAAGTGCCCGCCTTTTCCGAAAAAGCCCTCTTTGCGGTCAATGACGTCCCGCTTTGCGTCACCGTTCCGAAGGATTTCTCGGCTCCGCTCTCGGTCACGGTGAAGATCGATCGTGCGGCGCTGAAAAAAGGCGGGGAAAACGCCGTCAGCGCCGTCGTTCGGGCGGGCGATTACACGGTGCGGTATACGCTTGCGTGCGGGGAGTGACGGGGGAGGTTTTGTCGAAGATTTTTGATGGCATGACATCCGACGCACTTTTCACTGCGCCACGCAAGGTTGTACCGGCAGAGTTTCACTCTGCCCACGCTATGTTGACATAAAATTCAGATGCGCGCCCAAGCCTTCCCCTCGAGGGGAAGGTGTCACGGCGAAGCCGTGACGGATGAGGTGCGCCCATGCGGAGCATGGACGAATGCGCAATGGCAAATTTAGTTGACATAACACTCGGCGCACTTTTCACCGCGCCACACAAAATTTCACCTCACCGAAAATTTCCATCGCGGCTCGCCCGCACTTTCGCGCGGGCGCACCTCTTCCGTCGCCAGTCGGCGACACCTTCCCCTCGAGGGGAAGGCTTTGGTGCGCATCTGAATTTCATGTCAACATGACACGGGTAAGGCAAAATTTCGTCGGCATAACAAAGGTAAGGCGAAGTTGCATTCCGACCATCGGAATGCAAGCTTCGCGG
>URJL01000062.1 GCA_900548115.1 uncultured Eubacteriales bacterium
TGTTCGAAAATTTCCTGTTCGCCTGCCGTGAAGATAAATTCCTGACCGCAGTCCTTGCAGATTAAAGTCTTGTTCTCGTACATGTTTTTTCCTCGCTTTGGAATAATAATAGATTTTGCCCCGAGCGGAATCGCACCGCCGCATTACTGCCACACTTGTGAAGGACGGAAAGGAATGAGGATCGTTTGGTGTCCGAACCGTTCTCTGATTATTATTATAGCATTGATTTTGCAAATGTCAAGTATTTTTTTCGACTTGTTAAAAATGTTTATCATATTTTTCGCCATTTTTTGCCGATTCGCACAAAAATTCGACCGAGCGTCTTTGCATTATGTGAAAAATGCCGCGATTTTTCATACATAATCTTCCCCCGAGGCATGGTTCGGCGGAAGAAAAAAATATCGGGAAACGATTGAAAATTCAATTCAATTGTGGTAAAATATGAAGTGCGGCTTTGTGCCGAACCATTTTATTTAAAGGAGTGATACTTATTTTAGTACCCGGGCGACCATACTATCACAGAAGGAGTTAAAACTATGGAAGAAAAAATCAACGAAATCATTGACACCCTGATCGAGCTTTTGGAACAAAAGAAGTTTTCCCAGCTCAAAGCACTCATCAATGAAATGATGCCGGCAGACCTTGCCCTTTTGTTCGAGGAGCTTGACAACAAAGATGCCGTCATCGTGTTCCGCCTGCTCAGCAAAGAGCTTTCCGCCGAGACCTTCGCTTATCTCGACACCGACCGACAGCAGATGCTGATCCAAGCCATCAGCGATAAAGAGCTTCATGAAGTTCTCGACCAGCTGTTTCTGGACGATACCGTCGATATCATCGAAGAAATGCCGGCGAATGTTGTTTCGCGAATATTAAACAACACCGACACGGAGACACGAAGACAGATCAACGAGCTTTTAAAATATCCCGAAGACAGCGCGGGAAGTATCATGACCGTCGAGTATGTGAACTTCCCGAAGACCATCACCGTCCGCGAAGCGATCGAAAAGCTGCGCCGCGACGGCATCAACAAAGAAACGGTCTACACCTGTTACGTGACCGAAAACCGCCGCCTGATCGGTCTGGTCGAGGTCAGCACGATCCTTGCCTCCCCCGATGAGCAGATCATCGAAAACATCATGGAAACAAACGTCATTTCGGTTTCCACGCACGAGGACAAGGAAGTCGTGGCGCGCATGATCAACAAATACGACTTTTACGCCCTTCCCGTCGTGGACAACGAAAACCGTCTTGTCGGTATCGTCACCATCGACGACGCCGTCGACGTCATCCAGGAGGAAAACACCGAGGATATCTCGCGTATGGCGGCGATGGAGCCGATCGAGGAGAACTATTTCAAGACCTCGGTTCTTTCCCATGCAAAAAAGCGTATCGTTTGGCTGCTCATCCTGATGGTATCCGCCACCATAACGGGGATAGTGCTGCAATACTATGAGAACGCCATTTCCGCCGTTCCGATCTTGGTCAGCTGCATTCCGATGCTGATGGACACGGGCGGAAACAGCGGTTCGCAGTCGTCCACCATGATGATCCGCGGGCTTGCGCTCGACGAAATTCATTTTTCCGATATTTTCCGCGTCATTTTCAAAGAATTCCGCATTTCGCTGATTGTCAGCACCGCACTTGCGGCGACCAACTTTGTGCGCATTCTTCTGATGGACAAAATCGGCATTCTGGGCGACACGAGCGGATACCCCGTTCCGCTCATCGCGGCGATCGTTTCCTTCTCGCTGCTTCTGATCGTCATCATCGCAAAATTCATCGGCTGCACCCTTCCCCTGCTCGCCAACAAAGCGGGACTTGACCCCGCGCTCATGGCGTCCCCGCTCATCACAACCCTTGTGGACGCGTGCGCGGTGGTTCTTTATTTCAAAATCGCGACAAGCGTTTTGCATATATCGCTGTTGTGACCCTCAAAAACTGCGTGCGGAAGAACCCTTTCGGTTCTTCCGCACTTTTTCTTTCGTCAATTTCACTTTTTAAATTCCGACGGGGTGTGCCCCGTCTTCTTTTTTATCACGGTGCTGAAATATTTTTGATTGTCAAAGCCGCAATTCTCCGCCGTCTCCTCGACCGAATAATAGCCCGAGCGCAAAAGCTCGACCGCGTGGGCGATCTTCAGATCGTTTATATAAAGAAGCGGCGTTGTGCCGAAGGCGCGGACGAATTTTTTGCGGAAATACGTATCGCTCATGTTTGCCATTTTCGCAAGCGTCCCGACCGCAAGATTTTTGTCGGTGTAATGCTCGTGAATATACTCGGTCACTTCCTCCATCTTGCCCGCGAAGGGGTCGAAGCGCTGTTCGGATTTTTGGCAAAAAAGACGGTACAGCAGCTTATAAAACTCTGCGGCGCACTCGTAACGGTAGCCGGGCTGTTTTTTGGTCCATGCAGAATAAAGCGTTCGGAATTTTCGCTCGCAATACGCGGTGTCGAGCGGTTTTAACACCTCCATATCGTATTTTTCGCCGTCGAAAAGCGTGAAATGAACAACGTACACCTCCTCGTTTTCCGCGTCGATCCGATAGTCAAACCCTTTCGGCACAAAGGCGATCTCGCCTGCATTTACGTGCCTTTCGACCCCTCCGTGCGAAAAGATCGCCCCGCCGCGAACGCGAAAGGAAAGCGCGTTGAATTCACGCGGAGCGGCGTAAGCATGGCTCTGCTCCCAATTCAGGTGCAAAACCGAAAGTATTTCGATTTTAAGATCGGGATTATCAAAAAACATTCCGCATCCACTCCTTACAACCATTATACACACTCGTGTTCGGCTGTCAAGGTTTTGTTCGGAAATTTATACTTTTTATGCGGAACTTTGGGTTGTGAAAGAAAAAGGCTTATGATAAAATGACAGAAAAGAGGGCGTTTTGCCCAAACGCATCAAAAACGAAAACGAAAGGATCGGAAGAAACATGAGTATCCGACACACTGCCGTAAGCTATTACGGACTCAACTACGTCGAACACGCCGAGAAGGATTTTCTCGAAATGAAAGAGCACGGCTGCGACACCGTGATCCTCGCCCTGACCGAATTCGATATGGATTTTTGGTTTCCCAACATCAACAACATCGTGAAGGCGGCGCACAAGATCGGGCTGCGCGTTCTTTTGGACACATGGGGCATCGGAAAATACTTCGGCGGCGAACAGGTAAGTTTATTTTTACAGAACAACATCCATCACCGCCAAGTCTCGGCTTACACGGGCGAGGTGCTCAACGCGGCGTGCTTCAACACCAATTCCTTCCGCGACTATTTCAAGGGGCTTTGTTTAAAGCTTGCGAAGAACACCGAAGCGGACGGCTTTTTCTGGGATGAACCGCATTACGCTTATCCGAAGGCATACGCGTCGATCACGGGCGGCGCGGGCGACGACTGGTCGTGCCGCTGTCCCGAATGCATGAAAAAGTTCGAAGCGTATTACGGCTACGAAATGCCGAAATTCATGAACGACGACGTGAAGCAGTTCCGCTGGCGGGAAGCGCTCTATACCCTCTCCGATACTTCGAAAGCGCTGAAGGATTATAATCCCAAGCTTGAGATCACCTGCTGCGTTCACGCAACGCTCAATTCCTATTACGTCACCGAGCTTCGCGGCTACGACAACTGGGATATGGTCGCCGCCTGCCCTTATTTTGACGTTTTCTCGACGACGATCATCAACTGGAGCCTGCCCGAGAGCTTTTTCCGCGAGATAACCGAGCGGACCGTCGCCATGGCGAAGAAATACGGCAAGCAGTCGGAGCGCTGGATTATGGGCTACAACAAACGTCCCGACGATTTTTCGCAGATCGACAAGGTGGTGGACATGTACGAGGAATTGGGTGTCGACCGTCTTGCGACGTGGACCTATCGCGGCGGTTACGGAACAAGCGTTGCGGCAAAAGACCCGATCGAGCTTTGGGACAACATCGGCAGAAATTACAGACGCGTTTTGAAAAAAGAAAACTGATTTTTGTTTTTTGATTTAGAAAGGAGAATCCGCATGAACGATTTCGGTTATTTTGAGGCGCTGCTCGATAACTTTAAAAAGGTAAACGAGACGCAGGGCGAGAACATTCAAAAAGCGGCGAGCCTCATGGCAGACGCCATTGAAAAGGATCGGCTGATCAGCGTATACGGAGGAGGCGGTCACACGACGCTTCCCGTCGGCGAAATGTTCTTCCGCGCGGGCGGGCTTGCGTGCATCAATCCCGTAATGGAAACGGGGCTTTCGGTGTTCAATCAGGCGCTGAAATATCTGGAGCTTGAACGCACTGTAAACTACGGCGCGTCGATACTCAAATATTACGATCTTCACGAGGGCGACGTGCTGATCATCTTCCACAACATCGGCATCAACCCCGCCACCATCGACGCCGCCATGGAAGCAAAAAAGCGCAAGGTCAAAATCATTGCCGTGTCCAGCACGGCATGGCAGACCGAAATGCCGAAGGATCATTTCATCCGTCACCCCAACAAGACCAATCTTTTCGACTATGCCGACGTATGCATCGAGGATTTCAATCCCGTTGGCGACGCGGTCGTGACCGTTCCGGGGTTTGAAACGCCCATCGCCCCGACCTCGAACATCATTGATTTTTACATCGCCCATCTTTTGGAGATTGAGACTGTTCGTCAGTGCGTCGAGCGCGGAATCAAGCCGCCCGTTTGGTCAAGCGCCAACACACCCGGGGGCGACGAAAAGAACAAGGCATATCTTGAAAAGTACAGACCGCGCGTAAAAATGCTGTAATATTCGGATTCGGAGGATGATTTATGAACATACTTCAGGAAAAGCTGGATTATCTGCTTTGCCGATACTCCCGTGAAGAAAAAGTGAGCTTAATCGATGAAAAGACCGCCGAAGTCGGCGGCAAAAAATATCCGATCCTCCCGTATCGAAACGAGAGACGGTTTATCGAGCTTCGAAACCTCGTGTGCGGCGGGACGCTTGAGGGCGTGAGCGTCATGCGCGTTTTCCGCATTGTCGAAAAGGACAAAGACATTTTCGACGAGCTTTGCCGCGAGGCGGATATCTGCCGTTTTGTTTTGAACCGCAATATCGAATCGATCACGGTGATGCAAAACGACAACGTACTGAACGCCATTGCCAAAGCGGAGGACGGGATCGTCTGCACAATCGAAATTGCCGCAACGCTTGAAAAAGGCGAAAAGCCGAAGGATAAGCACGAGATCATCGCCCGCCGCGGCACTGCCTGCGACGTGGTGGTTGACGCACAGCTCCGTCAGGAATCGATTTATTTCTTCGGAAAAGAAAACAAAGCCGTGACCGACGTTGATTTTGAGATCTTCGGTCTTTCGCCCGAGGACACGGCGACCGTTCGTTTCGCTTTCGGTCTTTCGGACAAAAAAGAACGGGAAGAAACGCAGAAAACGGCGGACGCGCTTTGCACGCTCAAAAAGGCGGCAAAAGAATCCGCCGCGTGCGGTGAAAGGAAGGTGCTGATCGGATGAAGCCGCTGAAAATTGCCATGATGAGTATGACGCACGGTCATACGAGAAAATATTATCAAACGCTCAAGGATAACCCGAAGCTTGACTGGGTTGCCGTATCGACGGCAAACGACGAAGTGAAAAAAGTGTTTTTAAACAGTGTGGACGGAATTCCCTGTTACGACAGCGAGCTTGAGATGCTGGACGCGCACCCCGAGATCGAAGCGGTCGTTCTGGCGAGCGAAAACAGCGAGCATCTGCGTCAGATGAAGCTGTGCGCCGAGCGTGGAATCCACATTCTCTCCATGAAGATTCCCACCTTTGACGAGGAAGAATATAACGAAATGATCGCGCTCACCGAGAAAAACGACGTTGTGTGTCAGGTCGAGCTTGAAATGCATTACAATCCCGTCATCGTGCGGCTCAAGGAGATGGTCAAAAACGGCGAGATCGGGAAAATAAAATCGTTCAACGCGACGAACATCACGCTCTCCCCCGTTTGGGCTTTCCCGTGGCAGGGCGTTCCCGAAAAGAGCTACGGCAAAAGAGTCCCAATCAAAGACGGCGACCCGCGCTTCCGCGGCGGCGCTCTGTGCGATCATCCGCACATTTTCGACATGATCCGCCACATGACGGGAAGCGATTTTGACACGATCTATGCCGAGGTCGCGCCGAACATTCGCCCCGACATCGAGGAAGAGGATATGCTCTCGGTCATCGGAAGAATGAAGGACGGCACGGTCTTTTCGCTCGACCCGTCGTGGTCGAAAATGGAGGAGCGTCTGAAGGTTCCGGGTCCCGGATGGGAGGTCTTTCCGAAGCGTATGGAGGTCAACATCACCTTAAACGGAGAAAAAGGAACAATCATGGCGGACTGCTTCGGACCGAACGTTTATCACAACGGACTGCCGAACGACCGTTATACGGTTCAATATACCTATTTTGACGAATGGATCGGGCTGGTCGACGAATTTTACGACAACATTCGGAATCACAAAACGCCGCTGATCAATCTTCGCTGGCACAAAAAGACCGTCGAAGCGATGAACGCCGTTTACGAAAGCATTGCGACCGGAAAGACCGTTAAGCTGTAAGGAGGGTTTTCATGTCGCTTCTCATATTGAAACCGAGCACGGGCGAAGAGGCGTATGATCGTGCGGCGCACATCTTTGCCGAGCTTTATCGTAAAGTAACGGGAAAAAGCGCCGCCCTGTCGGAGGTCGACGACGGCAGGAGCGATCTTGTCGTCATCGGTTCGGACAGCGTGAACGATTTTACGGCGGAGGAAATGCTTGCGGGGAATCTTTCTTCCCTCGGCATCCGTTACGGGACCGACGATTACCGCCTGTATTCGTATCAAAAGGGCGAAAGAAAGATCCTCCTCGCCGCAGGCGGCAGAGGGCGCTCTTCGATCTATGCGGTGTACGATTATTTCGAACGCTTCGTCGGCTGTCATTATTTTTGGGACGGCGATGTGATACCGAAATACGCCGACATTCCGCTCGAAAACATCGACGTTACCGAAAAGCCGCGCTTTGAATACCGCGGTCTGCGCTATTTTGCCCACCGCGGACTTCACCGCTTTCAGGCGGAGCATTGGTCGTATGAAGATTGGCAGAAAGAGATCAACTGGATGCTCAAAAAGCGGCTGAATTTCTTCATGCTGCGCATCGGCATGGACGACGTTTGGCAAAAGGCGTTTCCCGATATCGTCCCCTACCCCGACGGCTTTCGCAACATTGACGATGAGAAGGGCTTTAACGACCGAACCGACTTCTGGACGCTTGAATATCGCGGAAAGCTTCGGAAAAAGATCATGGAATACGCCCGACTTCACGACCTTGTTTCCCCCACCGACTGCGGAACGATGACGCATTGGTATTCGCGGACACCGACCGAATTTTTGAAAGCAAAAAAGCCCGCGCTTCTCGGTCAAACCGACGGGCGGTATATCGATTTTGCAACGGGCTGCGTGTTCGATTTTCGAAAAAAAGAGAACATGGAATACTATATGCGTCTAACCCGCGTCATGGCGGAGGAATACGATCACAATTCCTATCTTTTCCACACGATCGGACTCGGCGAACGAAGAATGTTCCGGGACGACAAGACAAATTTTCGCTTCAAACAGCTTTGCTACCGCCGCATCGCGCAGAACTTGCGCGCGGCATATCCCGATTCACGCCTGCTTGTCGGCACGTGGGATTTTGTCGGCTGGTGGCGCCCCGAAGAGGTTCGGGCGCTGATCGGCGAACTCGACCCCGATCGAACCGTGATCCTTGACTACACCTCGGAGGGAAACGACGAGGAGCAGAATTTCACAAACTGGGGAATCGTCGGAAAATTTCCGTGGATATTCGGGCTGTTTCATGCATACGAGTCGGAAAGCGAGCTGAGAGGTCCGTATGATCTCACGCGCAGACGGCTGAAAATTGCCGCCGAGGATGACTTTTGCAAAGGCATGATCCTTTGGCCCGAGCTTTCGCACAGCGACCCGATCGTTCTCGAATATCTGTCCGACAACGCGTGGTCGCCGCTTCGCTTTACGCTTGAAGAGACGGTGGAAAAATACTGCCGCGGGCGGTACGAAAGCGATGCCGACGACATGAACGATTGCTGGCAGAGATTTCTGCCCTTTATGAAGCAAGCCTCCTGGGGCGGATATACGAAGATCGAAAGCGACGGTTTTGAGACCGACAGCCTTTGGAATACGCACAGCGATATGTGGGTAAAGCCCGCAAGCACTCTTGACAACATCGGCGATAAACGGTATTCGGACTTTTTCGAAAAAGCCGTCTCGAATGCCGCACCGCTTCTTCCCGAGCTTTCCGATATCATCGAAAAGCTTGCCGATATAAACGAGCGGACCGACAGCGTTTTTCTGCTGCGCGATTCGATCGACATTATCAGAACCGTCTGCGGAAGATTTTTGAATTATCTGCTTGCCGAAGCACTTTTCAAACCGTGCGGACAGAAAAAGCTTGACCTTATCCGCGTGCGGTATACCGCGCTTTTGTCACGGCTGTCCGAGCTTTTGCGGTTCAACTCCGATTTTTCGCTTTACGCTTCGCTCAAAGAACTTGAAAATACAGCGCCTGTCAATCCGCGCTTTGCCGACACTTTGAAAAACAATATCTGCAACGATTACTGTCGGCAATGCTGCAGTGAACTGATCGATTTCTTGTTCATCGGGGAAGCGGACGCCGTTTTTGAATGGGCAGAAACGCGCGGAGACAAAAGTGTGCCGAAGAAAAAGGCAAAAGAGATTGAAAAAGCCTTTTCGGATACGCCGCTTGAAAAAATGCAACGCCCGCCGATCGGGGCTCTGCCCGACGCAATGCGCGGCATTGCGCGGGAGATACGCTCTTTGGACGAGGTATTCCGAATATAATTAAAAAACAAAGAGGGCAAGACCGAGAGGTCCTGCCCTTTTTTCGCTCAGCACTTTTCTTTTGTTTTCTTTCCGCTGAGATAAACGTCGGTACGTGGCTGAATCGGCGACTGCAGCGTGTCAAGCGCTTCACCGAAACGCTGATAATGCACGACCTCACGCTCACGCAAAAAGCGAATCGGCGCGATAACATCGGGGTTATCCAAAAGCCGAAGCATGTTGTCGTAGGTCTGTCTTGCCTTTTGCTCTGCTGCAATCATATAAGAACAACTTGTGATTAAAAGTTCCAGTG
>URJL01000063.1 GCA_900548115.1 uncultured Eubacteriales bacterium
GAAAGAAAATCCGAGTAGGATTTTCTTTGAAAAGTCCGAGAGGACTTTTTGTCGCGCTTGCGCGACATGTCCGCGTGAGCGGACATCTTCGAAAGCATAACTCCGTGTTATGTCGGTGGAATTTTGATGCACAATGAAGCCTTCCCCACTTGACCGAAGGTCACAGTGGAACTTGAATCGAAGATCACAGTGCAACTTGAACCGTAGGTCACAGTGGCGCGAGGGAAAGGTGTCACATCACAAGTGATGTGGGAGAAATTTTGCCTGCGGCAAAATATTCCCGTGCGCCCACGCAAAGCTCCGCCGCCAAATAGTCGAATATAATTGAAGAAAGCCGAAGGAGAAAGGAAGGCGAAAAGCATGAAAAAAAGCACATCCGCGCCGACAGCCCTTACCTTTGCCTATGAGGACTCCTTTGCGCCGCGCGTTGTTTGCGGAACCGACGAAGCGGGGCGCGGACCGCTGGCGGGGCGGGTTTATGCGGCGGCGGTAATTTTGCCCGAAGAAATCCGCTTCGCACCGTTTATCGCGGCGCTGAACGATTCCAAGAAACTGTCCGCCAAGCGTCGGGAGGCGTTAGCCGAAGAGATCAAACGATCCGTTCCGTATGCCATCGCTTTTTCCGAGGTTGAAGAGATCGAATCGCTGAACATTCTCGAAGCGTCGCTTCTTGCCATGCGCCGCGCGATCGCGGCTCTGCCGACCGCACCCGACGTGGTGCTGGTCGACGGCAACATCGAGCGGGATTTTCCGCTTGAAGCGCACGCAATCATCGGCGGGGACGGCATTTCGCCGTCGATCGCGGCGGCGTCTATCCTTGCCAAAACCGAGCGGGATCGCTATTGTGTCGAGGTTTTGGACGCGCTTTATCCCGATTACGGCTTTGCCGTTCACAAGGGCTACGGCACAAAAGCACATTACGAAGCCCTGCGCGCACACGGCGCGACAGACGCGCACCGCATGAGCTTTTTAAGGAAGTTTTACGGGGCAAAATAAAATTTCGGACGGTGAAAAAATGAGCGAAAACAGACGGGCAAAAGGAGCGAGCGGCGAACAGATCGCCGCCGATTTTCTCTGCCGCAAGGGATATACCGTTTTGTGCCGCAATTTTACCGTTCGGGGCGGAGAACTGGACATCGTCGCGCTTTGCGGCGATTTTTTGTGCTTTGTCGAGGTAAAAACGCGGGAAAACACCCGTTTCGGCACGGGATGCGAAGCGGTCGACGCGCGAAAGATCGCCCGTCTCACCTGCGCCGCCGAGCGTTTTTTGTACGATCACCGCGACGACGCGGCGCTCAGGGACAAAACGATACGGTTTGATGTAATCGAGATCTGTATGCAGTCGCGCACGATCCGCCACATAAAAGGCATCGACCTGTAACCCCCCTGCGGGGAGCAGTTGCCGCGCCTAACGGCGGGTATTCCCGCGAAGCTTGCATTCCGATGGTCGGAATGCAGCTTCGCCCTACCCTTGTTATGCGGACATAAGATTTTGATCCAACCGAGCCTTCCCCTCGAGGGAAAGGCTCATTGCGCATCTAATGCGCATCTGAATTCTAAGTTAACATAACATGGGTGGTGTGAAATTGAATTCCGACCATAGGCATGCCAACATAACCGGGATAATGTGAAATTGAATTCCGACCACCGGAATTCTATTTCACGGCAATACTCGCCGTTAGGCGCGGCAAACGCTCGCCGTTAGGCATGCCAACATAACCGGATAATGTGAAATTGAATTCCGACCACCGGAATTCTATTTCACGGCAACGCTCCCCGCAGGGGCGGCAAACGCTCGCCGCAGGCGTGTTCATAAATTGTGTAAGAAAAAAACAGGTGACTTTCACATAAGCTCCATTGCCGTGACACATCGGCATGGGATAATGTCACCGTGTTAAAAGGACGGCTCGGAGTCGTGGCGGGAACGAGTAGACAAAGCGCCGTTTTTTACCGTGCGTTTGTATACCGAACGTTATATATCATATGTTATACAAAATCTTTTCAAAATTCATAAGGTTCGGAGGTTTCATTCATGAACGAAACAACAAAAGAAAAAAAGCCGAAGACGGGAAAAAAGAAGGGAAAGAAAAAAATCGTTTTGATCCTCGTTCTCGTTCTTGCCGTGCTGATCGTCGGCGGACTTATCCTCATGCCGAAAAAAGCGGCGGTAAGCGGCGGAAGCACGGTCTATTCGCTTGCCCCCGTCGAGCGCCGCAATATCACGGCGTCGCTTTCGGGTACGGGGACGCTTGCACCGACCGATTATCACAACATCACCGCCACCGTCACGGGCGATATTCTGAGCGCCGATTTTGAGGAGATGGACGAGGTGCGGAAGGACGACGTTCTTTATGTGATCGATTCGTCCGACCTTGAAGACAATATCGACGACGCACAAAGGGATTACAACGACGCGCTGAAGGATTACAACGATGCGCTCGACGATTACAACGATTTGAAGATCAAATCCGACGCGGTCGGAACGATTTACGATCTGTACGTCGAAGAGGGCGACACCGTTCAGAACGGTATGCAGATCGCCCGCATCGTCGACAGCGACACCATGCTGTTAAAGATTCCGTTTTTCTCGGACAACGCGGATAAAATGCGCGTCGGCAACGCGGCAAGCGTTACCTTCGGCGACACGGGCGAGGTGCTGACCGGTTCGGTCTCCGAGCTTTCGCTTCTGACGACCGTCGGCTCGACGGGCGCGGGAATCCGCGAGGTTACGATCGCCGTCAAGAACCCCGGCGGCATTACGCAGGGAAGAGAAGCGTATGCGTCGGTCTCGGCAAGCGACGGCAACGTCTATACCTGCTCGGACAGCGGAAAATTCGATTATAACGAAGACAAGACCGTGACCGCGAAGGCGATGGGCGATATCGATGTTTTGTATGTGAAAGAGGGCGACCGCGTTTCGGTCGGAACGCTTCTTGCCTCCTGTTCGTCCGAAACGCTCGACAAACAGGTCGAACAGCTGAAAAAAAGCTGTGACAGTCAGAAAAAGCGCCTCGACAAGCTGATCGACAACCGCGAGGATTACATAATCAAAGCGCCCATCTCGGGCACGATCGTGCAGAAGAATTACAAGGCGCTCGACACCATCGGTTCAAGCTCGATGTCCTCGACCACGACGCTTGCGCTGATTTACGACATGTCGAAGCTTGAGTTCGACATGAACATCGACGAGCTTGACCTTTCGCAGATCAAGGTCGGACAGTCGGTTCGCGTGACCTCCGATTCGGTAACGGGCAAAGAATTTACGGGCGTCGTTACCAAAAAAAGCATTGTCGGCACGACCTCGAACGGCACGACCACTTATCCCGTCACCGTAGAATTGGACGGCAACGATACGCTTTTGCCCGGCATGAACGTCAACGCCGAGATCATCACCGAGAACGCCGAAAACATTCTCACCGTCCCGCTTACCGCCGTTGACCGTGGCAACCGCGTCAAGGTTTATAAGGGCACGGAGACCGCGCTTTCCGACGCGACGACCGCTCCCGAATACGAAACGGTCGAGGTCGAAACGGGTATCAGCGACGACAATTATATCGAGATCATAAGCGGTCTTAACGAAGGCGACGTGGTCGTCGTCGAAAAGACCAACGTCGCGGCAAAGAGCATTTACGACATGATGTACAGCGACGACATGGGCGCCGTGGATAACGGACCTCCTTCGGACGGCGGCGATTTTAACGGTTCTCCCTCGGGCGGCGGGCAGCCCGGCGGCGGAGGCGGACCTTCGGGCGGCGGTCGTCCCGGAATGTAACGGGGGAACGGCGTAATGGAAGAGCTTATCGTATTCCGTCATATTTATAAGATCTATCAAATGGGCGACACCGAGGTGCGCGCCGCCGACGATGTTTCCTTTACCGTCCGCAAGGGCGAATTCGTCGCCATCGTCGGACAATCGGGTTCGGGAAAATCGACCTGTATGAACATCATCGGCGCTCTGGATGTGCCGACAAGCGGTGAATACTTCCTTGACGGCATCGATGTCAGCACCATGAACGACAACGAGCTTGCGGGCATTCGCAACAAGATGCTCGGCTTTATCTTTCAGCAATACAATCTGATCCCGAAGCTCACGGTTGCCGAAAACGTCGAGCTGCCGCTGATGTATGCGGGCATTTCGAAAGGAAAACGGCACAAAATGGCACTCGATTCGCTCGAGCGCGTGGGGCTTCGCGATAAAGCGAAAAATCTCCCCTCGCAGCTTTCGGGCGGTCAGCAGCAGCGCGTTTCGATCGCCCGCGCCCTTGCGGGCAGTCCTTCGGTCATTCTTGCCGACGAGCCGACCGGCGCGCTCGACTCGCGCACGGGACGCGAGGTGCTGGCTTTTCTGCAGCAGCTGCACGCCGAGGGCAATACCATCGTGCTGATCACACACGACAACTCCATTGCCGTCAAGGCGGAACGCATTATCCGTCTTCAGGACGGAAAAGTTGTTTACGACGGTCCGTCGGATGTTCCCGAAGCGGTCGTCAATCCCGATATCCCGCTCGAATTGCAAAAGAACGAAAAGAAAACGGGCGCGGATGCGGGAGAGGCTTCCGAACCCGAAAAGGAAGCAAAAAAGAACGAAAAGATAACCGAAGGGGGGAAGGCTTAAATGGGAATCGCACAATCCTTTATGCTGGCGCTCAAAAGCCTTCTCAACAACAAAATGCGCGCTTTTCTTACCATGCTCGGCATTATCATCGGCGTCGGCTCGGTCATTCTGATCATGAGCCTCGGCAACGGCATGACGATGCAGGTCAGCGAAACGTTTGAGAGTGCGGGCACCATGTCGGTCAGAGTCATGCTGATGGGACGCGGCTCGACCCGAAGCTTTTCGGTCGACGATATGTACGCCTTTGCCGACGAGCACGAGGACATTGTAAAAGCCATGACCCCG
This sequence comes from uncultured Eubacteriales bacterium, assembly GCA_900548115.1. Taxonomy (GTDB): domain Bacteria; phylum Bacillota; class Clostridia; order Oscillospirales; family CAG-382; genus UMGS1052. Next base: position 4,901 of record URJL01000063.1, read on the forward strand.
TCGGTATCGCTCGGCGTTTCGGTTCGCCCGAACGGCTGGAACGAAAACCTTACTTCCTCGGTTTCCGGTGTGGGCGAGGATTATCTGACCGTGAATTCCTACGAGATCGGCAAAGGGCGCTTTCTTACCTACGCGGACATTGCCAACCGCAAAAAGGTCTGCTTTGTCGGCTCGTATCTTGACAGCCCCGCCGTTTATAACGGCAAGGCGCTCGGCAACACCATTAAGATCAACGGCGATATTTACACGATCGTCGGCGTTTGTGACGAGATCACCGACAGCACCGACGAGGACGGCTCGGATAATTTCATCGTACTCCCCTATTCGATCGCCACAAGGCTTGCGCGAAACGCTTCGATCGACAGCTTTACCCTTCTTGCCACGGGCGAGGACGCCGTCCAGACGCTGAAACAGGAGATCACAAACCGCCTTTACGAGGTTTATGAGGACGAGGACGCCTATAACGTAATCGCGCTTGCCGACATGCTCGACATGGTAAACGAGGTCATGGGCACGATGGTGGTCGTCATTGCGTGCATTGCCGGCATTTCGCTTTTGGTCGGCGGTATCGGCATTATGAACATCATGCTCGTATCGGTCACCGAGAGAACCCGCGAGATCGGTATCCGTAAGGCGCTGGGGGCAAAACGGCGCGACATTCGGCTGCAATTTGTCATCGAAGCCATGACGACGAGCTTGCTCGGCGGCGTTTTGGGTATTTTGTTCGGAACGGGCGGTGCGCAGGCCGTCGGACCGCTGCTGGATCTCAAAGCCGTGCCCTCGGTAAGCTCGATTGTCTTTGCCGTCGGCATATCGGTCGGAATCGGCGTTTTGTTCGGCTATCTTCCCGCCAACAAAGCGGCAAAGCTCAATCCGATCGACGCTTTGCGGTATGAATGATCCGCTTTCGAATGTGCTTTTTCGAAGCTATATTTTCCATCTTACTTTGAAAGGATCGAACCTCTCATGAAAAAATTCCGGATAATGCTTGCGGCGCTGTTTTCGCTTTTGCTTTTGCCGCAAAATCTTGTCTTCGCGGTCGAAAAGGACGCGGGACTTACCGAATCGCAGATTATTGAGGTCGTGCGGGCGCTCGAAATTTTACAGGGCGACGAAAACGGCGATCTGAAGCTCGATTCGTCGGTCACGCGCGCCCAGTTCGTCAAAATGGCGGTCGCCGCGTCGGTTTACAAGGATGACGCGGACGTTACGCTTTCGACGGCGCAATTCCCCGACGTTTCCGCCAACCACTGGGCGGCGGGCTATATCCGCGTCGGCGTTTCGTCGGGCTGGATCCGCGGTTATCTCGACGGCAATTTCCGCCCGAACGGAAACGTAAAGCTGGAGGAAGCCGTCACCATCACGCTAAAGCTTCTCGGATACACCGATTCCGATTTTATCGGCTCATATCCCGACGGTCCGCTTGCCAAATATAAAGCGTTAAAGCTCAATACGGGCATTTCCGCGTCGCGCGGGCAGGAGCTTTCGCGCCGCGACTGTATGCAGCTCATTTACAACGCACTTTGCACCTACACCAAAAACGGCGCGCCCTATGCGCAATCGCTCGGATATGCCGCCGACGCCGACGGAAATATTGATTATGCGTCGCTGATCGAATCGAAGAAAGACGGTCCTTACATTGTCGCCGATGAAAACTGGAAATCGGCGCTGGGACTTGCCGAAAACATTCTTTGCTATAAAGACGGAAAAAATATCGCACAGAGCGAGATCAAGCCGTATGACGTTCTGTATTACTCCAAGGAATTTTCCAAGGTTTGGGTCTATGATACCAAAACGGCGGGCGTAATCGAAGCGCTTTCGCCCGACAAGAGCAACCCCTCGTCGGTAACGGTCGCGGGAAAGACGTACCCGATCGTGAAAAAGAGCGCCTTCGCGGGCAATCTTTCGGGCGGCGCGTTTGCCGTCGACGACGCCGTGATTCTTCTGATCGGCGAAAAGGGCGAAGCGATCGAAGCGTATCCCGCAAAGGTTCTTCTTGCCGAAAAGCGCGAAGAGATCGGCACACCGATCCGTCTTTTCCTCAACGACACCGACGCGGGCGAAAAGGAGCTTTCGGACAAATCGCTCGTTTATTACAACGCCGAAACGTCGCTTGCGCTTTGCTATGATAAGACCGCAAGCGGACTGGTCGAGGGCTTTGTTCCGAATAAGGAAAACCCGACGGGCATTGTGCTCGGCGGCACGCAGTATGCGCTTTCGGGCGCGGTAAAGGACGCCTTTAAGAACGAATCGACCTATAAAGAAAACGATTTTGTCACGGTCTACCTCGGAGGAGGCGGCGAGATCGAATATGCCGAATTTGCCGACATTTACGACACCGACATTTACGAAGACAACAATTTAAGCTACGACGCGCTTCTTTTAAAGACCCTGAAAGGTCCCGAGATCGTTTCGGGCGACGCATGGAAGGAAAAGCTCGGCTTTGACGCTTCGACCGCGTCGTATTACCGCAACGGAAAAGCCGTCGAAGAAACGACCGTTAAAAATTACGACGTGCTGTATTATTCCTCCGCTTTCAAGACGGTTTGGGTTTATTCCGACCGCGTAACGGGCGTTTTGGAAAAGATCAATCCCTCGAGCGTTGCGCCCTCGTCGGTCACGGTCGCGGGAAGCGATTACGCCATCGAGACTTCGGCTTGCGCCATTCAGTTCGCGGGCAAGGGTGATTTTGTCGTCGGCGACACGGTAACGCTGCTTCTCGGAAAGAGCGGTATCGTCGCGGCGGTATCGCCCGACAAAGTATCCTCGACGGTGTTCGGTCTTTCCACCGACGTCTCGAAAAAAGAATACACCGTCGACGGCAAGACGTATTCCGACACCTTTGTTACGGTCTCGTCGTTTGACGGCGGCACGTACAGCGTGCGCACCGACAAAAGCGATTTTTCGACGGGCGTTCCGGTCATTGTAACGCTCACCGACGGCGTGCAGACGGTAAAGGAATATTCGGGAAAATACAACAACCTTTCGGAGCTTACCTCGGCGATCAAGGCAAAGCGCATTGCCGCCGACGCGGTTTTGGTCGATTATTATAAAAAGTCGTTCACAACGGTTTATCCCGCCCGCCTTTCGACGCTTTCGCTCACGACCGCCAATGTCACCTATTACAGCCTCAATTCCGACGGCGAGCTTCGGTATCTGATCCTGAACGACGCGACGGGCGACAACGATTCGTACGGCGTTATCCTGAATTTTAAGGGAAAATACACCTTTAACACTTCCGCACAAAACAACAGTATTTCCTCCTTTGCGATCCCGCAGCTCGGCGCGGTCGGAGTGAAATACAACGGGCAGGAAGCCGATATCATCACCAAACTTACCGAGCTTTCGCCCACGGCGCTGACCGATGACAACAAGATTTTGGTCGGCGGCAAGAGCTACACGATCTGGGATTATGCCGAATGCTTCGTTATGGAGCAAAAAGGCTTCAGCGTCTCGCGTGACAGCGACGACAAGCTTTCCGACGTCATTTCCAAAAGCTCGCTCGATTACATCCGCACGGCATGCGCCGACTCGACCGCAAAGCTCCGCGCTTTCTGCGACGACAAAGGCATGGTTCGTGTCCTGATCTACCTCGCCGCCTAACTCCCCTGCGGGGCCGCTGCGCGGAGCGGTTGCCGTGAAGTTGCATTCCGATGGTCGGAATGCAACTTCACACTACCCATGTGATGTGACAAAAACTTTGAGGGGCGACCGGTGGTCGCCCCTACTCTTTTGCACACTGAGTTTTTCCGTTCATTCTCTTCCTGCTTCGCACAATTCCCCCGCGCAAAGCGCGCCCCGTAATTACGGCAAAGACAAGCATACCGTTTTTGATTGAGCGTAACAGCTCTGTACAATCGGGGGATTTTTAAGGGCGCAAGCCCTTAAATCGCTTTTCTTTGGCAGTCAATTATAAAGACGATTCGGAGTTTTGGGCGCTTTGCGTCCGAAACTCGGGCACACACT
>URJL01000064.1 GCA_900548115.1 uncultured Eubacteriales bacterium
CTGCAACGATATTTTCGGGCATGCCGGCGGCGATGCGGCACTTTGCGCCGCCGTCGCCGCGATACGTAAAAGCATGTCCGACGACGATCTTCTGATCCGTTTCGGCGGGGATGAATTTTTGCTGCTCACTCCCGACATCGACGCGGAACGGTTTGAATCCAAGCTTTCGGAAATACGTGACCGCATTCATGTTTCGGAGGTTCCGGGGTATCCCGAAATGGTTCTGTCCGTCAGCATCGGCGGTATTATACTGGACGGAGAGACCGTCGAAAAAGGCGTTTTGCGCGCCGACAAGCTCATGTATCGCGCCAAAGACGACAAAAATACCGTCATCACCGAAGGCAGCTCGCTTTCCAAAGCAGAAGGTGATGTCATCCCCTTCGGTGACGAGACCGTAAAGTATCCGATCCTGATCGTGGACGACTCCGAATTGGATCGCGAAATTCTTTCCTCCATGCTGTCGGATCATTTTCAGATCTTGACCGCCTCTTGCGGTGAAGAGTGCATTGAAATACTTCGCCGCTGCGGTTCGAAGCTGTTGCTTATTTTACTGGATATTGTTATGCCCGGGATGAGCGGATTTGATGTTCTCTCTTACATGAATCGTCACAGCGTTATAGACGAAATTCCCGTCATTATGATCTCGGGAGAGAATTCCGAGCAGCATATTCGACGTGCCTATTCGATGGGCGTATCCGACTACATCAGCCGCCCGTTTGACTCAAAAGTCGTATATCAAAGAATATACAATATCATAAAGCTTCACTTTCGACAGCGAAAACTGATTTCGTTTCTCGCGAAACAGGCACGAGCAAAGGAATGCAACAGCCGCACGCTGATTGATATTCTGAGTCAAGTGGTCGAATTTCGGAACGGAGAAAGCGGCGATCATGTCCGCCATGTGCGCAAGATTACGGAAATTCTGCTTGAATGTGTGATCACCAAGACCGATGCGTACAATCTTTCGTGGCAGGATCGCTCGCTCATCGCTACCGCCTCCATGCTGCACGACATCGGAAAGACCGCCATCGACGAAGCGATCTTAAACAAGCCCGGTAGGCTCACCGAAGCGGAATACAAGACCGTGAAAAATCACACGGTGCTCGGTGCCGTGCTTCTGTCTCAAATCCACGATTACGAAAACGAAAAGCTGATGAAAACCGCGATTGAGGTCTGTCGCTGGCACCATGAGCGCTACAACGGGAAAGGCTATCCTGACCGTCTTTGCGGTGAGGAGATCCCGATCAGCGCGCAGGTCGTGTCGCTCGCCGACGCATACGACGCCTTGACCGGTAAGCGCGCTTACAAAGATCCCGTTGCACACGACGAAGCACTGCGGATGATTTTACGGGGCGAATGCGGCGCGTTCAACCCGCTTCTTCTCGATTGTCTTGCGGAAACACACGAAGAGATCCGTAAAAGAGTTTATGAAGATTCGAGCGTAAACAATAAAATCGACGGCACAGCTTGATATCGCATGTCCGTTATACTGTCAAGAAAATAAGGAGTAGATCATGACACTGGAGGAACTGTACAACACAACGGGAGGAAATTATCGCGACACCGTTAACCGCTTCGGCGACGCCGAAATGGTGAAGCGCTTTGTGCGAAAATTTGTCACCGACAAGAGCTTTGAGCAGCTGAAAGACGCGCTTTTCGCGGGAGAAACGGAAAATGCGTTCCGTTCCTGTCACACGCTCAAGGGTGTTTGTCTGAATCTCGGCTTCGGAGATCTTTTGTCGGTCTGCATCGATATGACGGAGCTTTTGCGCCGCAGCCTTTTGGACGAGGCACGAGAGATGTTTCCGACGCTCGAAGCACGTTACAACGATCTTGTTTCCGCAATCGCAAAGCTGTAACAGATGTAAAAAAAGCCGCCCGCGGGCGGCTTTTTTGTATTTCGTTTTTACATTGCGTAGATTTCTTTGTCGATTTCGACGATAGCCGCGCGGAAAAATTTCATAACGTCCAGCGTTTTGGCAATCGCGTCAAAATAGACCACCGTGTTTTCCGACCCGATGCGGGCGAGCAGAAAATAGCGGCGTGCAGACTTTTTCGAGGAACAAAAATCATAAAATTTCGTCACATTCTGTGAAGCGATATAACGCTCGGTTTCGGCGTTTACGGGAGCGATGCGGGATATGTCGTCCATCGATACCGTAAGGATTTCCTTGCGGCGGGCGCGGCGGCGAATCACGTCAAACTCGATCTGTGCCGACGCAACGATATATTCGTACTCCAATTTGTAAGAACCCGACGCGAAGAAAAAGCCGATTCCCGCCGCACCCAAAACCAAAAGCTCGAGCGGCGGAGCGTTGATAACGCCGCCCAAAAGCGCCCACGAGCCCGCAAGAACAAAGAGAGCCGTTATAACAATGCACAGTATTTTCCGCGCAAGGAGCTTTCCCTCACATTTTGCTTCGGTTATGTATTCTCCGTAGTTCATCCCGATACTCAGGGATTCGTCACGCTTGAGCATAATCATTTCCTCCGAATCGATTCTCTTTTAAAACGGCAAAAGCAATCTGCCGACACGCCTATTGTAACACAAAAGAGAAAAAAAGTCAATGCAACTTTTCTTGCGTCAAAATTCACAACCGAAGCCGAAAAAATAATGTTGAAATTTGTCCGAAAAAAGACATTTTTCATATTGAAAAAAGAAAGCGAAACTGATATAATGTATGTGTATGAGAATTTTTTCACGCAGAATGCACGATCGTGAAAATACGACCGTATATTGTATGGAGAATCTTCGTACCGCGCATACTATCTTTACGAGTATTCATAAGTATTCTTCGGTATGGAAAAAATAATAACGAAAACGAGGAAACAGCCTTGAAACGTATACAGAGCCTTGCCGTGATCCTGCTTGCGGCACTTCTTCTTTCTTCCTGCGCAAAAAAGAACGCGGATGAAAATCAAAAGCCCGATTCCGATGCAGTCGGCGTCGTAACCGACAAGGAAACGGGAAACGACGGCACAAAAGACGAAAACAATGATCCTTCCCCTGACGGAAAAACGACCGAAAAAGACAAAAGCAGTACGGGGAAAGACGGACAGATGTCGACCGACCCGATCAGAGAGGACGGTAACGCTGCGGTGTCGCAGCCTTCTGTCGATACTCCTGTCGTCGACCCGCTGAACGGTGCGGGTGTTACGTCCACCGTTCCGAAAAACGATTATTCAACCGTGACGCTTGAGTCCTTCTTTCAAAACGCCGCCTTTGTCGGCGATTCGGTCATGTACGGTTTTGATCTTTACACCGGTCGGAATCAGACGCTCGAAGATTCCTCCACTTTTCTGACCATAACAAGCTTTGCCGCACGTCACGCATTGTCGGATGTCGGACCGAAATCGTATCATCCGTCCTACAACGGAGAAAAAATGAAGGTCGAAGACGCGCTCGCGCTGGATCAAGATCAAGCCGTGTTCGTTTTTCTCGGTCTGAACGATGTGCGCGTTACACCCAATTCGTATTATGAAAACTACATCGAATTTATGGGACGCATCCGCGAAAAGAACCCCAATATCGACATCTTTATTCTCAGTACAACCTATCCCGTTGAATCACCCGGCAGCATGGATCGGCAGACCGCCGCGTCCTACCGCGATCAGCTGCAGGATCTGAACGTGCGCCTGAAGGCTTGGTGCGATGAAGGAAACGGCTATTTTATCAACGTAGTCTCCCCCCTTCTCAGCGACAACGGTTTTCTCAAAAACGAATATTCGAGCGACAATTACGTTCACCTGACCAATTCCGCTTATGCGATTTGGGCGACGACGATCGAAAACTATATATCCGAGCTGATCGAAACGGGTTCCGCGCCGCAGACGGCCTTTGTCGAATTCACAAATACGCCCGCGTCGGAGAATACGCCCGAGACGCCCGCGACCGAAGAAAACGTTCCGCCGTCGGAAAGTCCCGAACCCGCACCGGCGGAAGCACCGTCGGAAGTGCCCGATGTCCCCGCACCGGAGATTGCCGAAAATCCCGAAAGCATCGAAAATACAACCCCGGAGGAAGTATAAATTTATGAAAAAAATCACTCTTCTGTTACTGCTTCTTTTATTGTCGGTTCCGTTTTCCGCCTGTACAAAAAAGCAGCCGATCGACGATACGATCCCGGAGAAAGGCAATAACGAAACCGTATCCTTTGCCGTTTCGGACATTGCAACCGATCTTATCGACAACGGGAATTTCCCTGACATGTACACCATGAGCGACAGCGAGATCGAGCGGCAATTCGGCTTTTCCGCAGGGCAGTTCACCGAAGTATACGCGGCGGCAGCCGACCAGTATCCCGGAATTGAGCGTATTTTTATCGGAAAGCTTGAAAACAGCGACGATAAAAACGAGATCGTCGATGCGCTGAACCGCTATCTTGAAACGTTAAAAGCCGAATATATCGATTATGTTCCGTCGGAATACGATAAGGCGAAAGATGTTTCCGTTTATGAAAAAGGCGACTATGTTTGCCTTGTGATTGCGGGTGATTCGGACGCGGCTCTGAAGATTGTCAAAAATTATATCAAATAAGTTGAGGAAGGCAGAAAAATGAACACTTTAAAGAAACTCGAATTCAAGACAAATGCTCCCGAAGCGTATACGCGCCCCGCGTTCATCATTGTTATGGACGGTGTGGGACTTGCACCCGACTCGCCCGGAAACGCCGTAAAGAATGCGCTTACCCCCACCCTTTCCATGCTGATGGAAAAATATCCGATGGTAAAGCTCAAGGCGCATGGTGTTGCGGTCGGTCTTCCCTCCGATGAAGATATGGGCAACTCCGAGGTCGGCCACAACGCGCTCGGCTCGGGTCAGATTTTCGACCAGGGTGCAAAGCTTGTTACAAAGTCCATCACGTCGGGCGCAATGTTCACCTCCAAGGCTTGGAAAGATGTTGTTTCGGTTGCCGAAACCGGAAAAACACTTCATTTTCTCGGTCTGTTCTCGGACGGAAACGTTCACTCACACATCGACCATCTCAAAGCTATGATCGAGCAGGCAAAGAAAGACGGCGTGAAGCACGTGCGCGTCCACATTCTTTTGGACGGCCGTGATGTCGGAGAGACCTCGGCACTTGACTACGTTCGCCCCTTTGAGGAATTTCTGAAGTCGATCCGCGACGATTCCTTCGATGTAAAGATCGCGTCGGGCGGCGGAAGAATGAACATTACCATGGACCGTTACGAAGCAAACTGGCCGATGGTGGAAAAGGGCTGGCACACGCATGTGCTCGGCGAAGGCAGACAGTTTGCAAGCGCCGAAGAAGCTATCACGACCTATCGCAATGAGGTCGGCTGTATCGACCAGGATCTTCCTCCTTTCGTTATCGCCGAAAACGGCGAACCTGTCGGCAAGATCACCGACGGAGACAGCGTTGTATTCTTCAATTTCCGCGGCGACCGTGCCATCGAGATCTCCAAAGCGTTCGATGAAGAAAATTTTGATAAATTCGATCGCGTTGTTTATCCGAAGGTGACGTATGCCGGCATGCTGGAATACGACGGTGACCTGCACATTCCGACGCGCTATCTTGTCGCGCCGCCCGAAATCACGGGTACGATGGGTGAATTCTTCTCGAATACGGGCATTACACAGTTTGCCTTGTCCGAAACGCAGAAATTCGGCCATGTAACCTACTTCTGGAACGGAAACCGCAGCGGCAAGTTTAACGACAAGACCGAGGAATACGAAGAGATCCATTCGGATGTCGTTCCGTTCGAACAGCGTCCGTGGATGAAGTGTGCCGAGATCACCGATCGCCTTATTGAGGTTGCCGAAGAGGGCAAGTACCGCTTTATGCGCGTAAACTTCCCGAACGGCGATATGGTCGGTCACACGGGCAACTATCTTGCCACCGTTTGCTCGATGGAGGCACTTGATCTTTGCCTGAAGAGAATTCTTGAAGTCGTCGACAAGGTGGGCGGCGTTGCCATCATTACGGCAGACCACGGAAATGCCGATGAGATGTACGAGCTGAACAAGAAGACGCACGAGCCTGCCAAGAATGCGGACGGTTCCTATAAAGCTAAGACCAGCCATACGCTGAACCCCGTTCCCTGCATCATTTACGACAACAAGTTCGCCGACCTTTACACGGTAAAGGAAGACAAGGGACAGTTCGGTCTTTCCAACGTTGCGGCGACTCTTGCAAATCTTATGGGTTATGAAGCGCCGTCTATTTGGAACGAAAGCATAATCGAGGTAAAGTAAGCTTCATGCCGCAGTCTTTCACTACTCCGACTTTTTCACTTTGCACCCTCGGGTGCAAAGTGAATCAATATGAATCGCAAGCAATAGCCGAGGATTTCGAAAGACTCGGCTTTTCGCTTTCTTCTTTTGATGAAAAATGCGATGTATATGTCATCAACACCTGCACCGTGACCGCCGAAAGCGACCGAAAATCGCGTCAGATGATCCGACGCGCCGTAAAAGTGGGCGGCGAAAATGCCGTTGTGATCGTTGCGGGCTGTTTTTCACAGGCAGAAGGAGACGCCGTGCGCGTGATCCCCGGTGTCAGCGCCGCTTTCGGAACAGCGGATAAAAGCGAAATTGCCGCCTATGCGGCAGAGCTCTTCCGAAAGAAAAAAAACGGAGCGCAGCTTGCGTTCGAAAATCACATTCGCTCCCTCTCCGATGTTCGGAATTTTGACGAAACAGCGATCACCCATTCCGAACGCACGCGCGCTTTCGTAAAAATCGTAGACGGATGCGAAAATCATTGCGCTTATTGCATTATTCCGCGTGTTCGCGGAAAGATACGGTCGCGCCGCATTGAGAAAATACTTCCGGAACTTAATACATTGGCGCGGCACGGGTATCGCGAAATTGTTCTGACGGGGATCGAGACTGCCGCTTTCGGTCGTGATACGGGCGAGACCTTACTTGCGCTTTTAACTTGCGCAAATGATATTAACGGAATCGAACGGATTCGATTAGGGTCTCTTGAGCCTACTGTGATCCGCGAGGAATTCGCAGAAGGCATCTCCCTCCTCGAACATGTCGTACCGCATTTTCACCTATCTCTGCAAAGCGGCTGTGACGCGGTTCTGCGCGGAATGCGGCGAAAATACAATACGGACATGTTCCGTCAAAAGCTCGCATTGCTGCGAAAGAATCTTCCCGACTGCACCTTCACGACCGATATCATTGTCGGTTTTCCCGGTGAGACAGAGGAGATGTTTCGTCAGACCTGCGACTTTGTTCGCGAATGTGCATTTCTTTACGTACATATTTTTCCTTATTCCAAGCGCGAAGGGACCGACGCGGCGGAGTATGAAAATCAAATACCCGAATCGGTCAAAAAGCAGCGTGCCGCACGCCTGAAAGAGGTCATGCTCGAAACGAGAAAAGATGTTTTGCGTCGCTTTGACGGAAAGATCACATCCGTACTTTTTGAAGAAACCGACGCGGACGGCTGTTATATGGGACACACGCCGCATTATATCGAAGCTAAAATGGCGAAAAAAGTGTCGGAAGATCTCCACGGAAAGATTTTGCCTTGCCGTTTGAATTTCCGCGAGGATACGGTTGATTTTATGGAATGTGAACCGATCTGAACGACTTTTTTCGCATGAGTATTTTTCCTGTTCGTGTGAAAGAATCAAAAAGAACCATATGGATCGCATATAAGAACCGCTTGCCGAACGGCAAGCGGTTCTTATTTTTTCGTTATATTCGATTATTCGGTTTTATTCCGGAATAACACGAAGCGTCAGGATCTCAAAATTCTTTGCGTCAAGCTTTACGCGCGAATTTTCCGTAACCGAAAGCTCTTCGAGCATATTTTCCATAAGATCGCAAAGATAAGCCTTTTTGATCTTGATTCCGAACGAAAGCTCGGTCGAGCATTTTCCGTCCATCGCTTCATAGCCGCGCACAATAATGCCGTTTCCGTCCTCGGCGCGTTTTATCGTTTCCGTAACAAAGTCTTCCTCGGATGAGGAAACGAAGCAAAACTCGGTCGGAACCGAGGTCCTTTTACCGCAGGTGTTCTTTGTGATCGGCGGCATGTTAAGAAGATATCCCTCACGAACGGTATCGACACCAAAAGAGCCGCTGTGCGGATAAAGCGAATAGGTAAAGGTGTTGATTCCGCGGTCAGCAGTGGGATTCGGATAGCAGGCGGCTTTCAAAAGGCTGAGCGACAACACGTTATCCTCGGCGCTGTAGCCGTATTTGCAGTCATTCAAAAGGCTCACACCGTATCCGTTCTCGGAAATGTCCGCCCACTTGTGTGCACACACTTCAAATTTCGCTTCATCCCATGAAGTGTTATAATGGGTCGGACGGAAAAGATGTCCGAATTGGATCTCATAACGCGCGTTCATGGTATGTACCGTCGTCGGGAAGAACGTTTTCAATAGGACTTGATTCTCGTGCCAATCCACCTCGGTCTTGAAATCGATACGTGCCGTGTGCGGATACAAAACGATCTCCTGCGTGATCGTCGACTTTTGGTACGTGCGGCGGATCTTGAGTCCTACGCGGTCGCCCTCGCGAATAAGCGAAACTTCGCTTACATCGTCGACTTCCCAATACTTTTGCTTATAATACTCGGTGATCTCCCATGCGTCGTAGAAGCGCGGGAAGTCTTCGAAAACGCGAAGCGCGTTTGCGGGATTGCCTTCTTCGACCACTTCGCGTTTTGCTACTTTGTCAAAAACAGACGAAATGCGGTAGTTTTTGTCAAAAGTCACCTTGACAAAACGGTTTTCGATATGATATTCATCGACTGAAAGACCGGGCTGTTCTTTCTTTTCGGGCGACACAACCTTGTAACCGTGCGC
>URJL01000065.1 GCA_900548115.1 uncultured Eubacteriales bacterium
TGCGCGGGGCGTTCCCGTGAAATACGAATTTCGGTGGTCGAAATTCGATTTCACACTACCCTTGTTATGTCGGTAAAAATTTGACCTATCCCTTTATGTTGACATAAAATTTCGATGCGCAACAGAGCGTTCCGCCCCCACGACCAAATTCAAAAAAGAGGTATCCTGTCATGAACAATGTTTTTTCCAATTCCGAACGGGCGGAGGTGCTGGTTCAGGCGCTTCCGTACATCAAGCGCTACAACGGCAAGATCGTCGTGATCAAATACGGCGGAAACGCCATGATAAACGAGCATTTAAAGGAACAGGTCATGGAGGATATCGCGCTTTTGCGGCTAATCGGCGTTAAGGTCGTGCTGGTTCACGGCGGAGGACCCGAGATCAGTGAGGTCATGGCGAAGATGGGCAAAAAGCCCGAATTCATCGACGGCTGCCGCGTCACCGACAAGGAGACGGTCGATATCGTCCAAATGGTTCTGGCGGGCAAGATCAACAAAACGCTCGTCAATCTTTTGGAAATGAAGGGCGGAAAAGCCATGGGCATTTCGGGTCTGGACGGCCGGCTGATCGAAGCGTCGGTCAAGGACAAAAAGCTCGGCTATGTCGGACATATCGAGCGCGTCAACATTACGCCCATCACCGACCTTTTGGAAAAGGGCTATATCCCCGTCGTTTCGACGGTCGGCTGCGACCTTAAAGGAAACACCTACAACATCAACGGCGATACCGCCGCCGCCTTTATCGCGGGGGCGCTCGGCGCGGAGCGTCTTATCATGATGACCGATATCGCGGGAATCCTGCGCAACAAAGATGACTCCTCGTCGCTCATCCCCGAAATAACGGTATCCGAAGCGCGCGCGCTTTACGAATCGGGCGTTGTTTCGGGCGGAATGATCCCGAAGGTCGAATGTTGTATAGAAGCCTTGCAAAAAGGCGTAAAAAATGTTATAATAATGGACGGACGGGTTCCCCACTCCATTCTGATGGAGATTTTGACCGATGAAGGCGCGGGAACCATGGTCACGGAGGACAAATAAATGAGCGATATCCAAAAACTCGACGAACAATATATTGCCCATACCTACAAGCGTTTCCCGATCGAATTGGTGTCGGGCAACGGCGCGATTTTGACCGATGCCGACGGCAGGGATTATATCGACATGGGTTCGGGAATCGGCGTTTCGGCGCTCGGTCACGGCGACGAGCTGTGGCAGAAAGCCGTTTTGGATCAAATATCGCGGCTCGCGCACGCCTCCAATTTGTATTATACGTCTCCCTGCGCGCTTCTTGCACAGCTTTTGAACGAAAAGACCGGCGGTTTTGCCCGCAAGGTCTTTTTCGCAAATTCGGGCGCGGAGGCAAACGAATGTGCGATCAAGGCGGCGCGGAAATATGCTTCGGACAAAGGGCAAAAGGATCGCTTTACGATCGTGACGCTGAAAAACAGCTTCCACGGCAGAACGCTTACAACCCTTGCCGCAACGGGGCAGGATCGCTTTCACGCACTTTTCTGCCCGCTGACGCCCGGCTTTTGTTATGCCGCGGCAAACGACATCGAGGACGTAAAACGCGTGTCGCTTGAAAACAGGGCGTGCGCCGTGATGATCGAATGCGTTCAGGGCGAGGGCGGCGTTATTGCGCTCGAACGGGATTATGTACGAGAACTTCGCAAATTTACGGCGGAAAACGATATGCTGCTCATCGTCGATGAGGTGCAGACGGGCAACGGGCGAACCGGCTCTTTGTACGCCTACATGCAGTACGGCATCACCCCCGATATCGTCACAACGGCAAAGGGGCTTGCGGGCGGTCTTCCGCTCGGCGCATGCATGCTCGGCGAAAAGGTCGAAGAGGTCTTTTCCTACGGCGACCACGGATCGACCTTCGGCGGAAATCCGGTTTGCTGCGCCGCGGCGCTGTCGATCCTCTCACGAATCGACGAGCCTTTGCTGAACGAAGTCAAAAAGAAGGGCGAATACGTGAAAAAAACGCTTACGGGCGCGTCGGGGATCGATTCGGTCACGGGAATGGGACTGATGGTCGGCATAAAGACCGCAAAGCCCGTCGCGGAAGTGGTCGAATATTGTCAAAAGCACGGTGTTTTGCCGCTGACCGCCAAGGACAAGCTTCGCCTTCTGCCGCCGCTCACCATATCGCCCGAGCTTTTGGAAAAAGCTGTCTCGGTCATCGCCGAGGGCGCAAGGCTTTAAGTCCGTACGGTCGTGTCGCCTTGTTTTTGAAGAATCCTTCAAGGGTCAATGAAAAGTCCTTTGAGCGTTATTGGAAAGGATCCCGTTATGAAAAGTCCGAAACACTTTTTGAAACTTCTGGATTTTACGCCCGCGGAAATCGCCGCGTATCTCGACCTTGCCGCAGAATTGAAGGCGAAGAAAAAAGCGGGGATCCCGCACCGCCTTTGCGAGGGCAAAAACATCGCGCTGATCTTTGAAAAGACCAGCACCCGCACCCGCTGTGCCTTTGAAGTCGCCGCGGCGGATCTCGGCATGCACGCCGTTTATCTCGACCCGAAGGCGTCGCAGATCGGCAAAAAAGAAAGCATCCCCGACACGGCGCGCGTTTTGGGACGCATGTTCGACGGGATCGAATACCGCGGCTACGGACAGGAAATTGTCGAAGCACTGGCAAAATATGCCGGCGTTCCGGTGTTCAACGGTCTGACCAACGAATATCATCCGACGCAGATCTTAGCGGATTTTCTGACGATTCGGGAACATTTCGGTGAACTTTCGAAAAAAAAGCTTGTCTACATGGGCGATGCGCGGTATAATATGGGAAACTCCCTCATGGTCGGCTGTGCCAAGATGGGGATGAGCTTCGTCGCCTGTGCGCCGAAGGAATATTTCCCCGACGAGACGCTGATAAAGACCTGCGAGAAGATCGCGCACGAGACGGGTGCTTCGCTTTCGTTTGAGACCGACCCCGAAAAAGCGGTCGTCGGCGCCGACGTTCTTTATACCGACGTGTGGGTCTCGATGGGCGAGGACCCCGCCGTTTGGGAAAAGAGAATTGCCGACCTTACCCCCTACCGCGTGACGGAGGCGCTGATGCAAAAGGCGGGCGACCGCTGCCGCTTCATGCATTGCCTTCCCGCGTTCCACGACCTTTTGACCGAAACGGGAAAGGAAATTTTCGAGCGCTTCGGAATTTCCTGCATGGAGGTCACCGACGAGGTGTTCGAAAGCCCCCGCTCCATTGTGTTTGACGAAGCGGAAAACCGCCTGCATACCATCAAGGCGGTTTTGGCGATGAGCCTTGCGGAATGACCGAAAAATCGTTTTTTTCGGGCGGGCATAAAACCCCGCCCCGCCGCACGGCGGCATTTTCACGCTGCTTTGCAATTTTTATTACATAAAATAAACCCACTCACAACACAGATATTCGATGGGAGACGTTATGGCATTTTTGGTATTGAGCAACGGACGTGTGTTTGAAGGCAAACGCATCGGCGCGGCGGGCGACAGCATCGGCGAGCTTGTGTTTACCACCGGCATGGAGGGGTATATCGAAACGCTGACCGACGAAAGCTACGCCGGACAGATCGTCATTCAGACCTTTCCGCTTATCGGAAATTACGGCATAATCGAGGAGGATTTCGAGGGAAAATCGGCAGTGCGCGGGTATATTGTCCGCGAGGAATGCGAAACACCCTCGAATTTTCGCTGTAATTACCCCTTGGACGAATTTTTGAAGAAAAACAACATCCCCGGACTTTGCGGCCTTGACACCCGCGCACTTACCCGTATGCTGCGCGAAGAGGGCACGATGAACGCCATGATCTGCGACACGGTACCCGAAGTGCTCGACGCGCTGAAAAATTATGCGGTGCGGGGCGTTGTCGCCGAGGTCAGCCGAAAAGAACCGGCGGTCTGTCCCGCGGAAGGAGAGACGCGCTTTCGCGTTACGCTTTTGGATTACGGCGCCAAGAACAACATCATCCGAAGCCTTACAAAGCGCGGCTGTGAAGTGACCGTCGTGCCGCAGAATACCTCGGCGGAGGACATTTTGGCGGGCGATCCCGACGGGATCATGCTCTCGAACGGTCCGGGCGATCCCGAGGAAAACACCTACTGTATCGAACAGATCCGAAAGCTTATCGGCAAAAAGCCCATCTTCGGAATCTGTCTCGGACATCAGCTCACGGCGCTTGCCATGGGCGGAAAGACCATGAAATTGAAATACGGACACCGCGGCGCCAATCAGCCCGTGAAAGAGGTCGACGGCACGCGCACCTATATCACCAGCCAGAATCACGGCTACGCCGTCGTAAGCGAAAGTCTCGGCAAAGAGGCGCGCGTGACCTTTATCAACGCCAACGACAAAAGCTGCGAGGGCGTCGAATATCCGCTTCTCGACTGCTTCACCGTTCAGTTCCACCCCGAAGCCTGCGGGGGTCCGAAGGATACCGACTTTTTGTTTGACCGCTTCATCGAAAAAATGAAAGGAGCCGACTATGCCGCGCGATAATTCCGTTCGAAAAGTACTTGTCATCGGTTCGGGACCGATCGTTATCGGTCAGGCGGCGGAGTTTGACTACGCCGGCGCTCAGGGCTGCCGCGTTTTGCGCGACGAAGGAATCAACGTGGTGCTGGTGAACTCCAACCCCGCCACCATCATGACCGACAAAAACCTTGCCGACGAAATTTATCTTGAGCCGCTGAACGCCGAGACCGTTCGCCGCATTATCGAAAAAGAGCGCCCCGACGGACTGCTGGCGGGACTCGGCGGACAAACGGGTCTTACGATCGCCATGCAACTGCACGCCGACGGAACGCTTAAAAAATACGGCGTTCGTCTGCTCGGCTCGGATATCGACGCCATTAACACGGCGGAGGATCGCGAGCTTTTCCGCGACGCAATGAAAAAAATCGGTCAGCCGACCGTTCCGTCGGAAATTGCCGAGGACATCGAAACGGCGCTTGCCGCCGCAAAAAAGATCGGCTACCCCGTCATCGTCCGCCCCGCCTTCACGCTCGGCGGCTCGGGCGGCGGAATTTGCGAAAACGAAGAGGAATTCCGCATAACCGCCGAAACGGGTCTGGAGCTTTCGCCGATCACCCAAATTCTGGTCGAAAAATGCATTTCGGGCTGGAAGGAAATCGAATTTGAGACCATGCGCGACGGTGTAGGAAACGTAATCGCCGTCTGTTCGATGGAAAATTTCGACCCTGTGGGCATTCATACGGGCGACTCGATCGTCGCCGCACCCGCGCTCACCCTTTCGGATAAGGAATATCAGATGCTCCGCTCGGCGTCGCTCGACATCATCTCGTCCATCGGCATCGTCGGCGGCTGCAACTGTCAGTTCGCACTGAACCCCGAAAGCTTCGAATATGCCGTCATCGAGGTGAACCCCCGCGTTTCGCGCTCGTCGGCGCTCGCCTCCAAGGCAACGGGCTACCCGATCGCCAAGATCACGGCAAAGATCGCGCTGGGCTATACGCTCGACGAGATCCCCAACGACATCACGGGCAAGACCTGCGCCTGCTTCGAGCCGACGCTCGACTATGTGGTCGTAAAGTTCCCGAAATGGCCCTTTGACAAATTTGCCGGCTCCAGCCGCAAGCTGGGCACGCAGATGAAGGCAACGGGTGAGGTCATGGCGATCGGACAGAGCTTTGAGGCGGCCTTGATGAAAGCCGTGCGCGGAGCGGAAATTTCCGCCGACACCCTGAACATGCCTCCGCTCACCGACGAGCCGCTCGAGGTTCGTCTGCTGCAGCAAAACGACCGCCGCGCCTTCACCGTTTTCGAAGCGCTGAAAAACGGATACACCGTCGAAAAGCTCCACGAAATGACAAAGATTGACGAGTGGTTTCTGTATAAGCTTAAAAATCTTGCCGATTTCGAGCTGCATCTTGCAAAGGACGGCCTTTGTGAGGGCGATTACAAAAAGGCAAAGCGGCTCGGCTATCCCGACGAGGTCATTACCCGCCTTACGGGCGAAAAAAATCTTCCGTCGATCCCGTGCTCCTATAAAATGGTCGACACCTGCGGCGCGGAATTCGACGCCGAAACGCCGTATTTCTATTCGTCTTATGACGAGGAATGCGAGTCGCGCGCTTTTCGGCGCAGCGGCAAGCCTGTCGTCATGGTTCTCGGCTCGGGTCCGATCCGCATCGGTCAGGGTATCGAATTCGATTACAGCTCGGTGCATTGCGTCTGGACGCTTCGAAAAATGGGCTATGACGTCGTCATCGTCAACAACAACCCCGAGACCGTCTCGACCGACTATGACACCGCCGACCGTCTTTATTTCGAGCCGCTGTGCAAGGAGGACGTCTTCAATATCATCCGCGTCGAAAAGCCTGTCGGCGTTGTAGTCGCCTTCGGCGGTCAGACGGCGATCAAGCTTACGGGATTTCTCGATAAACAGGGAATCAAAATTCTCGGCACGTCTGCGGAATCGATCGATATTGCCGAGGACAGAAGCCGTTTTGACGAGCTTTTGGAAAACTTCGGCATCCGCCGCCCGAAGGGCATGGGCGTTCATTCGGTCGAGGAGGCGGTTCGCGCCGCCGAAAGCCTCGGTTATCCCGTGCTGCTGCGCCCGTCGTATGTCATCGGCGGACAGAACATGACCATCTCGCGCAGCCGCGCGCAGACGGTGAAATATATGGAAACGATCCTGTCGGGCGGGATCGAAAACCCCGTTTTGGTGGACAAGTATATGCCGGGCACCGAGCTTGAGGTCGACGTTATCTCCGACGGAAAGGACGTTTTGATCCCGGGCATCATGGAGCATATCGAGCGCGCCGGCGTTCACAGCGGCGACTCGATCGCCGTTTATCCGCCGTACAACTTAAACGATCGCTTCTTAAAAAAGATCGTCGACTGCTCCGAAAAGCTGGCGCTTGCGCTCGGCACAAAGGGACTTGTCAACATTCAGTATCTCATTTATGAGGGAGAGCTTTATGTTATCGAAGTAAACCCCCGCGCGTCGCGCACCGTGCCGTATATCAGCAAGGTAACGAACGTTCCGATGGTAGACATCGCCTCCCGCGTCATGCTGGGCGAGGCGCTTCTCGATCTCGGCTACGGAACGGGACTTTACCGCACTCCGCCGTATTACGCCGTAAAAGTGCCGGTTTTCTCGTTTGAAAAGCTGTCCGACGCAAACTCGATCCTCGGCCCCGAAATGAAGTCGACGGGCGAGGTTCTGGGCATCGGAAAGACCATGGCGGAGGCGCTCTTTAAAGGACTTTGCGCCGCGGGATTTTCGGTTCCGTCGCAGGGCGACCGCAAAGCGGCGGGCGTGCTTCTGAGCGTCGAGGAAAACGATTATCAGGAAATTCTGTCGCTTGCCAAGCGCTTTTACGACATGGGTCTTACCCTTTATGCGACGAGCGGCACGGCGCGGAACATCCAAAAGCTCGGCATTCCCGTCGTTTCGGTGGAAACGCAGGGCGATTCCGATTCGATCATCGATCTGATGGAGGGCGGGAGCTTGAGCTATATCGTCTATACGGGCGCGGTCAAGGACGCGACGGTCGGCGATTATACCAAGCTCCATCGCCGCGCCATGCAGCTTGCCATTCCGTGCGTGACCTCGCTCGATACGGCAAACGCGCTCGCCGATATCATCGAGAGCCGTTTCCATTATAACAATACCGAGCTTGTCGATATCAACGCCATGCGCACCTTCCGCCGCAAGATCCCGTTTGCCAAAATGCAGTCGTGCGGAAACGATTATATCTTCATCGAGAATTTCGACGGCAGCATCACCTGCCCCGAATCGCTGTGTATCAATCTTTGCGCGCCGCATTACGGAATCGGCGGCGACGGCATTGTGCTGATCGAAAAGTCGAAAATTGCCGACGCCAAAATGCGCTCCTTTAACCGCGACGGAAGCGAGGGAAAAATGGCGGGCAACAATATCCGCTGTGTGGCGAAATATCTTTATGACAAGGGCTATGTGCGGAGCGAATACATGACGATCGAAACGGGATGCGGCGTACATACGATGCATCTGTATCTGCGCGACGGCAAGGTCAATTCCGTGACCGTCCGCATGGGACGCGCCGATTTCGACCCCGAGCATCTGCCGGCGGCTGTTTCGGAATCGGTCATGGTGGATTATCCGCTCACGATCGGCGAAAAGACCTATTCCGTAACGTGCGTTTCGGTCGGAAACCCGCACTGCGTGGTCTTTACCGAGGCGATCGACGGGCCGGAGCTTGAAAAGATCGGACCGGAATTCGAGTTTTCTCCGATCTTCCCCGAGCGTATCAACACCGAATTTGTGCGCTTTATCGACGATAAGACCTTGCGTATGCGCGTGTGGGAGCGCGGAAACGGTGAAACGCTTGCCTGCGGAACGGGTGCCTGCGCCGCCGTCGCCGCCGCCGTGCGCAAAGGCATGTGTGATTCGGGCGAGGAGATCACGGTCAAGCTTCCCGGCGGCGATCTCGTCGTGCAGTGTGACCCCGACGGAATGCTGACCCTGACGGGCAACGCCGTGATGGTATACGAGGGCGTATTCGAATACTAACCCCTACGGGGAGTGTTTGCCGTGAAGTGAGATTCCGATGGTCGGAATCTCACTTCACATTACCTTTTTTATGTCGGCAAAACTTCGCCTTGTCTATGTTATGTCGGCAAAACTTCGCCTTATCTATGTTATATCGGCGATAGCTTGCCCTGCCCATGTTATGCCGGCACGAAATTTTGATGTGCAACGAGAAGCAAAGCTTGGGTCAAGCCTTCTCGAAGGCTTGCGGGGTGTCGGGGC
>URJL01000066.1 GCA_900548115.1 uncultured Eubacteriales bacterium
TGATGCGCGCTCAAGAATAAAGTTTAGGCTCAAGCCCTTTTCAAAGGGCTTGCGGATTCCAAAGGCAGAGCCTTTGGTCGCGCCTACGGCGGGTATTGCCGCACCTGCGGGGAGCATTGCCGCGAAGTTGCATTCCGATGGTCGGAATGCAGCTTCGCCTTACCCCTGTTATGTAACATAAAATCCGGATGCGCAGCGGCAAGTCTTGCGGACGGGACGTATCTTCGCCAAGCGCTTGACAAAACGCTCCATCCATGGTACAATACCGTTACCAATACAGTCTTTATGTAAGAAATTTTTACAAAATGTGTTTTTCTGAAAATACGCTTTTGAAGCGGAAAGGATAGAATCGTGTCGGAATATTTATACGAGACCCATCTGCACACCAAGCAAGGCTCTGCCTGCGGCAGTGTGAGCGGGGCGGACATGGCGGATTATTACAAATCGCTCGGATATGACGGAATCTTTGTTACCGATCATTTTCTCAACGGCAACTGCACCACCGACGCGTCGCTCCCGTATGAGAAGCGGATCGAAATCTTCTGTTCGGGTTACGAAAGCGCCAAGGCGCGCGGCGACGAGATCGGGCTCTCGGTCTTTTTCGGTGTGGAATATTCGCACGTACACGGTAACCATTTTCTGCTGTACGGCATCGACAAGGCTTTTTTGCTTGCCCATCCCGAAATTTTGTCGATCGGTATGCGCGAGGTCTGCGACCTTGTCCACTCGGTCGGCGGCATTGTGATTCAGGCACACCCGTTCCGCGAGGCGGCGTATGTCACCGAATTTTGCCTTTTGCCGCACAGCTGCGACGGTGTTGAAATTTTTAACGCCTGCAACATTCCCGAAGCCAACGTCATGGCACGTCTTTATGCCGGACATTACGCCCTTCCCTTGTCGGCGGGCAGCGATATTCATCACAAGCCCTTTTCGGGGGCGCTCGGCTCGGTGGCAAGCGAAGAAAAAATACACGGCGAAAAGGATTTTATCCGTCTGTTCCGTGAGGGAAAAATATTCCCGCGCCGTGTGATCCTTTCGGAGGACGGTCTTACCCGCCTGCGTGAAGAAAAACTGTGAAAAACGTAAAAACGGTATAAAAGCCGTTTTTTCATTTAAAACAAACCCAAAATCAAGGAGGTAACGAGTATGAGAAGCTCTTACGGAAACAGACAAACACAAAAAGTCAACCGCATGACGGTCATGGCACTTTTGACCGCGGCAGTTGTTGCCCTTCAGATCATTTGTACCTTCATTAAATTCGGTCCGTTTTCCATCACGCTTGCTCTTACGCCGATTTTGGTCGGCGGTGCGCTTTACGGCGTCGGTGCGGGAGCTTTTCTCGGCGGCGTTTTCGGCGCGGTCGTATTGCTTACGGGCATTGCCGGCTGGGACGGCGGAACGGTTTTGTTTTTGATGGGACAAAACTGGTTTGCAACGATGCTCATCTGCCTTTTGAAGGGTATCGCGGCGGGCGCTGCGGCGGCAGCGGTCTATAAAGCCGTTTCGAAGAAGAACGCTCTTGCGGCATCGGTTGCGGCAAGCGCCGTTTGCCCGATCGTCAACACGGGGATCTTTGTCGCCATGATGGCGCTTTTCTTCATGCCGATCCTTGCGGCATGGTCGGACGGCGCCAATATGATCTATTATATTCTCTTCGGTCTTTGCGGTCTGAATTTTGTTGCCGAGCTTTGCGTGAATTTGGTTCTTTCCACTGTAATCAACCGCATTGTCACGGTTCGCGAAAAGCAATAACCGATTTCAACCCGATATCTTAAGGAGAATACGGACATGTCCATCATCATCGGAATCGACGTCGGCGGAAGCACGACCAAGATCGTCGGCTTTGACCGCGAAAAAAATATGATTCATCCCCTGACCGTAAAGGCAAACGACCCGATCGCGTCGAGCTACGGCGCGTTCGGAAAATTCACCTCGCAAAACGGCATCGAGATCGCGGATATCGAGAAAATTTCCATGACGGGCGTCGGTTCGGCGGCGATCGAAGAAGGTCTTTTCGGCATTCCGACCGAGCATGTCAGCGAATTCAACGCCATCGGTCTCGGCGGACTGTATCTTTCGGGGCTTTCCGAAGCCATCATCGTCAGCATGGGCACCGGTACGGCGATCGTCCACGCCAAACGCGGCGGCATCATCGAGTATATGGGCGGTACGGGCGTCGGCGGCGGTACGCTTATCGGGCTTTCCAAAAAGCTGTTCGGCATTTCACACGTCGATAACATCGTCGAGCTTGCCGCCGACGGCAACATCGACAACGTCGACCTTCGTATAAGCGACATTACCAACAAGGATATCCTGCCCGGACTCTCCTCCAAGCTCACCGCATCCAACTTCGGCAAGGTGTCGGATGTTGCGACAAGAAGCGATATAGCGCTTGGTCTTTTCAATCTGATCTTCGAATCGATCGGCATGCTTGCAATCTTCGCCGCCCGCGCGCGCGGACTCAAGGACATTGTTCTGACGGGAAATCTTGCCGTCGTGCCGCAGGCGAAAACCACTTTTGATGTATTGAATCGGATGTTCGGCATGAATTTTATCATGCCCGAAAACAAACAGTACGCCACCGTTATCGGAACGGCGCTCAAGCAGTTTGAAAAAAACGACGGAGGGTGCCTATAAAGGCATATCTCCGGTAAAAGAGTTGGGGAGCAAAAGCTCCCCAACTCTTTTTATATCTGCTTTCGTATCCGCTCGAGCGCGCCCTTTTCCAGTCTTGACACCTGTGCCTGACTGATGTGGATTTCCTTTGCCACCTCCATCTGCGTTTTGCCCTCGTAAAAGCGCAATTCGATGATGTTGCGCTCACGCGGGGAAAGAGTTCGGATGGCTTCGGAAAGGGCGATGCTTTCAAGCCAGCTTTCGTCGGTATTTTTGGTGTCGCGGATCTGATCCATCACATAGACCGAATCGCCGTTTTCCGAAAAAACCGGCTCATAAAGCGAGATCGGATCGACAATGGCGTCAAGCGCATTGACGACCTCCTCCTTTTCCGCCCCCAGCTCCTTGGCGATCTCCTCAATCTTCGGTTCACGCCCGAGCTTTGCCGAAAGCTCCTCTTTCTTTTGGAGCGATTTGTACGCAAGGTCGCGCACGCTGCGTGAGACGCGGATCACATTGTTGTCGCGCAGATACCGCCGCAGCTCGCCGACGATCATGGGGACGGCGTAGGTGCTGAACTGCACGTTCAGCGTGATATCAAAGTTGTCGATCGCCTTGATCAGCCCGATACAGCCGATCTGAAAAAGATCGTCCACGTTTTCCCCGCGGGAGGAAAAACGCTTGATCACGCTCAGGACCAGCTTTAAATTGCCGCGGATCAGCTCGTCCCGCGCCGCCTCGTCACCCTCCTTTACCCGTTTTAACAATACCTCTTTTTCCTTTGCCGAAAGAACCGTAAGCTTTGCCGTATTGACCCCGCATATTTCCACTTTTCCGCTTTGCATAACCGTGCCTTCCTTTTCGGTCGATTGTCATACAAAGAGTATTGCCCTTTTTTCGGCTCGCCATTCGGGCGGGAGACTTGTTTCTCCGTCGAAGAAGAAAAGAGTTCCGAAAAATGCAAACGATCCGTTTTTTCTCTTGACAAGTGCAAAAAGGCGGAATAAAATGAGAGAGAAAAAGTATGAATTTGAGGAAAGCAAGACAAAATAACAAAAAGGAAGATATATTCCCGTGAAAAAGATACTGCTGCTCGGCGATTCGATCCGCGAAGGATACGATGTTTATGTAAAAAAAGCCTTTTCGGGGCTTTACGATGTGGTCTATCCGTCCGAAAACTGCCGCTTTTCCTCGTACATCATCCGCAATCTTGCCGACTGGGCGGACGCGCTCGGCTGTGACGGGACACCGCACTTGTTCACCGGAACGCGGGACTTTGGGACGATCTGACTCTGTTTGACGGGCTTCGCCACACGCGCCCCGAAATTTATGAGGAAAACATCGACCGCATCGACAAAATGCTGCGTCTTTTGTTCCCGAAGGCGATTTTTATTTTCGCCACCTCCACCCCCGTTCAGGAAAACCTGTTTGAAAAAAGACGGCACAAGCGCTATAACCGCGACACCGTGTTGTACAACGAAATTGCCGTGCGCACCCTTGCCCCGCGCGGCGTGATCATCAACGATCTTTATACGCTTTTAAAAGACGCGCCGAGCGAATATCATTCCGACCTTACGCATTATTACACCAAAGAAGGCACGCGCCTTATTTCGGACCGTGTGATCGGCGTTATCGCCGACGCGCTTTCCGCAAAGCCCGCGCCCCTTGATTACGACACGCTCTGCGGCAAGAGCAAAGAAGAAATTTTGGGAATATAAAGGAAAAACACGGAAATACACGTAAATAATTGATGAATTTCGTTTTTGCCGATTGAAATGCGTGAAAAAAAGTGTATAATATAGCTGTAAGAGATTATAAATTGCACGGAGGTACAAGACTCATGAAAGAAATTACAAAGGATACGATCATCGGCGATATTCTCGACGCAGAAAAGGATTGCTCGCAGTTCTTTTTGGAGATCGGCATGCATTGCCTCGGCTGTCCTTCGGCACGCGGAGAGACCGTTGCACAGGCTTGTGAGGTTCACGGCGCCGACGCCGACGAGCTGGTAAGAAAAATCAATGAATATCTTGCCGCAAAGTAAGGCTCATATCGGAAAACGGCTCGAAACGGCGGCAGAAATTGCCGCCGTTCGTTTGTCCGGGGAAGAAAACATCCCGCTTTGCGGGATCGACGTCGGGACCGACCATGCCTATCTTCCGATCTTGCTTGTCGAAAAATACGGCTTTTCGCACATGACCGCCTGCGACATCAACGAAGGTCCGTGCGAAACGGCGCGGAAAAACATACATGAGGCGGGAAAAGACTTTTCCGAGCGTATCGACGTTGTCCGCACCGACGGACTCTCCGGGCTTTCGGAGGTCTTCTGCAACCGTATCACGATCGCCGGCATGGGCGGCGAACTTATCCGCGACATTTTGCGGCGCGCCGATTTTCTTCTCGACGAAAAACACCGCGGGAAGATTCTTTTTGTTCTTCAGCCCCAATCGCGGGCGCATCTGTTGCGCGACTATCTTTTCGGCGCGGGCTATCGCATCGAGCGCGACACACTTTGCGAGGACGGCGGGAAGATCTATCCCGTCCTCTCGGCGGTCTATGACGGCACGGCGCGGGAGGAATCCGAGCTTTGCCGTTATTTCGGCAGCGAAATGCCGCGTTTGCGCGGGGAGCTTTTTGCGCGCGACTTTCTTTCGAAATATGCCCGACTGAAGCAAAACAGCCGTGCCCGCGGCGGAAAATGCGAGGGACGCAACGCCGCCGTCCATGCGCGCGAGGAAAAGCTTCTTTCGGAAATGGAACAATACTTAAAGGAGAATCCGCTATGACGATTCGGGAAATCGACGCTTATATGAGCAATTGGGCGAAACCCTCTTATTCGGCAAGCTGGGATAACGACGGCATTATGCTGTGTCTCGACCGCGACCGCGAGATCACGCACGTGACCGTGGCGCTCGAGATCAACGAGGAGGTGATCTCCGCCGCCGTTAAAAACGGCTCGGAGCTGATTATTACACACCATCCTTTCATTTTTTATCCGATCAAGCGCATCGACGGAGCGCAGGGGTCGGAGGGCGAATATCTTCACGACCTTTTGAAATACGGCATTTCGGTGCTGTCGTATCACACGCGTCTTGACTGCGCCGCGGGCGGCGTCAACGACGCCTTGTGCGAAAAGCTTTCGCTTTCGTACGTAAAGCCCTTCGGCGAGGGCGAAGCACCCATGGGACGTGTGGGAATTCTGCCGCAGGAGACCGACGAACACCGTCTTGCGGAATACGTCAAAGCGCGGCTCGGCTGCGGCACCATGCGCTGTGTCCCGGTCGGGAAAAAGCACATTTCCCGTGTTGCGGTCCTCGGCGGAAGCGGAAAAGACGAGCTCTTCGAGGCGGCAAAGGTTGCCGACGCTTTCATCACCGCCGATCTTACCCACAATGCCTTCATCACGGCAAAGGAGCTTTTGCTCTTTGCGATGGATGCGGGGCATTATCACACTGAAAATCCCATTGTCGACACAATCGCCGCGCGTCTGCGCGATATGTTCCCCGTTCTCACGGTGGATACGGCAGATGTCGGCAGTCCTTTCACCTTGATGTAACACGATACCCACTTTACGGGAGGAAAATTCATGCCTTTTGACGCAGGCGTCACCGCCGCCGTTGCCGCCGAGATTGCGGAACGTGCCGTGGGCGCCAAGATCGAAAAAATTCAACAACCCGAGCGGGACGAGCTGGTCTTGTCCCTAAAAAACGGGCGGGACAGCCGAAAACTGCTCATCAGCGCCAAGGCCGGCTCGGCGCGTCTTTCGCTCACCAAGCTTGAAAAAGAAAGCCCGCTTGCCGCGCCGATGTTCTGCATGCTGCTTCGCAAGCATCTTTCGGGCGGCGTGATCGGCTCGGTTCGCCCTTTGGGCTTTGAGCGCGCGGCGGAGATCGGGATTCACACCTACAACGAGTTAGGCTTCCCCACCGAAAAATATCTAATCTTCGAAACGACGGGGCGCTACAGCAACATTATTCTTTGCGACTGCGAACACAAGGTCATTTCGGCGCTGCGCCTTTCCGAGCTTGCCTCGGACGAAAAGCGAAAATTGCTTTGCGGTTTCGTTTACGAACCGCTTCCGCTTCCCGAGCATCGCATTTCGCCGCTCGGACTTTCAAAGGAAACGTTTCTTGCCCGCTTCAAAGCCTTTTCGGACACGGGCGACGGATCGTATCCGTGCGACAAATATCTTTTGTCCGCCTATGCGGGACTTTCGCCCCTCACGGCGCGCGAGATCGTTTTCCGCACGGCGGGAGTTTCCGACGCTTCGCTTGCCGCGCTTTCCGAGCGCGGACTTCTTGACAATCTATATCTCAATTTCGAAGCGATCTACCGCCCCGTCGAAAATAATATTTTTGTCCCGACGCTCTTAAAAAAGCGTGACGGCGAAGTGTTCGAGTTTTCGTTCTGCGACATATTGCAATACGGGAATGACGCGATCGCGGTGCGTTTCGACAGCATAAGCGAGCTTCTCGACACCTATTACGGGTCGCGCGATCTGCGCGACCGCATCCGACAGAAATCGCAGGATATTTTAAAGCTTTTGTCCAACGCCGCTTCGCGCATCCGCAAGAAAGAGGAGGTCCAGCGCTCCGACCTTGCCGCCTGCCGCGAAAAAGAAAAATTCAAGAAATACGGCGATCTTATCACCGCCAATATGTACCGCCTGAAAAAGGGCGATACGAAGGCGACGGTGATCGATTATGAGGACGAGAATATGCCCGAGCGGGAAATCGAGCTGGAGATCAATCTTACGCCGTCGCAGAACGCGCAGCGGTATTACAAAAAATACAACAAGATGAAATCCGCCGAGGAAAATCTGAAAGAACAGCTTGAAAAGTCAAGGATCGAGCTTGCCTACATCGATACCATTTTCGAGAGCCTGACCAAGGCGCAGAACGAGCGCGATCTTGAGGAAATCCGCGAGGAGCTTCGCGCGGGCGGCTACGGCAAAAAGCTGGACGCGCTCTCGAGAAGCAATTCCAAAAACAAAAAAATGCAGAAAGACCGCATGAAGCGGACTTTCTGCCCGATGGAATTCCGCACAAGCGGCGGCTATCGCGTTTTGTGCGGGAAAAACAATCTGCAAAACGATTATATCACCACCGTCGCGGCGGGAAAGAACGATTATTGGTTTCATGTTAAAAACATGCCCGGTTCGCACACGGTGATGTTCTGCGGAAACGAAGAACCCGACGCAAAGGATTTTACCGAGTGCGCCGTGATCGCCGCCTTTTTTTCGTCGGGAAGAAAAATCCCGAACGTCGCGGTGGATTACACCCGCGTAAAAAACATCCGCAAGCCCTCGGGCGCAAAGCCGGGCTTTGTGATCTACGAGACGAATTATTCGGCATATGTCACGGCGGATGAGGAAACGGTGCGCGCCTGCGCCGAGCGCGGACGGTTGCCGTGAAATTGCATTCCGATGGTCGGAATGCAATTTCACCATACCCTTATTATGTAGACATAACATTTCGATGCGTAACAGAGCCTTCCCCTCGATTCACTGTGACCTTCGGTCAAGTGGGGAAGGTGGCACGGCGAAGCCGTGACGAATGTAACACATCGCTGCGCGAAGTGAGAGAAATTTTGCCTGCTGCAAAATGTTCCCGTGTGCCCATGCCGAAGGTATGGGCGAATGCGCAGTAACGAGTTTAGCTGACATAGCATCGAGTGTGCTCAGGCGAGGGCGTGCCACTGTACCCATCTTTTGCTATCGCCCGCAAACGGGCGGCGTTTGCCCTTCGGGCAGAGTATCTTTCTTTTCTTCCGAAAAGAAAGATACCAAAGAAAAGCGATTTAAGGG
>URJL01000067.1 GCA_900548115.1 uncultured Eubacteriales bacterium
CCGCAAGCCCTATTCGGTCGTCTTGTTCGATGAGATCGAAAAGGCGCACCCCGACGTTTTCAATATCCTTTTGCAGATTTTGGAAGACGGCATGCTGACCGATTCGCACGGACGGCGCGTGGACTTTAAAAACACCGTCGTCATCATGACCTCTAACCTCGGCTACTCGGGTGTTGAGACGCCGAAAAAGCTCGGCTTTGTCACCGAGACCGACAAGGACGCCGAAAACGAGCGCGAACGCCGCAAGGTTCTTGACGCGCTGAAGGGCTATTTCCGCCCCGAATTTCTAAACCGCGTCGATGAGATCGTCGTGTTCCACAAGCTTTCGGACGAGGACATCCGCAAGATCGCCCGCCTGATGCTGACCGACGTCGCAAAACGGGTCGGGGAACTCGGAATTTCCCTTTCCTTCACCGACGAGGTGGTCGCCGAGCTTGCCAAGGAGGGCTTCGACGAGGTGTACGGAGCGCGTCCGCTGCGCCGCGCGATCCAAAGAAGGATCGAGGACGGACTGTCGGTCGAACTGCTCGAATCCCGTATCGCCAAGGGCGACTGCGTCACCGCATCACTTGAGGACGGAAAGATCGTGTACCGCGTGACGGGGAAAGAAGAGGCGGTTAGAGTATAAAGAATCAAAAAGCGTCCCGATGAAGAAAAAACGTCGGTACGCTTTTTTGCGCATCTCTTGACTTTTTTCTTAATTTCTGTTATACTGAAACCATAAATTTTATAATGGGGAGGAATTGATAGTTTTTTTAAGGAGCGCTCCTTAAACAGCTGTCGGAAAAAGAAAAAACATGAGAAAAACCAAAATAATCTGCACCATCGGTCCTGCCTGTTCGGATGAAGAAACCTTAAAAGCGCTGATGCTCGGCGGCATGAATGTCGCGCGGCTGAATTTTTCGCACGGAACGCACGACGACCACGCGAAGCATATAGAAAAAATCAAGAGAATACGCGGACAGCTGGGGCTTCCCGTCGCGATCATGCTCGACACAAAGGGACCCGAATATCGGATCAAGAGCTTTGAAAAAGGCAAGATCGAGCTTTTGCCCGGCGAACGGTTCACCTTTACGACCGAGGACATCGTCGGCGACGAAACGCGCGTTTCGGTCAATTATAAGGGACTTGCCCACGATATGGACCCCGGCGACACGATCCTTCTCAACAATGGGCTTTTGTCCTTTAAGGTGCTCGACACGACCGATACCGAGGTGCGGTGCGAGGTTGTCGCGGGCGGCGTTCTTTCCGACCGCAAGAGCATGAGCTTTCCGAACAAGGTGTTGCACCAGGAATACATGAGCGAACAGGACAAGGACGACATTCGCTTCGGTATCGAAAACGATGTGGATTTTATCGCCTGTTCCTTTGTTTCGGTGGCGCAGGATCTGATCGACGTCAAAAACTTTCTTGCCGAAAACGGCTGTCACGACGTCGGTCTTATCGCCAAGATCGAAAATCAGGCGGGTATCGACAATATTGAAGAGATCTGCCGCGAATGCGACGGCATCATGATCGGACGCGGCGATATGGGCGTTGAAATTCCTTTTGAGGAATTGCCCGCCATCCAAAAAAAGATCATCACCAAATGCCGTATGCTCGGCAAGCGCGTCATTACGGCGACCGAAATGCTGGAATCCATGATCTATAATCCCCGTCCCACCCGCGCCGAAACATCGGACGTCGCCAACGCCGTGTACGACGGCACGAGCGCCGTAATGCTCTCGGGCGAGACGGCGGCGGGCAAATATCCCGTTCGGGCGGTCGAGACCATGGCAAAGATCGCCGAATGTACCGAAAAAAATATTTCCTATGAAAAGCGCTTCCGTATGTACGACTTTACCATCAAAAATACCGTCGACGCTATCTCGCACGCGACCTGCGGCATGGCGATCGACGTGGGCGCAAAGGTCATTGCGGTCTGTACGCTTTCGGGCGGAACGGCGCGAATGGTGTCGCGCTTCCGTTCCCCGGTCGACATTCTGGCGCTGACCACCGACGAAAAATCCCGCCGCAAGCTCGCGCTTTCGTGGGGCGTTCTTCCCGTCATGATCGATAAATTCGATTCTTTGGACGTTTTGTTCTATACGGCAAAGCGTACGGCAAAGGATAATTTTCATTTGGAAAAGGGCGACAAGATCATCATCACCGGCGGCATGACCAACGGCGAGTCGGGCAATACCAATATTTTGAAGATCGAGACGATATAAAACAAAAAAGCAAAACGCGGGGGCGGATGCCCTCGCGTTTTTTATGCCGATTTATTTTTTGAGTGCAAAAACCGCGCGCAAAAGGCGGGTTCCGCTTTCGGTCTTCATGACTTTTGCCATAAATTTTTCGATGCTTTGCTTTGCATATTCGTTTTCGCTTGCGTTGACGATATAGTCCGCCTCCAAAAGGATCTGATAATCGATTCTGTCGACCTTTGCGTAGTTGTGATGATGCGCGACCAAAAAGGCGACGCGGTCGATCTCCTTTTCGGAAAGTCCCGTGCCGCATAAAAACTCCCGAACCAGCGGCTCGCCCTCGATCTCCTGAAGACGTCCGTCGGTGTTTCCGTATTTTTTGCGGCAAAGCGGGCAGGCAATGTCGTGCGTCAGCGCGGCGATCTCCGTGATCTTCTTTGCCTCGTCGTCGATTTCCTCCTGCTCGGCAATCAGCTTTGCATATGCCCAGACCTCGAGAAAATGACGGATATCGTGCAGGTTTCCGTCGGAAAAGACGATCATTTTTTCGGCAATTTGCGTTATCGTCATTTTTCACGCTCCTTTTTCGTATTTTCACAATTCAAAAAACGCAAAGGGCGAAAGGCTCTTTGCGTTTTTTCTTATTCAGTCTAAGATCGAATCGACGATGCGCTTCATCTCATCGAACTTTGATTCGATATCGCAGACAAGCTTCAGCTGAGTGCGCGCACGGTCAAGATTGTGACCGGGGCGGTGAATCTTGAAATACGTGTCGCCGTTCAGGTAATCGGCAAGGAAGCGGATGCCGCATTCATAGGTCATCATCAGTGCCGACAGCGGCAGATATTCGCGCTCCTTTGCGGTGAGGCAGCTGCCCACCTCGCCGAGAAAGCCCTCGGAAAAGGCGCGGAATTTATCAAGATCGAACCAAATCTTCGAAAGATCCTTCTCGTCCTCACTGCCCGAAGAAGCGCCGAAACGAAGTGCGTCGCCGTAGTCGTAAAGGAGCGAGCCGGGCATTACCGTATCAAGATCGATGACGCAGACGCCCTTGCCCGTCGTGCGGTCGAGCAGAACATTGTTCAGCTTCGTATCGTTGTGCGTTACGCGCAGCGGAATTTCGCCCGCGCGGATCGCTTCGACGATCTTGTCGGCGTAAGACGAATATTTCTTCGCAAGTGCGATCTCGTCGGCGCATTTTTCCGCGCGGTTTTCAAAATTGACTTTCAGCGCCGCGTCAAGCTGCTTTACGCGCTCAGGCGTTACGTGAAAGTTTACGATGGTCTCGTGCAGTCCCTCCATGGGAAAATCGTTCAGCATTTTCTGGAAGCTTCCGAAGGCCTTTCCCGCCTCGAAAAGCTGCCCGTTGTTCTCGACCGTGTCGGCGCTGTAGGTGTTCTGCACAAAGGTGTACATGCGATAGCAGCCGTCGTCGGCGCGAAGAAACGATTCGCCTTTTTTGGTCGGAATGACGGTCAGCGTCTCACGCTCGGGGTTGCCGCCCGCCGCGGCAATCTTGCCGCGCAGAAACTCGGTCACGCGCACGATGTTTTCCATGACCTCGTCGGGATTTTTGAATACGTCGGTGTTGATGCGCTGCAAAATATAGCCGCTTCCGTCGCCGCCGCAAAGATATGTGTCGTTGATATGACCGTTTCCGTAGGGGCTGATGCTCGCCGCAACGTCAAACAGGTTGACAATTTCGTTCAGTCTCTTTCGATCCATCTCATAACCCCTCATACAAGCCGTCGTCGATCCGCTTTTTCATCGCCGCAACAATGCTTGCCTTATCTTCTTTGTAGGTAACGCCGTACCACTGCTCATCGGTGGGAAGAACCTTTACGCGGGCTTCTCCCGCATGGATCATGTCGTCTATGACAAACGGAATGTAAAATTCGTCCTTCAGGGGATTTTGAAGCTTGCCCAAAAATGCCGCAAAGTCTTTTTCCACACGGTCGAAAATGCTTGTGCGCAGTCCCCACATATTCATGGAAACGGGCGTATCGAGCGCATAACCGCTGTTTTTGTCCAGCGCCGTTTTTTCGGTCACGCTCTTTAAATAGCCGTTTTCCACGGTGCAGACCCCGCGGGAGACCGTTCCGTTTTCGGTCAGGGTCTTGCCAAGCTCGAAGCTGACCATGCACATGCTGTCGTCGTCGCCCGTTAGGTGTTCATGCAGCCTGTAAAACGATTTTTGTCCGTAATAATCGTCGGCATTGATGAGCGCAAAGGGCGTTTTGACGGTGTTTCTCGCGCAGTAGACCGCATGTCCCGTGCCCCAGGGCTTGGTGCGTCCTTCGGGGACGGTAAAGGGAGCGGGGATATTGTCCATATCCTGAAAGACATAGTCGACGTCGACCATCTTTTCGATCTTGCGGCGCGTCACGTCGCGAAAGTCCTTTTCGATATCGCGGCGAATGATAAAGACGATCTTGTTAAATCCCGCGCGAACCGCGTCGTACGCGGAAAAATCCAATATGATTTCGCCGTCGGGGCCGATGGGATCGATCTGTTTTACACCGCCGTAGCGGCTGCCCATCCCGGCTGCCATGATGACAAGGGTCGTATCCTTCATTGTTGTATTTTTCTCCTGTCTGTGTTTATTTCCGAACAATTGCCGGCAAACAAAACGATCGTTTTCCGGCACCGCGTTTATTATAGCGCAAAGAACCTGAAAAGTCAAGCGCACACTTTTCTTGCCGTTGTACGGTTTTGTCATTTTTTCTGTCTTATTTGTCAAAAATGCGCATTTTCGTTTTGCTTTTGCTTTTGCCGTTGCAATTTTGCGCTCGGTGTGCTAAAATAAAAGCGGAAGACTTGCCGGGCTTGCCGAACGCTGCTTTGAACCGATCCCAACATCATTCTATGCGTGACGTTCCCGGCGGGTTTGCTTTTGATATCGAAAGGAAGACGCAAAAATGAGAATAAAAGCGATCGCCCTTTTTGCCGTTATCGTTCTTTTGATCGCGGCATCGTTTAAGCTGCAAATGGAGCTGAACCGTCTGCGCGAGGAATACTATGATATGAAGGAAGAAGCCGACGCGCTTCGCATCGAGCGCGACCGTTTAAAAGAGCAATATGAGCTTTTGGAAAAGGATCCCGACGCTTATCTTGCCCGGAAAGCGAAAGAGGAAGGGTATTACAATCCCGATTCGCAAAGGGTCTTGAACGATATGCCGAACAATTGACGAAAGGGCGCGGAAGACGCGGAAAACGAAAATATGAGAGAGCTGGACACGCAAAAAATAGAAAAAACGACAGCGGAGCTGTTTATCAAAGCCAATTACACTCTGCCCGACGATCTTTACCAAAAAATCGAACAGGGCGTTTCCTCCGAGGAAGAGGTGCTCCCGCGCAGCATTTTGGAAAAGCTTCTCGAAAACTGCGCCGCCGCAAAGGAATTGAATATCCCGATCTGCCAGGACACCGGCATGGCGGTGGTGTTCTTGGAGGTGGGACGGGAAGTTCATCTCACGGGAAAGCCGCTCGAGGAGGCGGTGAACGCGGGCGTGCGCGAGGCGTATGACCTCGGCTATATGCGAAAATCGATTGTGCGCGACCCGTTTTTTGAGCGCGTCAACACCGACGACAATACGCCCGCAATTTTGTTTACCCGCATTACGGAGGGCGACCGCGTCCGTATCACCGCCGTGCCCAAAGGCTTCGGAAGCGAAAATATGAGCGCCGTTCGGATGTTTACGCCGTCGGCGAAAAAAGAAGATATTGTCGGCTTCGTTGTCGAAACGGTAAAAAAGGCGGGGAGCAACCCTTGCCCGCCTATCACGGTCGGCGTCGGACTCGGCGGCGATTTCGAATACTGCGCCTATCTTTCCAAAAAGGCGCTGATACGGGATACGAATCTTCGCCATCCCGACGCGCGCTACGCGGCACTCGAAAAGGAGATGTGCGACGCGGTAAACGCGCTCGGCATCGGTCCGCAGGGCTTCGGCGGGAAAACCACCTGTCTTGCCGTCAATATCGAAACCTACCCGACGCATATCGCGGGACTGCCCTGTGCCGTCAACATCGGCTGTCATGTGACACGGCACGCGTCGGCGGAGATCTGAAGAATCGCGTTTACTGCCGCAGAAAAAGGCGGAATGTGACGGTTTTGCGTTTGAAAACTGAAATAATCATCTTTTTATGTGAAAATTGCATAAAATCACTTTACTTTTTTATCGTCTTATGCTATACTATAGTCAAGATAAGGAACACCTTATCGAACAGTATGCAAGGAGGCATCGCTATGAAAACCGTAATCACCAATCGAAAGTTCGAAACATCCGACAAGCTTAAAAACACGATCGAACGCAAAATGGCAAAGCTTGACCGCTTTTTCCCCGATGAAGTAACCGCCGGCGTTACGCTTTCCACCCGCGGCAAGGTTGCCCGCGTGGAGATTACGATATTTTATAAAGGCACGGTCTTTCGCACCGAAGAAGAAAACAAAGAGATCGTCGTCGCGCTCTACGACGCGGTCGACACGCTGGAGCGCCAGATCCGCAAGAACCGCACCCGCCTGCAAAAACAGCTGAAGGATTCCGCTTTCCGCTATGAGGAGGTCGAGGATGAGCTTCCCGAGGAGAGTATCGAGATCGGAAAGATCAAGGAGTTCCCGCTCACCGAGATGACTCCCGAAGACGCGGTTTTGCAGATGAATCTTTCGTCGCATAATTTCTATCTTTTCAAAAATTCCGAAAACGGAAAGACCTGCGCGGTCTATGTGCGGGACGGCATCCACCCCAAGGCGCTGCCGAAGATCATTTCCTACGGCGTAGACC
>URJL01000068.1 GCA_900548115.1 uncultured Eubacteriales bacterium
ATTCAACTTCGCCCTATCCATGTTATGCTGACGTAAAATTTCGATGCGAATCAAGAAACAAAGCTTGAATCGGGCCTTTTCAAAGGCTCGGGGGTGTCGGAGCTCTACCCCGAGCAGAGCTCCGACTTACGTCCGCAAAACGCGAGAGAAGTGAATTTGCATACCGCAAAGAACACGCATTCATCCTTTCGGGACGGTACAAATACGGCGCGGTGTTTTTCACCGCGCCGTATTTTATGCATTTTTCCAATATTTGCGATCCAAATTGCGAAACTGGACGGCTTGCGCCACGTGTTCTTTGCCGATGACCTCGCACCCGTGCATATCCGCTACCGTGCGGGCGACGCGCAGAATGCGGTCATAGCCGCGGGCGGAAAGCCCCATGCGGTCAAACGCCGCCTTTAAGACCTCCTGCGCCGCGTCGTCCAAAACGCAGTATTCGCGGATCATGGCGGGGGTAAGATCGCCGTTGGCGCGGATCTTGGTGCCCGCATAGCGTTTATTCATGATCTCACGCGCACGCAGCACGCGTTCGCGTATTTTTTCGGACAATTCGGTCGGGCGGTTGTCCGCCAATTTTTCATACGAAAGCGACGGCACCTCGACCTGAATATCCATGCGGTCGAGAAGCGGCCCCGACACGCGCGAAAGATAAGCGTCGATCTGGGCGCGCGAACAGGTACACGGTTTTACGGGATGACCGTAATAGCCGCATTTACAGGGGTTCATCGCGCAGATGAGCATAAAGCGTGCGGGAAAGCGGAACTTGCCGCCGACGCGGGTGATCGTCACCTCTCCGTCCTCCAGCGGCTGACGCAGACCGTCGGTCGCGTCTTTGCTGAACTCGGGAAGCTCGTCGAGAAACAAAACGCCGTTATCGGCAAGCGAAATTTCGCCCGGCTGCGGAATTCTTCCTCCGCCCACCAGCCCCGCCGCCGACATGGTGTGATGCGGCGCACGAAAAGGACGGCGCACGATCAGCGTTTCGCCTGCGGCAATATTGCCCGACGCCGAATAAATGCGGGTCGTTTCGAGCGCTTCTTCAAAGCTCATCGGCGGAAGAATGCCCGGGAGGCGCTTTGCCAGCATACTCTTTCCCGTTCCGGGCGGACCGACCAAAAGCACGTTATGCATCCCCGCCGCGGCGACCTCGAGCGCAAGCTTTACGTGTTCCTGCCCCTTGACGTCCGAAAAATCCGCAAGTCCGTCGTAAGAAAGGCGAAAAAGCTCGTCGCGTTTGCATTCGGCGCGCGAAAGGACTTTGCCCTTTATCAAGTGCTGTAAAAGCTCGGAAATGTTATGAATGCCGTACACGTCGATGCCGTCGACGACGCTCGCTTCGTTCACGTTGTCAAACGGGACATACATTTCGGAAAAGCCCGCGTCGCGCGCGGCGATGCACATCGACAAAATGCCGTCGGTGCGGCGAACCGCGCCGCTTAAAGACACCTCGCCCGCAAAGCATTTTCCCGCAAGATCGACGTTTTCCAGCACCGTGCATTTCAAAACGGCAAGCAAGATCGCAAGATCGTATGCCGTCCCCTGCTTGGTACGGTCGGCGGGGGCAAGATTGACGGTCAGCGACATGACCGGAAAATCAAGGCCGCACGATTTTATTGCCGCCTTGATTCGGTTATACGATTCCTTGACCGACGCGCCGGGCAGACCCACAATGTCGAATTTCGGTATCGATTTTGCGGCAAAGCATTCGACATCGACAATGTATCCGTCAATGCCCGCGATCCCGGCGCTGTTTACTTTGGATAACATGATTTTTTCTTCTTTCTTGTGGATTTGCGGGGAAGAATGATCGGTTTATCGGGAAGTCAAATTTTATGTCAACCGCATTTGTCGGTGCGCATACGCCCGCACCTTTGGTGCCACCTACGAAGTAGGCGGAGCCGTAATGACCGGTTTTGTTGAGGTGAAATTTTGTGTTGCGTGATGAGAGCTGCGCTCGATGTTATGTCAACCGAATTTGCTATTGCGCATACGCCATGCCTTCGGCATTGGCGCACGGGAATATTTTGCCGCAGGCAAAATTTCTCCCACATCACAAAGTGATGCGGCACTTTCGTCACTTGATCGAAGATCACAGTGCAGCTTGAACCGAAGGCCGCAGTGATCGAGGGGAAGGCGCGGTTACGCATCTAAATTTTATGTTAACATAACAAAGGTAAGGTGAAGTGAGATTCCGACCATCGGAATCTCACTTCACGGCAACACCCGCCGTAGGCGCGGCAACTGCCCCGCGCAGCGGTGTCAGGAAAGTAGTTTGTCGGCTTTTTCGTTGTCGTCGGTTTTCAAAACGACCAATGCGCCACCGTCTTTTCTGCCGACGAATGCATAGAGATATTCGACCGAAACGCCGCCGTCTTTCAGGCGCTTCATCGCGGCGGCAAGTCCGCCGGGGCGATTTTCGATCGGAACGGCAAGCGCGTCGGTGATCTTTACGGCGACGCCCGCGCCGTCGAGAATCTCCTTTGCCTTTTGCGGCTCGTCGGTGATCATGCGCATAAGTCCGTAATCCGACGTATCGGCGATTGAAAGCGCGCTGATATCGATATTTGCCTTTCCGAGCGCGTCGAGAATATCCGACACGCGCCCGGATTTGTTTTCAACAAAGACCGTAAGCTGTTTTACAAACATAAAGAACCTCCCGTCCCGCAGGGACTGTGTTTTTATCCGCCGTATCCGACCGATTCGGCGGCGTTTTTATTCAAATTCAGTTGGGAAACGACAAATTCGGGAACGCTTGCAAGTTCCATTTTCAAGGCGCTTGCCAACTCCTGATTCCACATTTTTTCGGCTTCCGTCATGATCTTTTCGTCGGACACGTGCATCTTTTTGCCCTCCGACGCCTGTTTTTTGCGGTGCTCGTGCAAATCGATGAGCATACGCAGAAGCCGAACGCCGTTGTCCTCTTTCAGAATGGACAAAAACGCTTTTTTTCGCTGAAGCGCATTTTCCACCCAAAGCGATTCGTGTGCGCAGGCGTCCGACAATATCCGATCAATCGCCTCGCGGCTCAAAAGTCCGCGCAGACGCACGTTTTCGCTGTCGACCGGGCAATAGATCGTCGTGCCGCCCGATTCGTAAACGGCTTTCAACACATAATAAGTACGTTCTTCTCCCCGTACAAAACTCTCCCGAACGATGTTTTCGATACGGCAAACGCCGGTTCCGGGATACATGACGGTATCACCGATGTTATACATGACGGCTCCTTTCTTCTTTTGTATGTACGGGTCTCGCGTAATACAAAAAGCCGAATTTCCTTTTTTCGGTTGTACCGAAAGCGGGAAAACGGTGGTTTCACCCGAAAAAAACGGGCATTTCTACCTATAATTCTCCATGACCAGTATACACTTTTTTTACCGAAAAAGGAAGAGAAAAATGTGAATTCGCGGGAAATTTTAAGATTTTTCCAAAAAACAGTGTTTGTTTTTGACACAATCAACAAAAAAGGCGGTCACGATTTTACTTTTTTGATGAGAACGGTTGAATTTTTTCAAAATATATGCTAAACTGTATCTTGAATCGGAAAAGTGAAAATTGATATTTTTGTTGTTTTCGGCTTTCGGACAAAATTAAGGGGGTTTATCATGAATCAGAACATTCGAAAAGGCGCGGCGCTGTTTTTCAGCCTTTTGCTTGCGGGAAGCGCACTTCTTCCCGAGACCTTTGCCGCGGCGGCGGAGCCGGTCGACATCGACGGCACAAAAACCGCTTTTGTCTCCTCCTTCGGGCGCATTTCCTACGGGGGAAAATCCTACACGGCGTATAAATCGTTCGACGAGGGGTATGCGGCGCTTTCCGACGGCGGAAAGCTTGTTTTCAACGGAAACGTTTCGTTTGCGGGCGATACGCTCGGCGCGGGAAAGGCTCTTTCGATTGAAGGCATCGGCAAAACCGTCACGGCAAGCGCCGTCACGGTCGAAGCGGAAACGCTTTCGCTCTCGAGCGATCTTGTTCTTTCCGATCTTTCACTGCGGCTTGCCGAAAACAACCGCATCGTTTTGGACGGACACAATTTCACGGCGGACAATTTCGACGCTTATTTCACCATTCCCGATTACACGACGGGAACGAAAAAATACGCGCCGCTCCCGAATCTTTACAGCGGCGACGCCTCGGGCAATTATGAAATTTCGCTTTCGGGCGGACACTACGGCACGATTGCCGCGTCGTCGGGCAAGGTGTCGGGCAACGCCGCGCTCACCATAAGCGGCGCCGAGATCGGCACGCTTTATCTCGGCTCGCTCTCGGGCGAGACGGTCGGCGAAATTACTCTTTCGCTGAACGATTCCAAGATCGACCGCCTTGTCATCGGCGCGGAAAACGGCAGTATGAAGGGCGACGTAAAGCTTACGATCGACGGAAGCACCATCACCGAGCTTGCGGTCGGCGCATACGGCGCGGATTCCTCCTTTGTCGGCAACGTGAGCGTTTATGCAGGCAACACGAGCATTGAAAAGCTTGCGGACGCGGGCGAAGGCAAGACCGAGGGCGGCGCGGTTTATTTCGTCACGGGCGGAACACAGCCCGCTATTGACGAAAAAGCGCATTACGACCAGATCTTGTACCTCTCGGGCGGCAAGGGCGAGCCGACCTATGATGAAAACGGCGCTCTCGCGGGCGTTACCTGTTACGACGTCTACGGCTGCACCGCCGCTTCGCTTCTTCTTTCCGACGGAACGACGCTTGCGCCCGAAAACGGCGTTTTCAAGCTGCAAAAGGGGCTTTATATCGCTGAAATAAAATCGGGGCTGGATCTTCGTCTGCGAAAAGACGCCTCGTTCGTCTCGGGCTACAGCGACGGAACCTTCCGTCCGAACGGCAACATGACCCGCGCCGAAGCAGTGACGCTGCTTACCCGTCTCATCGCCGATTACGACGCGGTGAAGAACGGAAAATTCGAGAGCGAATATACCGACCTTTCACCCGAGGCATGGTATTACAACAACATTTCGTTCTTTGAAAAGAGCGGACTTTTGAAAAACGTCACGACCGACGGGGGCGACGCCAATCCAAACACGCCCATAACGCGCGGCGAATTCGTACAGCTGATCTATAATATTAACCATCTTCTGCCCGAAGAAGAGACCTATGCCGATTTCAAGAAGCTTTGCCAAAATATCTATTCGAACATTGCCAACGCGAAGAATTACAACGAATTTTCGGACGTCAACTACAACAATCCGCACAACAACGCGATCTATTTCGCCCTTGCAAACGGATATATGGTCGGGTATGCCGACGGCACTTTCCGTCCCGACGGAACGGTTACCCGCGCCGAGGTGGTGACGGTCGTCAACCGTTATCTCGGAAGAATCCCGCACGAAAACGAAACGAGCGCTTTCTCGGATATCGCCGACAGCTGGGCAAAAACGCAGATCGCGGCAGCGGTCGGCAAGGCGAACGAAGCGTATGCCGAAAGCGCGTCGCTCACGGCGCTTCCCGACGGAAAGAGCTTTGTCGATTATGTAAAGGAGCTTTCGTCCGAAAAGAAGCCGACGGCGCTGGTCACGACCATGACGAACCGTCTTTACAAAACCGCGTCGCACGTTCTGATTGCAAAGGATATTTCCGCCGAGGAAAAAGCGGTTCTTTCGGCGGCGCTTGACGAACTGAAAACGGCAGGCAGAACCAAGGGCAATCCCAAGGTTTACAACGGCTCCGCCGACGATCTTGACACTTATGTTTACGGAAACGTCGGGGATGTTTTCATCCGTGAGACCGTGATCGAGGGCAGAAAGCCCGGCACCGATCCCGTTGAGATCGTGCAGATTTCCGACACGCATTTCAACCTTGTCAACGAATATGACCTTTCCGAAGCCAATCCCGCCGTTATGAGCACCAAAATCTACCGCACATGGCTGGCGAACGGCGCGTCACAGCCCAACGCGATCCGTGCGATGGAATATGCGCGCTACGCCGACCAGACGGTCGTTACGGGCGACATTCTGGATTATTTGTCCTACGGCTGCAAGGAGCTTACGATCAAAAATCTGTTCCGCAAGGACACCGATATTATGGCGTGCCTCGGCGGTCATGACGTCACCCGCGTTATGCAGGGCAAGGTTTCCGACCCGTCGAGCTACGAATCGCGCATCGACTGGCTGAGAGAATTCTGGCCGCACGATCTTTACTATTCGTCCAAAGTGGTAAAGGACAAGGTGATGTGCGTGGCGCTGGACAACGGAGTGGGCAAATATTTTGAGGAGCAGGCGACAAAGCTTGCGGCGGATATCGAAAAGGCGCGCCGCGAAGGGCTTGTCATTCTGATCTTTGAGCACGAGCCGCTCTGCACACACAATCCCGAGGATCACGAAATTCATCCGTTCCTCTCCTATGCCGCCGACGGACTTACCAACAGCTTTGACAACGACTGTATCGGAAAAGACGGCACAAGCGGCGCAACTCTTGCGGTTTATAACCTTATCCGCAACAACGCCGACGTTGTTCGCGGCGTGTTCTGCGGACATTACCACGGCGATTATATCACCCATATTTTAGGCTCGTACACCGACGAAGCGGGCAATAAAGTCGAAAAGACCATTCCGCAATACGTTCTGACCGCCAACGCCTACGGCACCGGTCATGTCATGAAAATAACCGTCACCTAAGCGCCTTGCGGCGCCGCAGCTGCCGCGAAAAGGGATTCCGACCACCGGAATCCCTTTTCACATTACCCATATTATTCGACATAACGTCGAGCGTACAAGAGCCTTCCTCTTTGAGAGGAAGGCTCTGCTGCGCATCGAAATTTTATGTCAACGGAATTCGTTATTGCGCATTCG
Organism: uncultured Eubacteriales bacterium; assembly: GCA_900548115.1. Lineage (GTDB taxonomy): Bacteria > Bacillota > Clostridia > Oscillospirales > CAG-382 > UMGS1052. The sequence goes on from URJL01000068.1 coordinate 6,804, forward strand.
TCCACGCCTTCGGCGCGGGCGCACCTCATCCGGCACTTCGTGTCC
>URJL01000069.1 GCA_900548115.1 uncultured Eubacteriales bacterium
CCATGCCAAAGGCATGGGCGCACCTCATCCGTCGCCTATCGGCGACACCTTCCCCACTTGACCGAAGGTCACAGTGGAACTTGAACCGAAGGTCACAGTGAATCGAGGGGAAGGCTTCATTGCGCATCAAAATCTAATGTCAATACAACAAGGGTAAGGCGAAGTTGCATTCCGACCATCGGAATGCAACTTCGCGGCAACACCCGCCGTAGGCGCGGCAATGCTCGCCGCAGGCGCTTTTTCCTCTTTATATTATGGCGGATAAAAAATTCACTCATTTTAACTTTTCACTATTGCAAAAAAACCGATTTTGTGGTATAATATACGCGCAAGAAGTATCGCTCTGCGATACTTCCCGTCTTTCGACGTCCCGCGCTCCGCGCGGCTTGCGCCATTGACGGCTTCGCAAAATGCCCTTGCAAGCAAGCATTTTGCTTCATGGTATAATATACGCGCAAGAAGTATCGCTCTGCGATACTTCCCGTCTTTCGACGTCCCGCGCTCCGCGCGGCTTGCGCCATTGACGGCTTCGCAAAATGCCCTTGCAAGCAAGCATTTTGCTTCATGGTAAAATATACGCGCATGAAGTATCGCTTCGCGAACGTTTTTTTATTTATTCGCGGCGCGATACGTTTCCTGTGTGGATACGGATACAGGATGAATATCGATCAAGGAAAGGGGGGTTTTCATGTCTTCGGAATCCGAAGTCTGGAAAGCGGTCATGCAGCTTTTGGAGGGAAAAATCGAACGGGAAGTGACCTTTCAGTTATGGTTTTCCGATCTTTCTCTTCAAAAACTGATCGATGACCGAGCTTATTTGCAAACAACGAATCTTTACAAGAAAAAAATCATCGAATCGCGCTTTTTCGATCAGCTGAACGAAGCCTTCGAAGAAGTCATGGGCTTCCCCATTAAAATCACCATCATCTCGATCGAGAGCCGATCGTTTGAAGAACAGTTTCTCGAGCTTCTCGGAAACGAGGCGGAGGAACAATTTATCGAGGAAGAAAAGAAAAAAGGCATCGTATTCGACCCCGAATACATAGCGCCCGACCCGAACGCCGAGCCGGAAAAGATCGAGCCGCGTTCGTTCAAGGGCGAATACAAACTGCCCAAGCAAAACCTGAATTTTCCCAAGGTCTACAACCCCGAAAGCGATCAGCTGGAGGATCTCGAGCTGATAAAATATCTCGAGGAATTGGGAAACAAGGAAGGCATGCTTTTAATGTCGCAGTCGGTTCCCGAATACCGCCCGAGCTACACCTTCGAAAATTTCGTCGTCGGCGACTCGAACAAGACGGCGTATGCCTACTGCTTCTCGGTCGCGCAATATCCCGCGGCGCAGTATAATCCGCTGTTTCTCTACGGTCCGCCCGGAATCGGAAAGACCCATCTCCTTTATGCCATCGCCCATCACGTCGAGCGGACGCGCCCGTCCTACAACATCGTTTATTGTACAAGCGAGGATTTTACCAACGAACTGGTCGCCGCGCTGACGCACAAAACTACGGCGGAATTCCGCGAGAAATACCGCACGGCGGATATTTTGATGATCGACGATATCCAGTTTATCGGCGGCAAGGAAGCAACACAGCTGGAATTTTTCCACACCTTCAACACGCTTTACAAAGCCAACAAGCAGATCATCGTCGCGGGCGACCGTCCGCCGAAGGATATCGCCGTTTTGGAAAAGCGTATCCGTTCCCGCTTTGAAAGCGGCGCGATTGTCGATATCGGTCAGCCCGACGTCGAGCTTCGCGCGGCGATCATCCGCCGCAAATCGATGGACATGAAGGTCGATATTCCGAACGACGCCGTGCAATATATTGCCGACAACGTCAAGGACAACGTGCGCCAGATCGAGGGCATTATCAAAAACATCAACGGTTATGCCTTGCTTACCAAAGTGCCCATTTCCGAAGAACTGGTGCGCAGTATCGTCGGCAACGTCGTGACCGGTCCGATCGAGATCAATCCCGACAAGATCGTCGACGCCGTATCCCGTCATACGGGCGTCGGGCGCGAGGACATTCTCGGCAAAAAGCACACCAAAAACATCACCATGGCGCGGCATATCACCTCCTATCTTCTCCGCACCCTTGCGGGCATGACGCTTCAGGATATCGGCGCGTTTATCGGCAGACACCATTCGACGGTGTACGATTCGGTTCGTTTTGTCGAAGAGGAAATGAAAAACGACGGTTCGCTTTCCGATCAAATGAAAGGTATTTTAAAAGACTTAGGCCAGTAACCGCGCGCATAGCGGCGCCGCAGTTGCCGTGAAATTGAATTCTGATGGTCAGAATTCAATTTCACACCTACGGTGAGTGTTGCCGTGAAATCGAATTTCGATGGTCGGAATTCGATTTCACACTACCCTTGCTATGTTGACGTAGATTTTCGATGCGCACCAAGGAACAAAGCTTGGGTCAAGCCTTCTCGAAGGCTTGCGGATTCCAAAGGCAGAGCCTTTGGTCGCCCCTACAGGTCGGACGATTTTTACATCACCGAAAATTGATATTACGGCTCGCCCGATTCTCGGGCGGCTGAATTGCCGCTTTCGCGGCAGTGAAATTGTCCGCTTACGCGGACAGCGAAATTGTCCGCCTTGCGGGCAGCGAAATTGCCGCTGACGCGGCAGCTGAAATGTTCACGTTGTGAACAGTCGGACTGTTTTTTCCACAAAACCCACACCGCAAAGACCCACAACACCCACAAAAATTGCTTTCGGGTTTTTGCGGAAAACGACCCTGTCTTTTCCACACTCATTTCGGGTGATCGGGGAAATTTTTCCACAGCAAAAATGCGGCGCGAAATGCCGAAAAATGGAGAAATTTTCCGTTTTTCCACAAAACCCACACCCTCTACTACTGTTACTGCTAACCCTATACATAAATCACAATCATTCCTGTGTGCGTTTGCGAACGATTCGAAGAACGCCGCATGTGGGAAATTTTTCCCGAAAGACCGAACCTAAAAATTACGAAAGGATGACTCGGACAAAATGAAATTCACAGCCGATAAAAAAGCGCTCGAGCGTTCGATCCTGCCCGTAAGCTACGGTGTCGCCCCGCGAAACACCGATCCGCTTCTCGAAGGAATTTTTCTCGAGGCAAAGGACGGGCTTTTGACCCTTTGCTCCTATGACCGCGAAAAAGGTATTCGAACCACCTTGGAAGCCGACATCGAACGGGAGGGAAAAATCGTCGTGGACGCGCAGAAAACGTCGGCGATCATTCATTCGCTTCCCAACGGTCCCGTCACGATCGAATCGGATGAAAATCTGATCTTGAAGATCCACACCGAAGAAGCCGATTTTCAGATCTCGGGCAAGGATGCCGAAAACTACCCCGGACTTCCCGACGTACACGGCGATCTTGATTTTACCTTACAGCAAAACAAGCTCCGCGCCATCATCAACCGCACGCTTTTTGCCGTATCGCAGGACGATTCGAAGCCGATCTATACCGGCTCGCTCATCGAGCTTACGGGTAAGAACATGCGCATTACGGCGCTGGACGGTTTTCGCGTTTCGATGCGCTGTGAAGAGGGACTTACCGAACGCGAGGATCTCGATCTTCGGTTCATTATGCCCGGAAAAGCGCAGGTCGACCTTTTGCGTCTGACCGCCGACAACGATCAGCCCATCTCGGTCAACATGGCGCGCAAGCACATCATTTTCACTTTTGACAACATTTACTTCATCACCCGTCTTTTGGAAGGCGAATTTCTCGATTTCCGCAAAAAAGTTCCGCCGCAGCACGTGATCAAAGCCCGCGTCAACACCGCGCGCTTTATCGATTCGATCGAACGCGCGGCGCTTATCATCGACGAGCGTATAAAAAGCTCGATCCGCCTTTATTTCGACGGCGGCGTTATGAAGATCAGTGTTGCGACTATGCTCGGAAAATTCAAGGACGAATTTACTTACGAAAATCTCGATTCCGAAGAAGCTCCGCTGGAGATCGGTTTCAACCACAAAATTCTTCTTGACGCTTTGCGCGCCGTGAACGAAGAATACATCACCGTTACCCTTTCGCATACGCTCGGTCCCATGCTCATCACCCCCGACGAAAAGTCCGAGGGCGATCCCGACCGCTATTTCTACATGGTTCTTCCGGTTCAGCTCAACAACGCCTAGCGCCTAGCGGCGCCGCAGTTGCCGCGCCTGCGGCGAGCATTGCCGTGAAATTGAATTCTGATGGTCAGAATTCAATTTCACACTACCTTTGCTGCGTCGGCGAAAAGCCCTACCCATGTTATGTTGACATAAAATTTCGATGTGTAACAGAGCCTTCTCCTTGAGGGGAAGGTGTCACGGCGAAGACGTGACGGATGAGGTGCGCCCATGCCGAAGGTATGGGCGGATGCGCAGCAACAAATTTAGTTGACACAGCATTAAGCATATCTTTTTCCGCGCCGTACTACACAAATTTTACCTCACAAAAAGCTGTTATCGCTGCTCGCCCGCTCCGCGGGCGCACCTCATCCGACGCGCTCCGCGCGCCACCTTCCCCACTTGATCGAAGATCACAGTGAATCGAGGGGAAGGCTTCATGTCAGCAGAATTTAAAATTACGGACACTTAATCTATTGCTTATTCGTCGCAAATTTAAACGAACCCCGTAGGGGTGACCAATGGTCGCCCGCCGAGTCTAGACTGACACAGCACCGTGCGCACCCAAGCCTTCCCCTCGATACACTGTGACCTTCGGTTCAAGTTCCACTGTGATCTTCGATCAAGTGGGGAAGGTGTCACGGCGAAGACGTGACGAATGTGCCACATCGCTACGCGATGCCCGCAATGCCCGCAATGCCCGCAATGCGGGAGAAATTTTGCCTGCGGCAAAATATTCCCGTGCGCCCATGCCGAAGGTATGGGCGGATGCGCAAAAGCAAAATTTGCTGACACAGCATTTAGCGCACCTCTCTCCGCGTATACTACACAAATTTCACCACACCAAAAGTTGTTATCGCGGCTCAAAACTTCCGTATAGAGAAAGGTTTTTCATGATCATAACAAATCTGACCGCCGAAAATTTTCGCAATATCGAAAAGCAAAGCGTTTCGTTTTCGAAGGGCTTGAACCTTTTGTACGGCGAAAACGGTGCGGGAAAGACCAATCTTTTGGAGGCGGTCTATCTGTTTGCCATCTGCAAAAGCCACCGAACGGCAAAGGACGGGGATTTTGTGCGGCGCGGCGCGGATTTTTCGCACCTAACCCTGCATTTCACCTCGGATTTTGACCGCAAAGACATCGACTCCGCCCGCTGTGCGGAGATTCGATATTTTCCCGACGGAAAGAAAAGATTATGCTACGAAAGCGTTTCGGTCGGGAAAGTATCGGAATTTATCGGGCATTTCCGCGCCGTGTTTTTCACGCCCGATCATCTTTCGCTCATCAAAGGAGCACCCGAAGAACGGCGCAAATTCTGCGACATGGCGCTGTCCCAGATTAAACCCGGATACATCCGTTATCTCAACGATTACGCCAAAATTTTGGGACAGCGCAACGCGCTTTTAAAAAGCTTTCGTGAAAAGGGCGCGGGCGACGCCGCTCTTCTGTCGGTCTATTCCGACGCGCTGAGCGAAAAGGGCGCGGTCATCATTCGCCAAAGAATGGCGTTTTGCCGCTATTTGCAGGAGCTTTCCCGCGGATTTTACAAAGAGATCTCGGGCGATTCCGAACGGCTTTTTATCCGCTATTACGGCAGTGTGAAAGATTCCGACCCCGAAAAAGACCTTTCGGAAAGCGAGATCGGGGAAGCGCTTCGCGCGCAATATGCGCACAATACCGAGTCGGAAATTCGCGCGGGCACGACAAAATACGGTCCGCACCGCGACGATTTTCTCTTTTTCATGGGCAAGCTTCCGCAGGGTGAAGCGAACCTTTCCGATACGTCCGATACTCCCGATACGGGGGAGGAACATCAAAAATACGCCGAATTTGCCGCGCGCACCTTTGCTTCGCAGGGACAGCAGCGCAGCACGGTTTTGGCGCTGAAGCTTTCCGAGGGCGAGATAATCCGCACTCTTTCGGGGGAATCGCCCGTCTATCTTTTCGACGACGTTTTGTCGGAGCTGGATGAAAACCGAAAAGAACGGTTTTTGTCGATCTTCGGCGAAAAACAGGTGCTTTTGACCTGTTGTGACGAAAACGCGGTAAAAAACCTTTCGGGCAGAACGATTTTTGTCCGAAACGGAACGTATGCGGAGCGGGAAAATATGCAAAAAGGAGGATGAGCGCGTGTACATTCACATCGGTTCGGGCAAGGTGATCCGAAAGAAAAACATCGTCGGGATTTTTGACCTTGACACGGCGTCGCATGAAAAAGACACCCGCGAATTCTTAAAAAAAGCCGAAAAAGACGGCATTCTGGAGGTTTGCGGCGACGGTCTTCCGAAAGCCTTTATCTTAACCTCCGAAAAAAAAATCTATCTCACCACCCTATCCGCCAAAAGTCTCTCCGGCCGCACCTACGGTGGGTGTTGCCGCGCCTAGCGGCGCCGCAGTTGCCGTGAAATCAAATTCCGGTGGTCGGAATTCGATTTCACACCTACGGTGAGTGTTGCCGCGCCTGCGGCGAGCATTGCCGCGAAGATTGCATTCCGATGGTCGGAATGCAACTTCGCCCTACCTTTGTTATGTCGGTGATA
>URJL01000070.1 GCA_900548115.1 uncultured Eubacteriales bacterium
AATTTCTCTTCGGAGAAATTTCTTTGAAAAGTCCGAGAGGACTTTTTGTCACCGATAGGTGATATGTCCGCGAAAGCGGACATCTTCGAAAGCATAACTTTGTGTCAGGTTGGCGGAATTTCGATGCGCACCAAAGCCTTCCCCTCGAGGGGAAGGTGTCACGAAGTGACGGATGAGGTGCCGCCTACGCAGTAGGCGGAGCCGCAACGACAAAGTTCGGTGAGGTGGAATTTTGTGTGGTGCGACGAAAGTGCGCATAATGTTGTGTCAGCAAAAGCTGTTACTGCGCATTCGCCCGCCCCTTCGGCGCGGGCGCACCTCATCCACCGCTACGCGGTCCCCCTTCCCCTCGAGGGGAAGGCTTTATTTCCGCTTGTTTTAAAAGTACGGACACTTATGCCGTCTGTGTCGATTCGGCAAAAACCGTACCGACATTGTAGGGGCGACCGGCGGTCGCCCGCCGAGTTCCCATAAACACCGCAAGGGTAATGTGAAATCGAATTCCGACCATCGGAATTCGTATTTCACGGCAACCGCTCCCCGCAGGGGCGGTTATTCGCCTAAAATCTTTTTTAATTCTTCCATAAAGGTGTTGATATCCTTAAATTGCCGATAAACCGAAGCAAAGCGGACATAGGACACCTCGTCCAATTCTTTCAGCTTTTCCATAACCAGCTCGCCGATCTCGGTCGAGGGGATCTCACTGCGCATGGAGCTTTGCAGCGTCGTTTCGATATCGTTCACCGCGCCTTCGATCTGCTTCATGCTGACGGGACGTTTCTCACAGGCGCGCACAATGCCGCGGGTCAGCTTGGAACGGTCGAAAAGCTCGCGCGTGCCGTTCTTTTTCACGACCAAAAAGCTCAGATTTTCGATGGTCTCGACGGTTTTAAAACGTTTTTGACACAGAAGACATTCGCGGCGGCGGCGGATGCCGGTTCCGTCGGCGGACGGGCGGGAATCGAGCACCTTGCTTTCAAGATGCCCGCAGGAAGGACATTTCATCTTGCTTCACCTCCGAAATTGTATTTCCGAATTTATATTTTCCGTATTCGTATTTGCATTCGTACTTGCATTCGCACTTGCATTCGTATTCGTTTTCCGCGCTTTTCGCGCCCTTATTCTTCGGGGCAAAAGAACGCGCGGGTCTTGTTCAAAGAAAGGGCAAGCTCGTCTGCGTCCGAAAAGCACGAACGATAGACTTCCAAAATATACGAGCCGTGAAAACCGACTTTTTCAAGCGCTTCTTTTACCGCGTTCATATCCGCAAAGCCGTCAAAAGGCAGACAGCATTCGTGTTCGCCGAAATCGTTCATATGAACATGCACGATCTTTTCACCCATGGCGGCGATCACCTCGCGAAAATTCTGTTTGGCGCGAAATGCCTGTTTTAAATCGAACGTAAAGCGTAAATCGGGCACGAGCGTTTGCACGCGGCGGAGAAATTCGGGCGATTGCGAACGGTGATTATTGACATTTTCCTGCGTAAAGACAAGATCATAGGATTTGGCAAGCTCGATCAGGCGTCCGTAGGCCTCGCAAAGACAGTCGTCGGAGGAAAGCGACCGCGAGAAAGTCGGCGTGTTTTTTTCGCCGTGAAAGACGATATATTTCGCGCCCAAAACCGCCGCGCCCTCGAAAAAGCGCGCATAAAGCGAAAGTCCGTCGGAAAGCCGCCGCTTGTATTCCGAAAAGAACAAAAGGCTTTCGAAAGCCGATGTGTAGGGATGAAGCGACACGATCTCGGTTCCGTTTTCCTTTGCATAATCGCAAAAGCGCTTCAGCGATTCGGGAGACAATTCGTCGACCGAATTCATAAAGACCTCGGCGACGGGCGCGCCCGCGTCGACGACGCGCCGAAAGGCGGAAAAGGTGTCCTCGGGATAAAAACAGGCGGTGGAAATACCGCACCGCGACGGGCGGCAAACGGTGTTGATTTTGGATTCGGAATTTTTGAGCATGGAAAACACACCTCGAACAGCAGTTTGCGGGAACGGAAGAATGAAAAACGGGAAATGAAAAACGAAAAACAGAGGAAAAAATAACGAAATACACGAATCAATGCGAAATATTTTCCAAAAAACGCGGTCAAAAGCAAAGTTTCCCGAAAAAATCCGCTTTTTGCGGGAAACGCACAAATTCAACCGAATCATTTAAAACATCCTTTAAAACATTTAAAAAGAGAGTAAAACGGAGGAAAAAATGACGATTTTTCATTTTCAAAGGAAAAAACGAACCGAAAAGGAGCGCTTTTCGCTCGAGCCGCTTACATATCGTTTTTTGCGGAGCTTTTTCGCGCTGACCGCTCTTGTCACGGTGCTGATCTTTGCGGAGCTTTTACGGCGCGGCGGCGCGGAGGTCTCGCCGAAGGACATTCCGTATTTTACCGCCATGCTCGAGTACGCCGTCGCCTCGGCATTGCTCATTCCCTCGCTTGCCCTGCTTTTGGATCTTGCCCAAAAACGCGCCTGACGGCGCCGCAGTTGCCGCGCCTGCGGCGAGCATTGCCGCGAAGCTTGCATTCCGATGGTCGGAATGCAACTTCGCCTTACCCTTGTTGTATTGACATAGAATTTTGATGCGTAATGAAGCCTTCCCCACTTGACCGAAGGTCACAGTGAATCGAGGGGAAGGTGGCGTGCGAAGCACGTCGGATGTAACACATCGCTACGCGAAGTGTGGCAAATTTCATCTGCGATGAAATGTTGCCGTGCCGCCTACGAAAGTAGGCGGAGCCTCAATAGCACTTTTGACGAGACAAAACCTTGTGTGTAGTCGTGAGATCCGCCCTCGCCGTATTCCTCTTTTGCTATCACCCGCAAACGGGCGGTGTTTGCCCTTCGGGCGGAGTTCCTTTCTTTTCTTCCGAAAAGAGCACACACATCCTTTGCCGACTGAATTTTTGTGTCGGCAAGTGTGTGCCCGAGTTTCGGACGCAAAGCGCCCAAAACTCCGAATCGTCTTTATATTTGACTGCCAAAGAAAAGCGATTTAAGGGCTGTGCCCTTAAAAACCCCCTGATTGTACAGAGCTTTTGCGCTCAATTAAGAACGTCCTGCTTACCTTTTTCGCAATTACAGGTCCCGCTTCGTCGCGCCTGCGGCGGGCATTGCCGCGCCTGCGGCGAGCATTGCCGCGAAATACGAATTCCGATGGTCGGAATTCGATTTCGCCCTACTTCTGTAATGTTGACATAGAAATTTTGATGCACAACAGAGCCTTCCCCTCGAGGGGAGGCTTCATTACACATCGAGATTCCATGTCAACATAACATGGATAGGTCAAATTATCGCCGACAAAACAAAGGTAAGGTGAAGTTGCATTCCGACCGTCGGAATGCAAACTTCACGGCAACACCCGCCGTTAGGCGTGAGCGGAGAACCAGGTTTTGCCGGCGGCAAGCGAGACTTCGAGGGGGACGGCGAAGCCGTCGACGCAGTTTTCCATCTCGCGGCGAAGGATTTCCGCCGCACGGTCCTTTTCTTCTTCGGGACATTCAACGATCAGTTCGTCGTGTACCTGAAGGATCAGCTTTGCCGCAAGGCCGGCTTTCGCAAGGGCGTTTTCGGTGCGGATCATGGCGATTTTGATAATATCCGCCGCCGTGCCTTGGATCGGCGAATTCATCGCGACGCGTTTGCCGAAGGCTTGCATGACTTTGTTTTTCGCGGTCAGCTCGGGAATATAGCGCCGCCGCCCGAAATAGGTCTTGACATAGCCGTTCTGTTCGGCAAAGGCGATGAGCGAATCCAGATATTCGCGGACGCGCGGATAGCGGGCAAAATAGCGCTCGATATAATCCGCCGCCTGCTTTTTCGTAACGCCGATATCGCCCGCCAGCGAAAAATCGGAAATGCCGTAGACGATGCCGAAATTGACGGCTTTGGCATTTTTGCGCATTTCGGGCGTGACCTCTTGGGTCGGCACGCCGAACACCTGCGACGCGGTCATGTTGTGAATGTCCACGCCCTCGCGGAAGGTGCGGCACATCGTCTCGTCGCCCGACAGCGCCGCCAAAATACGAAGCTCGATCTGCGAATAGTCGGCGTCGATCAAAACACAGCCGTCCTTCGCCGTGAAATATTTCCGCAGCTCGCGTCCTTCGGGCTGACGGATCGGGATATTTTGAAGATTCGGCTCGATGGACGAAAGGCGTCCCGTTAAGGTCAGCGCCTGTTTAAAGGTCGTGTGGACGCGGTGCGTTTCGGGGTCGCAGACCTTTAAAAGCCCCTCGACATAGGTGGAATTTAATTTGGCGACCGTGCGGAAATCCAAAATTTCGTTGATGATGGGATGATACGGGCGCAGTTTTTCCAGCGTCTCCGCGTCGGTGGAATATCCGCTTTTGGTCTTCTTTAACGCGGGCAGTGAAAGGGTGTCGAAAAGCACCTCGCCGAGCTGTTTGGGCGATTGGATATTGAATTCCTTGCCCGACAGCGCAAAAATGTTGCTCATGCGCACATTGCGGCGCTCTTCCAAGATCCTGCCGTAATCGCGAAGTCCTTCGACATCCAGTCGGAAGCCGCGCGTTTCCATGGCAAAAAGCACGCGCGAAAGAGGAAATTCTATGTCGTAACAGACAAACTCCAGGCCGTCTTTTTGTAATTTTTCTTTGAGCGCGTCGTGCTCGGCACGCAAAATATGCGCGGTGCAAAGCGCCTTTTCGCACGGGTCGGAAAGGTCAAAGCCCGCCGTGTCGTGCCCCGAAAGAAAGCTTTCGGCATCGCCCTTTGCCGCGGGCGACGCGACATAATCGGCAAGCATTATGTCAAAATAAGAAGCCGCAAACGAAATGCCGCGCGCGGAAAGACGGTGCGAAAGCTCCTTGGCGTCGTAAACCGTAAGCTCATGGGCAGCGTCTTCAAAGATCGCGCGCAAAAATTCGTCGCTCAGCGGTAAAACATACAAGGAGCCGTTGTCGAGCGCCAAAAGCTCCGCCGAAAAATCGGCAAAAACCGCCGTATTCGGAAATATTTCGGGAAGCGCGGACGCTTTTTCATACGGGAGCTTTTCGACCGAGGCGGACTTTTCTTCGCCCGCCGACTCGCCCGCGCCGTCTCCGTCAAAAAGCGACGGTGCGGCGGCGCCCTCAAGCGAAAGGCGCTTGATCAGGCTTTTCAGCTCAAAGGAATTCAAAAAAGTATAAAGCTCGCCTTTTCTCATGCCGTCATAGCGCAGATCGGAAAAAGAAAGGGGCAACGGAACGTCGCGCACGATCTCGGCAAGAAAACGGCTTTGATACGCCGACTCCTTTCCCGCCGCAAGCTTTGCCTTCACACCGGCAGAAAGCGAAGACTCTTCGTAGGAGGCATAAAGCGCGTCGAGCGACGAAAATTCGCTTATCAGCTTAACGGCGGTCTTTTCACCGATACCCGCAACGCCGGGAATATTGTCCGACGTATCGCCCATCAGCGCTTTTACGTCGATGAGGTCGCGGGGCGAAAGCCCGCCGTAGGTCTCGGCGATCTTTTGTTTGTCGTAAAGGACCGTCTCGCCCGTCGTACAAAGCAGCACGAAAACATGCTCGCCGACCAGTTGGAACGAATCGCGGTCGCCCGTCAGGATATAGCAGTCGTTCCCCTCGTCCGAAGCGTGTTTCGCCGCCGTTCCCAAAATGTCGTCTGCCTCGTAGCCCTCGAGCGAGAGAACATGCAGTCCCATAAGGCGCGCCGCCTCCTTGGCAGGCTCGAGCTGCGCGTGTAGCTCCTCGGGCATGCCCTTGCGCGTCGCCTTGTAAAAATCGCACGCCTTATGCCGAAAGGTCGGCGCGCGAAGATCGAACGCGATTCCCGCCGCGTCGGGCGAGAGCGATTCCAGCTGCTTTGCGATCATGTTGACAAAGCCGTAAAGCGCGTTGGTCGGCCGCCCGTCCCGTGTGGTCATGGGACGCACGCCGTAAAACGCGCGGTTTAAAATGCTGTTGCCGTCGATAATAAGTGTCTTGGGCATGCTTTTTGCTTTTTCCTTTCTTGGTTTCCCGGTTTTTGCCCGCAAGGCGGGCGCGGACGACCCTGTCGGATTTTTGCCGACATAACATGGGGTATGCTCCCGAAGATGTCCGCTTTCGCGGACATGTCACCTAACGGTGACAAAAAGTCCTCTCGGACTTTTCTCTTTGCACGCCGCTTTGCGGCATGCAAATTCACTCCTCCTGCGTTTTGCGGACGCAAGTCGGGGCGCTGCCCCGACACCCCGCAAGCCTTCGAGAAGGCTTGACCCAAGCTT
>URJL01000071.1 GCA_900548115.1 uncultured Eubacteriales bacterium
AACACGGATAATGTGAAAAGGGATTCCGACCGGCGGAATCCCTTTTCACGGCAACGTCTCGTGCAGCGGCAAAATAGCATGAATAGTGTGAAATAGAATTCCGCCCATCGGAATTCTATTTCACGGGAATACTCGCCGTAGGCGCGGCAACCGCGAGGGCGGCTTCAATGTTGGGGGCGAAGTTTTCTTCGCCTGCTTTGTCATAAAGCCCGCTCTTTTTCATCGCCGCCAACGGCTGGGGATTTACATGCGAAAAGATAACGCGGATATTTTTCTCGCGGCAGCTGTCGCAAAACGCCGCAAGACCGCGCAGCGCGTCGGTGTCGAGCGAGGGAACGCCGCGCATACGCAGAATAACACAGCGCGTAAAATCCTTGACGGTCAGCTCGTTCAACTTTTGCACAACGGCAAAAAATATCGGTCCCGAAAACTCATAAACCCGCACATATTCGGGAATCTTGCGCAAATTTTCGTCGTTCTCGTCATATTTCCAACCCGAAATACGGCTTTCGTCGCTCATGCGCTTCATAAAGAGAATGCACGCCATGCCGACGCCGACCCCGATGGCGACCACAAGGTCAAAAACGACGGTCAGAACAAAGGTGACGAGCAATACGGCAATGTCGCTTTTCGGCGAGGCTTTGATTATGCGCGCAAATTGCCGCGCACCGCACATATTATAGGCGACATGAATCAAAATCGCCGCGATGGACGGCATGGGGATATAGGAAGCATACGGCATCAAAAGTACCAAAATCAGAAGAAGAACCGCCGAATGGACCATGCCCGAGACGGGCGTTCTACCGCCGTTGCGAATGTTGGCGGCGGTGCGGGCGATAGCGCCCGTCGCGGGGATTCCGCCGAAGAGCGCCGAGCCGATATTGGCAATGCCCTGTGCGCAAAGCTCGGTGTTGGAGCGATGGTGCTTGTTGACCATTCCGTCGGCGACAACGCACGACAAAAGCGATTCGATCCCCGCCAAAACGGCAATCGTCACCGCGTCGGGCAAAACCGCCGCCGACTTTTCAAAGCTGAGCGAGGGCAGACGGAAAATCGGAAGCTGAGAAGAAAGCGTAAATTGATCGCCGATGGTAAGAACGTTCAAATGAAAGATCTGCACGGCGGCAATCCCGACCGCTACGGCGATGAGCGACGCGGGAATCTTATCCGATACTTTCGGCCACAAAAATAAGATCGCAAGGCAGACCGCGCCCACCAAAACCGCTTCAAAGTTTACGGTCGAAATGTTTTCGCCGAAAGCCTTTGCTTTCTCGATCGTCTCGATCGGCGAGACACCCGCCGGATAGCGCACTCCGCAAAAGTCCTTCAGCTGTCCGATGACAAGCGTCACGGCGATACCTGCGGTAAAGCCCGTTGTGATGGTATACGGAATAAAGCGGATGAGATTTCCCAGTCCCAAAATCCCCATAATCAAGAGAAATAGACCGGCAAGCACCGTTGCGAGCGCCAGTCCGTCGGTGCCGCTTCGGGCGACGATTCCCGCCACGATCGTGGCAAACGCCGCAGTCGGACCGGCAATCTGAACCGAGCTTCCGCCGAAAAGAGCGGTCAAAAAGCCCGCAATGATCGCGGTATAAATACCCGCCTCGGGCGTTACTCCCGACGCGATGGCAAGCGCAATCGAAAGAGGAAGCGCGATAACGGCGACGATAATACCCGAAACGACATCGGCAAAAAACTGTTTTTTGTCATAATGTGCAAGATCGGTAAACAGCATAGGCTTGAAATTTTTCATGAGCCAAAACCCCCGAATGAATTGTGTCGAACCGTGTCGAATCGGACACGGCACAAACAAACAATATAGCACATTTTCCATCTCTTGTCAATACTCGCCGCTGCGCGGGGCGGTTGCCGCGAAGTTGCATTCCGATGGTCGGAATGCAACTTCGCCTTATCTTTGTTATGTAGGAGATAGCTTGCCCTGCCTATGTTATGTTGACATAAAATTTTGATGCGCACCGAAAAGCAAAGCTTGGGTCAAGCCTTCTCGAAGGCTTGCGGGGTGTCGGGGCGGAGTCCCGACTCGCGCTCCGCAGAGCGCGAAATTCTTTGTGCGTTCGCCGAGCGCAGGAGTGGGTGAATTTGCGCCGAAGGCGCAAAGAGGGCGAACCCTCGCGGCGATTACAATCGCTTTGGGGTTCGCCCTGAAAGAAAATCCGAGTAGGATTTTCTTTGAAAAGTCCGAGAGGACTTTTTGTCGCATTTATGCGACATGTCCGCGTGAGCGGACATCCGCGCCGCAACTGCGGAGAACGTGCGCTATGCTCTTTTATTGCTATCGCCCGCAAACGGGTGGTGTTTGCCCTTCGGGCGGAGTTCCTTTTTCTTTCGTTTCCGAAAGAAAAAGAAACCAAAAAGAAAGGGAATTTAAGGGCTTGCCCCCTTAAAAATCCCCTGATTGTACAGAGCTTTTGCGCTCAATCAAAAACGACATGTTTGCCTTTGCCGAAATTACGGGTCGCGCTTCGCGCGATAAAATTGTACGAAGCGGGAAGAGGCTGAGCGGAAAATTTCGGAGTACGAAAAGAGTTTGTACCGAAATAGCGTCGAACGTACCCGAGCCTTCCCCTCGAGGGGAAGGCTTGGTTACGCATTGAGTTTTTCACCGACATAACAAAGACAAGGCGAAATAGGATTCCGACCATCAGAATCCTATTTCGCGGTAACGCTCCCCGCAGTGGTTTTTGTGCAAGCATATTGCAATTTTAACAAATATATGCTATACTTTTTGTATATCACTTGTACAAAATGCAAAAAAGAGAGGAAACATCATGAACCGAAAAAACACGCATGAGCATGAGCATGAGCATGAGCCCGGGCATACACACACGTTTTGGCTTCGACACACGCTCGGCGCGCTGCTTGCCGTCCTTCTTGCGCTTTCGGGAACGGCGCTTTCCTGTGCGGCACAGGGAGAAAACGCTCCGACCGTCGCGCTTTCGGGAATACAACTGCGCCTTTCCGAGCCGTGGGGCTTCCGCTTTTTGATCCGCGTGTCGGGTACGCCGTCCGATTACACCGAAGTGGGCGCGGCGGTCCTCCCGACCGATCGGCTTGACGGAGTGCTGACCGAAGAAACAGCGGGTGCAAGCGTTGTTTCGAGCCGAAACGACGATTTTCGCTATTTTTCACAGGACACCGACGGCTTTGTCTACACCGTTTGCATAATCGGCATTGACTTCGACAAATTCGACCGTTCGTATGAGGTCATGCCGTATGTGCGCTGTCTTGAAAACGGCGAAGAAAAAACGCTTTACGGCGAGAACTCCGCCGAATACCGACTGCCCGTCAGCACCGTTTCCGAGGAGCTTTTGAAGCAATATTGCGACCGTTATACCCGCGACGAGCTTTCGGATATTACGGCGATCGAAACGCTCCTTTCGGGCTATTATGCCTATGTCGACGAGCAAAACGCCGATCCGGAGGAGCCGGAAAAGCCCGACGAGCCCGAAGAAGAGATCGCGCGCGTCACGCTGAACGACTGGTATTTCGAAACGGGTACGATCGCGGGCTCGACGGGGGTTGAAAATACCGCCAACAAGACCCGCGCCTACACGCCGAATTATATTCCCGCCGAAAATACCGTCCTTTCGTTCGATTCGACGGGCGGCGGCGCATACGGCGTTTTGTGCTATGATCAAAACAAAAAATTCCTCGGCACCTGCTACGGCACGGGAAGCTGGATCACCGATTCGGTCTATAACAAAAACGGCGCCGCCTTTTCGTCCGAGACGGCTTATTACCGCCTGGCCGTTAAGAAAAACGTAAACGGAAAGGACATCACCGTCACCGACGACAACCGCGCCGAAATAGTCTCGCCCCTGACCGTGCAGGTTCCTCTCACCGACCGAAAAACGCACACTTTTCTTCGCGTCGGCGATCTTTCGCCGTCCGACGGCTGTGCTCTCAGCGCAGGCGCCGCTTATTCGAGCGCCTATATCCCGACCGATGTACGCCTTTCGGCCGCAAGCGGGGCGGACGACTTTGCCCTTTTCTGGTATGACGAAAACCGCGCCTTTCTTTCGACAAGCGGTCTGCTTTCGGCTTTCCCGAGTGAAATCCCCGAAAATGCGGCATATTTCCGCTTTGCGGTCTATCCGGATTCCGCCGCAACAGCCGATACGCTGAACGACATCGCCGCCCCCTTCGGTTATTATACGGCAAAGGTTCTGAACAATTCGGATTTTGCCCTCGGAACCATCTCGGGCACGACGGGCAAGGAGAACACAAGCGCCGCAAACCGCCTGTATACTCCCGAATATATCCCCGCGAAAAACTGCGTTATCACGCTGGATAAAGCGAACCTCCCCGCAAATTTCAGCCGTTATATCGTCCTTGCCTACAAGGCGGATTACAGCTTTATCGGAACGTCGGGCGACCGTCTCGACGCGGTTTTTGACGCTCCCGCCGCCTTTTCCGACGCGGCTTTTTACCGCCTTGCCATTAAGACGAATTCCGCTGTCACGACCGATACGATCGCCGAAACGGTGAGCGCGCTCCGCGTCGAATGCCGCACCGAACTGCTTGCGCCGAACGTTGAAGAAGAGGTCGCGACCGACGATACGCCGATCATGACGACCGAGGGATTCCGTTTCCGTCTCAAAGTGGGAAGCTTTAAAGCCGGAACATATTTTTCCGATCTTTGTCTCGTCGAGGATGAGCTTTGGCTCTTCTCGTGTTCGGACAAAGCCTCCGACGGAAGCAACACGGGTACGATCCTGCGTTACAGCGTCGATTTTGAAAATCAAACGGGCGAATATATCGGCTCGCTTTCGCACAATTTCGGGCATGCAAACAGTATCGATTACAATTCCGAAACGCATGCGCTGACCTTCGGAAACGGTTCGGGAAGCTTTTCGAAGACCGAAAATTATTTCTATATCTACGAAAATCCTTACGAGAAGGTAAAAGCGGGCGAAGATATGCTGAATCTTGCCGACGCGGTAAAATATGATTTTGCCGACAGCGGTATTACGGGCAAGACCAAGATCAACGCCTGCTTCTACGGCAGCGCTTCACTTTTCCTGAACGCCAACAACAACGGCTTTGTTTACCGCGTCGCACTCGGCACGGGCGACCGCGTTCTTTCCTACGGCACGGCGCTTTCCGCCCCGAGCGAAAACGGCTTCAACGGAACGTGGGATATTATCCGTTCGTATGAAATGCCCGACAACGGCGCGATCGATCAGGCGCCCGCTTATATCGGACAGAACTACGAGCAGTGCAATCAGGGAACGGCGTTTCATAACGGCAGTCTTTATCTTGCCTGCGGACATAAGGCGGTTTATTTTTGGCGATGCCGCCTGAATCCCGACGGAAGCATTACCCGCCATGAATTCCGCAAATATCTTACCATGGGCGCAACGACCGTCACCTCGGGGGCGGCGGGCGTTGCCTTCGCCGGCGATAATCGGCTGTTTGTCTGCGCCGGCTGGGTTCACGTCTATGATGAAGCCGTTCTGAAAGCGAAAGCAAGCGCGGCAAATACGTAAAAGTAAAAACAGAACAGAAAGTGAAAAGGGATTCCGCCGGTCGGAATCCCTTTTCACATTATCCGTGTTATGGTA
>URJL01000072.1 GCA_900548115.1 uncultured Eubacteriales bacterium
TTGCATTCCGATGGTCGGAATGCAACTTCGCCTTACCTTTGTTATGCCGACGAAAAGAACACGGTTTTTGACACAGAAAGCATCTTGAAAAAATCGGCGGGATGTGCTATACTGTTCTCGGAGAAAAAATTCACTTCACATAAAAAGGAGAGAAAAATCATGAAAACATTACCCGTAGCCATTCAGGTCTATTCGGTTCGTGAGGAAGCGGCAAAGGATTTCCGCGGCACGATGCAGAAGATCAAGGACATCGGTTATGACGGCGTCGAGCTTGCCGGCCTTTACGGAATCGCTCCCGCCGAAGTAAAAAAGATCCTTGACGAGGTCGGTCTTATCCCGATTTCGGCGCACGTTTCGGAATTGATGAACGGCGGCGAACCGCTTGAAAAGGTTCTTGACGATTACAAGACCATCGGCGTAAAGTACATTGCCGTTCCGTATCTCGGCGAAGGCATGCGTCCGGGCGACGAGGGCTTTGACGAAATTCTGAAGAAGATCGACACGATCGGCGCGGAAGCCCGCAAAAAGGGGCTTGTCCTTCTTTATCACAACCACGATTTCGAGTTTATCAAGATGCCCGACGGCTCCTACGGACTCGATTATATGTATGCGCACATCTCGCCCGACCACTTGCAGACCGAGCTGGACACCTGCTGGGTCAACGTCGGCGGCGAAAATCCTTCGGAATATCTCCGCAAATATGCGGGTCGCGCACCCGTCGTTCATCTCAAGGACTTCGAAGGCTCGAAGTCGGAGCAGATGTACGAGCTGATCGGCATTAAGTCCGAAAAGAAAGAAAACGTCAAGAACACCTTCCGTTTCCGTCCCGTCGGCTACGGCAAGCAGGACTTCCGTTCGATTCTGGACGCCACGATCGACGCCGGCGCGGAATGGGTCGTTGTCGAGCAGGATCAGTGGTATGATACCCCCGCGCTCGAATGCGCTAAGATGAGCCGCGATTATCTCAAGACGCTCGGCTGGTAAGGGGGACACAGATCAATGAAGCAGTTACCCTTCCATATTGATCTTTCGGGCAAGACCGCAGTCGTCACGGGCGGCGGCGGAGTGCTTTGCTCGGGCTTTGCCAAGACGATCGCCGCATGCGGCGCAAAGGTCGCCGTGCTCGACCTGAATCCCGCGGCGGCGCAAAAGGTAGTCGATGAGATTATTGCCGACGGCGGAAAAGCGCTTGCCGTAGCGACCAATGTTTTGCAAAAAGCAAGCCTTGAGGAAGCGCGCGACAAAATCCTTTCGGAATTCGGAAGCATCGATATTCTCATCAACGGCGCGGGCGGAAACAACCCCCGCGGCACGACGAGCAAGGAATATCTTTTCCCCGAGGATCTGGACGAGGGCGCAAAAAAGGACATTACGACCTTTTTCGAGTTGGATCCCGACGGCGTTCAGTTTGTCTTCAACCTGAACTTTATCGGAACGCTTCTGCCGACGCAGGTTTTTGCCAAGGAAATGGTAAAAGCCGAACATCCTGTCATTCTGAACGTTTCGTCGATGAACGCTTTCCGTCCGCTCACCAAGATCCCCGCTTATTCGGCGGCAAAGGCGGCGGTTTCCAATTTCACCATGTGGCTTGCCGTCCATTTTTCCAAGGTCGGCATCCGCGTCAACGCCATCGCCCCCGGATTTTTCGCAACGGCGCAGAACCATGCTCTTCTCTTCAATGAGGACGGCTCGCTCACGCCGAGAAGCGATAAGATCATTTCGCATACTCCGATGGGACGCTTCGGTGTTCCCGAGGATCTCGACGGAACGCTTCTGTGGCTTCTGTCCGACAAAGCGTCGGGCTTTGTCAACGGTGTTGTAGTTCCCGTAGACGGCGGTTTTGCCGCTTATTCGGGCGTTTGATCTTAAAAGAACCGTAACAGAAAAACCGCGCCCTCGGGCGCGGTTTTCGCTTTTGTACGGAACAATTTTTCACCGCCCGCTTTCGCGGTTCTTCTCGCGAAATTCCCGCGGAGAAAGTCCCGTTTCCTTTTTGAAAACGCGGCTGAAATACAAGGGATCGTCAAAGCCGAGAAAATAAGCGGCCTCGGCGATGTTCATTTCGGTTTTGGAAAAAAGATCGCAGGCGCGCTCGATGACAAGCCCCATGCGGTAACGAAGGGGCGTTTTGCCCGTTTCTTCCTTAAAACGGCGGATAAAATGATATTCGCTCATGCCGCAAAGCGCGGCGTATTCGGCGTTTCTTCGTCCCGCCGCACCGTCTTTTTGCATTTTTTCGATCACCTTTTGCATAACAAACCGTCCGCCGTCGACGCGCAATCCCGTTTCGCAGAGGATCTCGATCAAAAGCCCTTCGGAATAGGCTTCCGCCGTCTCGGTCTCCGAGCGAAAAAGACGCACCATGCGCCGCACCGCCTCGCGCACCGAGAAAAGCTCGCCTACCTCGAAAACGCCGCCGCAAAGTCCCGCGCGCGAAAGAAGCTCATACGCCCCCGTGCCCGTAAAATGCACCCAATAATAATCGGTCTCGCCGTCGGCTGAAAAGGTATATTCCTGCCGCTCGTTCGGCAAAAACAAAATGACCGTGCCCGCACCGAGCGTTCTTTCTTCGCGGTCCAGCACAAACGTCCCCTTGCCGCGGTCGATATACAAATACTGAAAATCCCGCCGTCCCTCGGCGCGGAAGGTGCGCATGTCCACATTGATCTTGCGGTAATAACCGCAATTATTCACTGCAAGATAGCGCTCGGATACGCGGTCACTGCACCGATTGCCTTTTCCGAAATAGCTTTCCACCTTTGTTTTTCCGCCCTTTTTCTCTCGCCTTTTTCCTTTATTATACGATTCGATGCCCGTTCTGTCAATGCGAAAGCGCAATTTTATCCATATATTTTCCTTTTTTCTTCTTGCAAACACCGCGGGGGTGCGGTACAATAAAATAAAAAAACAGCGGCATGAAACTTTATTCTTATATTCCGAGCGGGAGGTTTTTATTTATGCGGGAAAAAATACGTTTTGACGACGACTGGAAGTTTTATCGCGGCACACCGAAGACCGAGGGAATCGCTTCGTTCGCTTATCTTCTTGCCAAAACCGAGCGCAAGCGCACGGGACCGGCGGCATTCGACTGCCCCGAGACTTCCGACGACGATAACTGGCGCAGTGTAACGCTGCCCCATGATTTTATCATCGAGCAGACCCCCTCGCCCGACGAAAACCGTTCGCTCGGCTATTTTCGTTACGGCGACGCGTGGTATCGCAAAGAATTCACTTTGCCCGAGGAAGACCGCGGACGGCGTATTTCGCTGCTTTTCGACGGCGTTGCGTCGCAGTGCGAGGTCTATCTGAACGGCATTTTGATCGGGCGCAATTTCAGCGGCTATGTGAGCTTCGAGCCGGACATTTCCGACACGGCGAATTTCGGCGGAAAAAACGTTCTCGCGCTGCACGTCGACACGCGCGAACATGAGAGCTGGTGGTATGAGGGCGGCGGCATTTACCGTTCGGTGTGGCTGCTCAAAAAAGAGGATGTTTCGATCGATTTGTGGGGCGTTTTTGCCGCACCGAAAAAAGAAAGCGACGGAACGGAAACGCAAGCATGGAGCGTCCCGATCGAAACCGAGCTTTCGAACCGCCGCTATGAGGCGGTGTCGGTCTTGCTTTCCCACACGCTTTCGGACGCGGGCGGAAAGAAAATTGCCGAATGCGAAACTGTCCTTTCGCTTGACGGGCGCGAGAGCGGAAAGGCACACGCCGAAATGAGCGTGTCGGCGCCGACTCTTTGGGATGTCGACGCGCCGTATCTTTATACAGTGCATACCGAGCTTTCGGTCGACGGCAAGGCGCTTGACGCGCAGGACGATCGGATCGGCTTCCGCACCTTCCGCGTCGACGCGAACGAAGGGTTTATTCTCAACGGGCGGCGCGTGTTTATCAACGGCGTTTGCGCGCATCAGGATTTCGGACTGACGGGAAAAGCCGTACCCGACAACATTCATCGCTACAAGATCGAGCTGATCAAGGAAATGGGCGCAAACGGCTACCGCACCAGTCATTATCCCCACCCCGAAGCGGTGATGGACGCGCTCGATGAACTTGGATTTATCGTTTTGGACGAAACGCGGTGGTTTTCCGAAGCGCGCGAGCATATCGATGCGCTCGAAATGCTGATCAAGCGCGATCGCAACCGTCCGTCGGTCTTTTTCTGGTCGCTTGCCAACGAAGAGCCGATCCTGGCAAAACCGAGCGGGCGCGCGATTTTCAAAAATTTGAAGGCAATTGTGCAAAAGCTCGACGGCACGCGCCCGCTCACTGCCGCCGATAATCACCCCGGACTTGAGAGCATTTTTCCGGAGCTTGATATCATCGGCTTCAATTACAATCTGCCGAAATACGACGAGGCGCGCAAGCTTTATCCCGACCGCCCGTTTCTCGCGACCGAATGCTGTGCCTCGGGCACGACGCGCGGTCAGTATGACGAGCGCCCCGAGCGCAGCTACATGAGCGCTTACGACAAGGATGTCGTTCCGCTGTTTACGGGACGCGAGAACATGCGGAAATTCTTGGAAGCACATCCGTATATCATGGGGGCGTATCAGTGGATCGCGTTCGAGCACCGCGGCGAGACCTTTTGGCCGCGCCTTTGCTCCCAGTCGGGCGCGATCGATCTGTTCTTGCAAAAGAAGGACGCGTTTTACCAAAACAAATCGCATTGGGATAAGAAAACGCCGATGGTTCACCTTTTGCCCCATTGGAATTTTGCGGGGAGAGAGGGAGACGATATCCGCGTCGTCGCGTATACCAACTGCGAAGAGCTGGAGCTTTATTTAAACGGGAAATCGCTCGGAAAGCAAAGCATCGAGCCGTTCGGTCACGGCGAATGGCATGTTCCGTATGAACAAGGCGTCCTGTCGGTCGAGGGACGAAACGGCGGCGCGATCGTCTGCCGCGACGAAAAGGTCACGACGGGGCGCGCACGAAGGCTCATGCTTCGGCTCGACAACCGAATCGAGGAAGCCAACGGACGCGATATTGCCGTCGTCACGTGCTATTGCGTCGACGAAGCGGGGCGCTTTGTTCCCGACGCCTCGCCTTTTGTTTCCTTCCATACCAACGGACTCGGAACGGTCGTCGGCACAGGCTCGGATGTTTCGGACACGTCGCCCGTCGCGCTTCCCGATCGGAAAATGCGCATGGGTCTTGTCACGGCGGCGGTGCGCGTCGGCAAAGAGGCGGGAACGCTCCGCGTTTACGCCGAAAGCGAAGGTTTTGACACTGCCATGCTCTCCCTGCGCCTACGGCGGGTGTTACCGTGAAATTGAATTCCGGTGGTCGCGCCTTGCGGCGCCGCAGTTGCCGTGAAAAGGGATTCCGCCGGTCGGAATCCCTTTTCACATTATCCGTGTT
>URJL01000073.1 GCA_900548115.1 uncultured Eubacteriales bacterium
ACTGTAGGGGCGACCATCGGTCGCCCGCCGAGTTTGTGCCGACATAACGTCGAGCGCACAAGAGCCTTCCCCTCGATACAATGTGACCTTCGGTCAAGTGGGGAAGGCTTCATTGCGCATCAAAATCTTACGTCAATATAACAATAACAAAGGTAAGGCGAAATCGAATTTCGACCACCGAAATTCGTATTTCGCGGGAACGCCCGCCGCAGGCGCGAAATTCGTATTTCGCGGCAACGCCCGCCGCAGGCGCGACCATCGGAATGCAAGCTTCGCGGCAACGCCCGCCGCAGGCGCGGAAATTTTGTTAAAAAATGTGAAAACCTCTTCCATTTTTGTACGCTTTGTGTTATACTGTATTTGTGTGCGTGTCCCTATTTTTCACGCATAACATTTTTTCGGTTCGGAGTGTCCTTTATTACATTCCCATTCTTTCCGCCGTGCGAGCGGTGTGAAAAGATTATTGTCAGGAGAAATTCGAATGAAAAAGGAAAAGTTGGTTATTAACGGCGGACGGCCGTTACGCGGAGAGATCGAGGTCAGCGGTATGAAAAATGCCGCCGTTGCCATTATCTTCGGTACGATCTTGACCGAGGACAAATGTGTGATCGAAAATCTTCCGGATATAAGCGATGTTTCCGACTCTCTTGCCATTCTCGGCAGCATCGGCGCCAAAATCAAACGAATCAACAAGACTACTTATGAGATAGATACCCGCAAGATTCGCCCCGGAAGCTCGCCTTATGAGCTGGTTCGCAAAATGCGCGCTTCGTATTATATTTTGGGTGCGGAATTGGGACGTTTCCGCAAGGCGCATGCCGCTTATCCCGGAGGCTGTGATTTCGGCGTTCGCCCGATCGATCAGCATATGAAGGGCTTTGAGGCGCTGGGCGCCGTTATCGATGTGGAAAGCGCTTATATCGACGCCGACGCGACCGAAAACGGGCTTCGCGGCGCGAATATTTATATGGACTGTGTTTCGGTCGGCGCGACCATCAATATAATGCTTGCCGCCTGCCGTGCCGAGGGCACAACGGTGATCGACAACGCCGCGCGTGAGCCGCACGTCGTCGATCTCGCCAATTTCTTAAACGCTTCGGGCGCGTGCATTACCGGCGCGGGCACCGATGTTATCAAGATCAAAGGCGTAAGCGAGCTTCACGGCGTCAATTATGCTATTATCCCCGATATGATCGAAGCGGGAACGTTTATGGTTGCCGCCGCCGCCACCAACGGCGATTGCCTTATTACCAATATCATCCCCAAGCACGTCGAGTCGATCTCGGCAAAGCTGATCGAAATGGGGGTAAACGTTGAAGAATTCGACGATTCGATCCGCATTTCCCGTAAGGGCGAGCTGAATAAAATTTCGGTCAAGACGCTTCCGTACCCCGGTTTCCCGACCGATATGAACCCGCAGATCTGCGTTCTGATGTGCCTTGCCAAGGGCGTCAGCATGCTGTCCGAGGGCGTTTGGGACAATCGGTTCCGCTATGTCGAGGAGCTTCGCCTGATGGGAGCGGATATCAAGGTCGACGGCAAGCTTGCCGTGATCGAGGGCGGAATCGAGTTTTCCGCTGCGCCCGTAAAAGCGGTCGATCTGCGTGCCGGCGCCGCCATGATCATTGCCGGTCTTTGTGCGTCGGGCAGAACCGAGATCGAGAATATTCATCATATCCAGCGCGGATATGAAAACATAGTGGAAAAGCTGCGCAAAGTCGGCGCGGATATCCGTCTTGTGACAGTTATCGACGACACCGACATTCTTCCCACCCGCGCCTAACCCCTGCGGGGGGGCAGTTGCCGTGAAATTGAATTCCGCCGGTCGGAATTCGATTTCACATGATTCATGTTATGACGGCACGTTACCGTGAAAAGGGATTCCGATGATCGGGATCCCTTTTTACATTATCCGTGTTATGCTGACCTAATGTCGAGCGCGCTCGGATGGCGTGTCATAGTTTTCCTCTCTTGCTATCGCCCGCAAACGGGCGGTGTTTGCCCTTCGGGCGCTTTCGTTTTCGAAAGAAAAAAGAAACCAAAAAGAAAGAAAATTTAAGGGCTGTGCCCTAAAAGCTCCCCGATTGTACAGAATTGTTATGCTCAATCAAGAATGGAGTGCCGGCTGTTACCGCTATTACGGGTCGCGCCCATGTCGCAGGCGCAGGGGTTGACAGAACGTGTGCATGCATGGTACAATATAATGAAACGTAATTTTTTTGCAAAAGGGGCAAAATATGTTTTATACGAAGGAAGAATTTTTAAAACAAAATCGCCGCATAACGGCGGTTGAAAACGACCTTTTGGCTCGCACTTACGATACGATCATGGGAAATGTGTATGAAGATCACGGCTATCCGTGGAGTCCCCTGCGCTGTATCACACCCGGAAAGGTATGCTTTGACGGCATATGGAACTGGGATTCGGGCTTTCATGCCATGGGCGTTTCGCGCTGGGACACCGCGCTTGCCCGCGAATGTCTTTTGGGCTTTATGCGCTTTCAGTGCGAGAACGGCATGTTTCCCGATGTTATTTGGGAAAACGGCAATGTCGAACGCCGCCTTTCCAAACCGCCCGTCCTTTCGTGGGCTTGTTCCGTAGTTTATCGGCGGGACAGAAACATCGACTTTTTAAAAGAAGTCTATCCGCGTCTCGTCCGCAGTGAAGAACATTGGGTTCGGGATCGTTCGGACAGAGGACTTTTCTTTTATGACGCCGAGGATAAGGACGGAAAGGATTATCTTTTGCATGTGCGGTATGAATCGGGTTGGGACAACTCGGTTCGCTGGGACGACGGAATCGTCGAAAAATACCCGGTGGATCTCAATTGCTTTGCCGTTTTGGGGTATCGCGCGCTTTCTTACATCGCGTCGGAGTTGGGACTTTCGGATGAAAGTACAAAGTGGAACGAAAAGGAGAAAAAAATCGGCGCTCTTATAAACGAGCGCCTGTGGGATGATGAGAAAAAATACTATGCCGACGCTCACCGCGAAACGGGGGAAATTTCTTCCGTGCTCACGCCCGCTTCGTTTATGCCGCTGTATTGCGGGATTGCATCAAACGAGCGTGCGGCGTGCATGAACGAGCTTGCCGTCTCGCGCTTCCTTTCGAAAATGCCGACCGTGACCTTTGATAATCCGGCTTATTCGAACGATTATTGGCGCGGTCCGACGTGGCTGAACGTTGCCTATTTTGCCGCGCGGGGACTGAAAAATTACGGTTTTGATACCGCCGACAAAATTCGCGGATCGGTTCTTTCGATGTGCGATGCGGACAAAAGCGGGATTTTTGAAAATTACGACTCCCGCACGGGAAAAGGACTTGGCTGTCCGCATTTCAGCTGGAGCTGTGTTTTTATCAACGAATTTATTCTGAACTTCGGACAGGAAGAAATTTTTTCCCCGCGCGGAGCTCTTGCCGCGAAATAGGATTCTGACGGTCGCGCCCAGCGGCGCAGCAGTTGCCGTGAAATTGAATTCCGATGGTCGCGCCTAGCGGCGGGCGTTCCCGTGAAATCGAATTCCGATGGTCGCGCCTAGCGGCGCAGCAGTTGCCGTGAAATTGAATTCCGGTGGTCGAAATTCAATTTCACACTGCCCATTTTATGTTGACATAAAATTTCGATGCGCAATAAAGCCTTCCGCACTTGACCAAAGGTCACAGTGCAGTGAGGGGAAAGGGGACCGCGTCAGCGGTGGATGAGGTGCGCCCATGCCGAAAGTATGGGCGTATGCGCAACAGCAATGTCCGTTGACATAATACCGAGCGTATTCGGATGGGGAGTGACGACATTTTTACCGTCCCCCCTTTGTTATCGCCCGCAAACGGGCAATGTTTGCCCTTCGGGCGGAGTTTCTTTTTCTTTCGTTTCCGAAAGAAAAAGAAACCAAAAAGAAAGGGAATTTAAGGGCTTGCGCCCTTAAAAATCCCCTGATTGTACAGAATTGTTACGCTCAATCAAGAACGACATGTTTGTCTTCACCGCAATTACGGGTCGCCCTTCGTCACCCTTCGGGCGGGGAAAATTGTACGAAACGGGAAGAAAAAATTAGGGGCGACCATCGGTCGCCCGCCGAGTTTGTGCCGACATAACGCCGAGCGCAACGAAATCTTATGTCAACATAAAATGGGCAGTGTGAAATCGAATTCCGACCATCGGAATTCGATTTCACGGGAATGCTCGCCGCAGGCGCGGTGTCAGGCGCGGAGAAGGTCGTAGGCGGCAAGGGCGGAATTTTCAAATTCGAGGATCGATTTTCCGCTCACACCCGCTTCGATGGAAATATTCTCGTTTTGATAACCCGCACGGCGCAGAACCTCGAAAAATCCGCGGTAATTCTCGCCGTCATACGGGGCGGGAAAACGGCGGTGATTGTTGAAGCTTGCGACATGTACATGTTCAATGTATTTGCCGTATTCGACGAAGCTCTCGATGTCCTCGCCGTTATAGCGCACATGATAAAAATCGATGAGCGTCCGAACCGACGGAAGGTTCACGGCGCGAACGACGCGTATGGAATCGGCAACGGTATTGACGATATTGCATTCGGAATAATTCAGCGGCTCGATCGCCAGCACTTTTCCGTACTGTTCGGTGATCGGTGCAATGACCTCGGCGATCAATTGCTCAAATTCTTCGTAAGCGCGGTCGACATCTGCGTCGGGCGCGATGGTGCGCGCACCTCCGCTTCCCAGAACGCAGACCTTGGTTTTCAAAGGGGCAATGCGGCTGTAGGCTTCGTGCAGATAATTTTCCACCCGTGCGCGGTCGACATCTTTTCCGATCAGGCGGATATCTCCGGGGAACATACAGTTTGTGCTGATGCACGGCATATCCAATTCATTCAAAAGATCGGCAAACTCCTTCACCTGTTCATCGGAATAATGATCATGCAATGCTGTCAGCCCCGATTCGACAAAATTATATCCGATCTTTGCCATACAGCGGATCCGATCTTGGTTGTCGGGGAAAATACTTGCGATACCGAATTTCATATTTTTTCTCCCTTCGGATTGGAATTAAAAATTTCTTCCTATTCGTATATAGCGTATAAACGCACGGCAAAGGCACCGTACGCTCCTATTATGCCCCCGATTCTTCCCTTTGTCAAGTTGCATTTTCCGATTTTTCCCCCGCTGCGCCTGCGGCGGGCATTCCCGCGAAATACGAATTTCGCACCTACGGTGAGTATTGCCGCGAAGCTTGCATTCCGATGGTCGGAATGCAACTTCGCACCTACGGTGAG
>URJL01000074.1 GCA_900548115.1 uncultured Eubacteriales bacterium
AAACCTTCCGATGCCGCTTCGCTTCTTTCGTCGATTATTTTGCAGTTTTCGTTTTCATTTTCGTTTTTTTCGAAATCGTTTTCGAATGCGTTGTTTTCGGTGCTCATTATGTTCGTCCCCCTTGCGGTAAGAATTATTTTCGTTGCGCTTGCGCAACCCTTCATCGGATTACGGCTTTATTATATTTTCCCATTCTGATTCGGTCATGATATGTTTGTGATGTTTTTGTGATTTTTTGCCGCCGATTTTGCGAAATTCGATCCCGACGCCGAAAAAACTTCGAAAATGTAAATTTGTACGAAAAAAGTACGGTTTTCATTGAAAAAAGTGAAAAAACGTGTTATAATACATAAGTTAAAGTATATCATGATTTAATGGGAGATTGTTTTCATGCCGCAAATGATATCCGACCGCGAATTTGCAAGCGAAATTCTGCGTTTGGACGATATTTATATTCTGACCCACGCCCATCCCGACGGCGATACCGTCGGCACGGGCATCGCGCTGTCAAACGCGCTTTGCGCTCTCGGAAAACGGGCGGCGCTTGTGTGCGGCGACAGCCTTTCGCACCATCTTGAATTCATGCGCGATTTTTCCGAATGCGGAGAGCTTTATTTCGGAAATCTTTCCGATGTTCCGTTCGAAATGCAGCACATCGTCTCGGTCGATGTCGCGTCGGCGGGGCTTCTGTCGGGAACGCTTTCCGCACTTGCCGAAAGAATCGAGCTTGCGCTCGATCATCACGAGATCAACACACTGCCGTGTCAGAAGCTCTTTGTCGAGCCGACCTCAAGCTCGGCGGGTGAGACGCTTTTCGGCGTTCTTGCCGAAATGGAAAAGCTCTCGGGCAAAAAACTGCTTTCGCAAAAGACGGCAAGCGCGCTTTACTGCGCCATCGCGTCGGATTCGGGCAACTTTCAATATCAAAGCACAACGGGGCGCACCTTCCGCATCGCGGCGGCGCTTTTGGACTGCGGCGTGCAAAATGCCGAGATCGCCCGCAGGCTTTTCGATACCCAGCCCTTTTCGGTCTTTCGCGCCGAGGCGCTCTGCACCGAGCACGCACGCTTTTTCCGCGACGGAAAGATCGCCTTTTCGTACCGCACAATCGAGGACTGCCGCGAACGGCTCATTCCCGATTCCGACTTTGAGACCTGCGTGCAGCTTCTGCGCCGTATCGAAGGGGTCGAGGTGAGCATTTTTGCCAAGGAAAAGGAGCTTTCCGAAGAGGGGAAAAGCCGTTTTCGCGTGTCGCTCCGCTCCAACGAATACGTAAACGTCGCCGACGTGTGCGCCGCCTTTGCGGGCGGAGGGCATGCGCGTGCGGCGGGCTGCACGATCGAAGGGACGGTCGACGACGTGGCGGAAAAACTGATCGCGGAGATCGAAAAACAGCTTTTGTGATTTTTTCCGTGCCGAGCGGTCAAAAACGAAAGGAGTCGGTTTATGGATTTTTCCTGCATCGAGCTGCAATACCGCAAAGAGGCGGAGTTTTTATCCCCCTTTGCCTTTCCCTCGAAGAACACGAAAGGACGTGAAAAGCCGATCGTCCCTTGCGAGCTTCGCACGGACTTTCAGCGCGACCGCGACCGTATTATCCATTCGAAATCCTTCCGCCGTCTCATGCACAAGACTCAGTGTTTTCTGTCGCCCGAGGGCGACCATTACCGCACCCGCCTTACCCACACGCTGGAGGTATCGCAGATCGGGCGGAGCGTCGCGCGGCTTTTGTGCCTGAACGAAGATCTTGTGGAGGCGGCTTGTCTCGGGCACGATCTCGGGCACACCCCTTTCGGTCACGCGGGCGAGCGGGTTTTAAACGAGCTTTGCCCCGACGGATTTTCACACAACGAGCAAAGCATCCGCACCGTGCGCCTTTTGGAGCGCGACGGCGAGGGGCTGAATCTTACCTATGAGGTCATGGACGCCATTCTTTGCCACACGGGCAAGGTCGAGGCGAAAACGCTCGAGGGAAGGCTGATCAAATACGCCGACCGCATCGCTTACATCAATCACGATATCGACGACGCCATCCGTGCGGGCATTCTGACCGACGAGAGCATTCCCGAAAAATACAGCCGCGTTTTGGGGCACGACCATTCGCATCGGATCGATACGATGGTCAAGAGCCTTACACGCGGAACGCGCGAAAACTTCGAAAAGGGCATATCCGCTTTAAAAATGGAGTCCGAGGTCGAGGAAGCGACGATGGGACTGCGCGAATTTATGTTTGAAAATGTTTATATCAACAGCCTTGCCAAAAAAGAAGAAAGCAAGGCGTGCGACCTTTTGGCAGCAATCTGGCGCTATTTTGTCGCTCACCCCGAAAAAATGCCCGAGGACAACCGAAAGCATCTCGACGCCTTTTCGGTCGAGCGGGTGGTGTGCGATTACGTCGCGGGCATGACCGACCGCTATGCGCTCGAGGTCTATAACGAGTTATTTATTCCGCGTATGTGGGGCAGATAACAGCGAAATAAAGTTTGCGTGAAAGGAGGACCGCCGATGGCGTATCCGCAAAGCTTTATCGAAGAATTGAAAATGCGAAACGACCTTGTGTCGGTGATCGGAAAATACGTTCAGTTAAAGCCTGCGGGAAGCAACTATTCCGCCTGCTGTCCCTTTCACAGTGAGCGCACCCCCTCCTTTGTTGTTTTTCCCGAAAAGAATTTTTACTGCTTCGGCTGCGGCGCGGGTGGGGATGTCATCACCTTCATCATGCGGATCGAAAACCTCGATTACCGCGGGGCGGTCGAATATCTTGCCGATCGATCGGGCATTCCCGTTCCGAAAGAGGAAAATTTTGTTCCAAAGAAAAAAGAAATTCTCACGCGCGAGCGCAATTTCGAAATGAACACGCTTGCGGCGCGGTATTTTCATTCGTGCCTGTTGTCGGAAAAAGGAAGGGCGGGGCTTGATTATCTCACCGAGCGGCGGCTGTCCCCCGCGACGATCCGCCATTTCGGACTGGGCTTTGCACCCGATTCATACGACGAATTGTTCTCACTTCTGACCGAGAAGGGATTCACCTTCGAAGAGATCCGCGCGGCGTTTCTGTGCGGCGTTTCCAAGACGGGAAAACCGTACGACTATTTCCGCAACCGTGTGATCTTTCCCATCATCGACACGACGGGCAAGGTCATCGCTTTCGGCGGGCGCGTCATGGATGACTCGAAGCCGAAGTATTTAAATTCCTCCGACACCCCGGTATTCAAGAAAAGCCGCAACCTTTTCGCGCTCAATTTTGCCAAAGGCGCGGCGACGGGAGCGCACGCCGAAAACGACAAGGTGCGCCCCGGCGAAATGATCCTGTGCGAGGGCTACATGGATGTCATCGCCCTGCATCAGGCGGGCTTTACCAACGCCGTTGCAACGCTCGGAACGGCGGTCACGCCCGAACAGGCGCGCATTATTTCGCGTTATGCCAAGACCCTTTATATCTCATACGACTCGGACGACGCGGGACGCCGCGCCGATGAGCGCGCCATCCGTCTTTTGGGCGAGGTCGGCGTGGAAGTCAAAGTGCTGAAGGTCAACGGCGGCGCGAAGGACCCGGACGAATATATCAAAAAATACGGTTCGGAAAGCTTCCGCAAGCTGATGAACGGCGCGTCGGGCGAGATTGATTACAAGCTTTCCTCCGTCATGGAGAAATACAACCTGGACATTCCCGAAGAAAAACTCGCCATGCTCAACGCCGCCTGCGACATTATTTCGGACATTTATTCCGAAATGCAGCGTGAGGTCTATGTTCTTCGGCTGAGCGATAAAACGGGCGTGTCACGCGACGCGATCCTTTCGGAGATACGAAAGCGCGACCGCATACGGAAAAACAATCGGGAGAAGAATCTTGCGAAAAAGAGTGAAGAAGCGCTTCGGCATTTCGGCGACCGCGTCAATCCCGACGCGATGAAAAACGTAAAAGGCGCCGAGATTGAGGAACGAATCCTGGGAATCCTGCTTCTCTACCCCGAATATTTTGCCCATCTTGACGACACGGTATTAAGCCGCGACGATTTCATCACGGCTTTTTCCCGGCGCGTCTACGACGAATGGAAAAAGATCGCAAAAACCGATGGGCGCGACGCGGATCTTTCGCTCTTGAACGAATCGTTCACTCCCGAGGAGATCGGGCGCATTCATCGCATGTACCGCGCGCGGAAAGCCCTCAGCGTCAACGATCTTTCGGCTCTTCGCGAGCTTTGCGCGGCGCTGAAAAAGGAAAAAGAAAAAGCGGCTCTGCAAAAGCCCTCGGACATGAGCGCCGAGGATCTGAAAGCTTTCTTGCAAAAGAAGCGCGAACAAAACGAAAAAAACAAAAATTAACGATACAGAAAAAGGAAACGGCAAGTGCCGTTT
>URJL01000075.1 GCA_900548115.1 uncultured Eubacteriales bacterium
ACTCACCGTAGGTGTGAAAATGAATTCTGACCATCAGAATTCATTTTCACGGCAACTGCACCGCGCAGCGGGGGGTTAAGACTTTTTCTTCAAAAGACCCGTAATTTCGCTTTCACGCGTCAGAAGAAGCGCGAGAGCGTATACGAAAAGTCCCGCAAGGCTCGAAAGGGCGCAGACGATAAAAGAATTTACAAAGCCGCGCGAGAGGTGCGCCGTGAGAAAACGGGAGAGCAAATAAACGGGGATCGCCGCGAGGGCGGCGGAGAGAAGCATTTTGACAAAATCGAAAAGATCGGTTTTCGAAAGAAGCTTTCCGTCCCGACGGCGCATAAAGATGGCGTTAAGGACGGCGTTTGCGATCGAGCCGCCCGCACTTGCGAGCGCAAGCCCCGCAATGCCGAGCCCTCCGACAAGGGTCAGGGCGAGAAGAATGTTGAAAAGCATACTGATAACGGCGGTCACCATCGGCGTTTTCGAATCCTTGCGCGAGAAAAAGGCTTTGGAAAGCACCTCGTTTATCGCAAGCCCGAGCATACCGACGCTGTAACAGCCCAGCGCCCCCGCGACCTTGGCGGTATCCTGCGCCGTAAACGCGCCGCGCTCGTAAACAAACGCGATGATCGGCTCGGACAGCAGGAAAAACAAAACGGCAATGGGCAAAATCACAAGGCAGACCGCCTTGAGCGAGGTACACAGCAGTTTCTTTGCTTCTTCTTTATCGTCCGACGAATCGGCGCGCGACAGCTTCGGGAAGACAAGATTGGTCACGACGAACGAGAAAACACCCGTCACGACGATATACAGCCGATTGGCATAATTGAGGGCGGCGACGCCCCCCTCGATCCCCGAAGCAAGGCGGGTATTGACGATCGAATAAAGGGGCTGGACCCACGTGCTGATCAGCATCGGTCCCGCAAGGCGCACGGCGCGGAGAATATCGGGATCGCGCAGCGAAAGACGGGGACGGAAACGAAAGGCAAACCGTTTGAGCGACGGGATCTGCACAAACACCTGAACGCTCCACGAAAGAAGCATGGCGACGGCAAGACCGTAAACGCCGAAGCGCTTGCCGAACAGCGGAAAATAGACGATGACGCAGAGGTTGGACAACAGGCTCATAACGGCGGGAATGTTGAATTCGCCGAAGGACTGCAAAATGCCGACAAACGAAAAGGCAAGCCCCGTGAAGAGAATCATCGGAAACATAATGCGCGAAAGCGTCGCGGCAAGCGCGGTCGCCTCGGGCGAAAAATCGGGCGCCATGAAACGGACAAGAGGCTCGGAAAACAAAATGCCGCCCACGGCGATCAGCGTGCAGATCGTAAAGATCAGCCCGATGAAGCGGTTGGCAAAATCCATCGCCTCTTTGCGGCTTTTCTTTTGCAGGATGTCGTTAAAAATGGGAATAAAGCTTGCCGAAATGACGCCGCCGATCACAAGATCGAAAAGCGTCATGGGAAGCTGAGTCGCCGCCATATAGGCGTTTCCCTCAAAGCCCGTGGAAAAATAAGCGGCGATGAGCGATTCGCGCACCAGTCCGCAAACCTTGGCAAGCAAGGTCACGATCGCCATAAAGCCCGCCGTGCGCAGCATATTTTCGCTTTTTTTCGGCGCGGGCGAAAGGCTTTCCCGAAGAGACGCTTCGGAATTTTGGGTATTCGGTTTCTTTTTCATTTTTATTGTGCGCGTCTCCCTTCGTCTTTTTTGCCGTCGGTCAAAAGGCGATAGGCAAGAAGCGCGTTTTCTTTTGCTTTTTCGCGAAGAGCCGCAAGGCGTTTTTCATCGTCGGCGCGGGACTCTTCCGCTCTTTCCAAAAGCGAAAACGCCGTGTCGCAAAGGGCTTTTTGCGAAAGCTTTTTCACGTCGAAATATTCTTTTTTGCCCATATAATCCATCACGCCCGCGATCTTCGGGTCATAGGAAATGCCGACGACGGGAACGCCGCGGCTGACCGCATAGATCAGGCTGTGCAGGCGCATTCCGATGCAAAGCGAACACTCGCCGATGACCGCGAGGGTCTCGCGGATGGAGCACGGGGGCAGAACCGCACAGGGGAGCGTCATTTTATCGCGGATGCTCTCGCAAAGCGCCGTGTCTTTTTCGGGCTGCATGGGAATGAGAACGCATTGCGCGTTTTCGCGGCGGCAAAGCTCGTCCATGGCGTCGGCAAAAACGCGGTCGGCATCCCCCGGCAGAAGCGCCCACGGGCGAACCGAAAGGCAAAAGGTCTTTTTTTCTTTTTCGAGTCCCGCGCCGCAGAGAAGCGCCCGCGCCCGCGCCGTGCTTTCGGGCAAAAGCGAAAAAGCGGGGTCGGCGGTCAGAAGGATCTTCGGTTTATTGACGCCGATGAGCGAGAGCTCGTCGCGCGAGGCGGGATCGCGCAGGGTGATGAGCGACACGCGGTTCAGGACACGTTTTGTGAGAGCGCGGTGCTTTTCCCGAAGCGGACCTATGCCGTTGGAATACAGCATGACCTTTTTGCCGAAAAGGGTCGCAAGGCGAATGACCGCAAGATAATAAAGAAGCGATTTCGTGCTGGTTCGGTCCTGTATCAGCGTTCCGCCGCCCGAAATCAAAAGATCGCAGCGCAAAAGCGAAGCCGAAAGCGAAAAGGGATTCATGCGGTTGACCGCGCGAAGCCCGTATTCCTTTTCGGTGGCTTCGGGCGACGCCGAAAGCACCGTCAGCGAAAGCTCGTCGGACGGGAAAACCTCTCGCAGATCGTTTGCGATGGCGAGAAGAAGCGCGTCATCCCCGCTGTTGCGAAAGCCGTAATAGCCGGAAATGAGAATGTTTTTCAAAAGATCTCACCCCTTTCGCCCGCTTTTCTTTTTCGGAAGAGCATGCAGGGCAAAATCCGCCGCATAAAGCGCTTCGGTATCGTCGGTCATACGGCCGACCGAATAATTTTTTTTGACATATTCGCGTCCGAAAGCGGAAAGAGCGGCTTTTTCCTCCGGTGTTTTTTTGAAAAAGGCGAGAATATCCTCGCACAAAAGCTCGCTTGACGACATTTTACAGCCGCGGCAGCAAAAATTCGTCTCGATACAAACGGGGATTTTTTCCTCGGTGAACAGTCCGATATAGCCTTCGTTTCCCGCAATGATCGTCGGTTTTCCCGCCGCCATGGCTTCGAGCGCCGCGCGGGACACCCCGACAAACAAATCGGCGGGAGAGATAAGGCGGGCAATGTCGGTGCTGCCGCCCGTCAGGCGGATCCGCTCTTCGCCGATCGCCGTGTTTGCCGCGTCGGCTTCCGCCTTTACCGCGTCAAAATCGTTTCCGCCGCCGACGACGATCAGATGAAGGTCGGGAAGCGTTTCGCAAAGATTCGGAAAAGCGTCAATCAATTGGTGCGCCGCAAGGCTTCGGTCGGCGTCCATACGGCTGACATAGGCGATAACGGGCGCGTCCTGCGGAATTCCGAAATCCGAACGAACCGAAGAGCCGTCGTTTTCGGGCGAGAATTTATCGGTATCGATGCCGTTGATAGTGACCGGAATATCGCTTGCGGGAATGTTGTAATTTTCCATAAGATAGGTCTTGATATCCTCGCTCACCGCCAAGGTCTTTTCGCCCCAGTCGGTGAGATAGCGAAGCCCGTGTTTGGTCGAAAAGACCCAATGCGCCGTCGTGACGAAAGGAAAATGCATGCGCCTATGCAAAATTCCCAAAAGAAACGACGGGATGCGGGCGTGCGAATGCACGATATCGGGTTTTTCTTCGCGGATGATCTTCTTTAACAAATAAAGGCTTTTCAGCATATTGAAGGGATTTTTGTTTTGGAGCGGCACGGAATAATGCTTTATCCCCGCGTCGGTCAGCTCCTTTACATAAACGCCGCCGTTGGAAGCGACCAGCACGCGCCAGCCGCGTCGGGTAAGCTCCTTGGCAAGCTCGACCGCATGTGTCTCGGCGCCGCCTATATCCAGTTTCATTAAAGCAAGCAGAACGGTTTTTTTCATAGTCGGAAAAGTCCTTTCCAAAAACGCGATTCGAATTTTTCGTCGGGTAAACGCAAATATACGATCCTATTA
Organism: uncultured Eubacteriales bacterium; assembly: GCA_900548115.1. Taxonomy (GTDB): domain Bacteria; phylum Bacillota; class Clostridia; order Oscillospirales; family CAG-382; genus UMGS1052. The sequence goes on from URJL01000075.1 coordinate 4,038, forward strand.
TAACGGATTTTTCCGAAAAGTGCAACCCCCTACGGGGGCGTTTGCCGCGCCTACGGCGAGTATTCCCGCGAAATACGAATTCCGGTGGTCGGAATTCGATTTCGCACCTACGGTGAGTATTGCCGCACCTACGGTGAGTATTACCGCGAAACACGAATTCTGATGGTCAGAATTCGATTTCGCACCTACGGTGAGTATTGCCGCGCCTACGGCGAGTATTCCCGCGAAATACGGATTCCGATGGTCGGAATCCGATTTCGCACCTACGGCGGGTGTTGCCGCGAAGCTTGCATTCCGA
>URJL01000076.1 GCA_900548115.1 uncultured Eubacteriales bacterium
CATAACATGGATAGGGCGAAGTTGAATTCCGACCATCGGAATTCAAACTTCGCGGGAACGCTCGCCGCAGGCGCGGCAATGCTCGCCGTAGGCGCGCTAGGCGCGCGGGATCAGGGCGAGCAGGAGAGGATAAATCTCCAGTCTGCCGAGCAGCATGGTAAAGGACAAAAGATATTTTCCGTAATGCGAATAATTCGCAAAGCTTTCCATCGGTCCGACGCCCGCAAGACCGGGACCGATATTGTTAAAGCAGGAAAGCACGGCGGTGAAATTTGTCTCGAATCCGAACGGTTCGACGCTGAGCGCAAGAAAGATCGCAAACAGGCAAACGACATACAAAACGAGATAATTCGCCACACCGACGGTCGTTTTTTCGTCGAGCGGTTTGCCCTCGAACTTTACGGTGCGCACGGCGCGGGGATGGATCAAGCGGTGAAATTCGCGCCCGATGGATTTAAACAGGATCATGACGCGCGCGACTTTTAGTCCGCCCGCCGTCGAACCGGCACAGCCGCCGCACAGCATCAGCACCGCCAAAAGCGCTTTGGAAAAATCGGGCCACCGATTAAAGTCCACCGATGAAAAGCCCGTGGTCGTCATGATCGACGACACCTGGAAGAACGCATGGCGTATCGTTTCGGAAACGGTCGGATAAAGCGCGCGGATATTGAACGCGATCAGCGCCGACGAAACGGCGATGATGATAAGATAACACCGCAGCTCGGAGGATTTCAGCGCCGTTTTGGCTTTTTTGATCAAAATGAGATAATAAAGGTTGAAATTTACGCCGAACAGCAGCATGAAAATGCCCAAGATCCATTGCAGATGCGGCGCATACGAGCCGGCGCTGTCGGCTTTGATACCGAATCCGCCCGTGCCCGCCGTTGCAAAGGCGTGAACAACGCCGTCAAAAACGCTCATGCCGCCCACAATTAAAGCGATCGCTTCAATCGCCGTGAGCACAACGTAAATAAGATACAAAATTTTGGCGCTGTCTTTGATGCGCGGAACCAGTTTTCCGACGATCGGTCCCGGAACCTCGGCGCGCATGATGTGGATCGAGCGGTCGGAAAGATTCGGCACAAGCGCCATGATAAAGACGAGCACGCCCATACCGCCGACCCAATGAGTAAAGCTTCGCCAAAACAGCATCCCGTGGCTCAGCGCTTCGATGTTCGTCAGGATTGACGCGCCCGTCGTGGTAAAGCCGCTGACCGTTTCGAAAAACGCGTCGGCAAAATACGGGATCTCACGCGAGATTACAAAGGGAAGCGCGCCCAGCGCCGACATTCCGACCCATGCAAGCGCAACGGTCGAAAAGCCCTCCGCCGCATAGATGCGTTCGTCCCTCGGGCGGAAAATCAGGCGTAAAAGCGTTCCGATCAGCACGCACAGAACGATCGTGATGCCAAACGCCGCCGCTGCCGGAAATTCGCGATAAATCAGCGAAACGATCAGCGGAAGGGCAAGCAATATGGCTTCCAGACGCAAAATGCGCCCGGTCGTCGAAAAGACCATTTTAATATTCAAAAGGCGTTCATCTCCTGATGTGATTAATGTGACGGGGTTATGCCAACTAAATTTGTTATTGCGTATACGCCCATGCTTTCGGCATGGGCGCACCTCATCTGTCGCCGACAGGCGACGAATGTGTCACATCACTTGTGATGTGACACATCCGTCACGGCTTCGCCGTGACACCTTCCCCTCGCAGCACTGTGATCTTCGATCAAGTGCGGAAGGCTCCGGTGCGCATCAAAATCTTATGCAACATAACATGGGGAAGTCCAAATTTTCGCCGAAATGACACGAACAACATAAGTGTCTGTATTTTCAAAATAAGCTAACATGAAGCCTTCCCCTCGCAACACTGTGATCTTCGATCAAGTGCGGAAGGCTCTGGTACGCATCAGAATTTTATGTCAACATAACGTGAGCAAGTCAAATTATCACCGACATAACAAAGGTAGGGCGAAGTTGCATTCCGACCATCGGAATGCAACTTCGCGGAAACTGCTCACCGCAGGTGCGACCATCGGAATTCGTATTTCGCGGCAACACTCACCGTAGGTGGGAGAGTTCTTTGACCAGATCTTTAAAGGTCTTGCCGCGTTCTTCGAAATTGCGGAACAGATCAAAGCTTGCCGACGCGGGGGTAAGAATGACTTTATCGCCGCGCTCGGCAAATTTTGCCGCGCCCTCGACGGCGTCGCGGAAGCTTTCGCAGGAGAAAATTTCCGTATCCTCGCCGTAGAAGCGGGATTTTTCGATCGCTTCGCGAATCTTATCGGCGGTCGCGCCGCACAAAAAGACCGCTTTTGCCGTTTTGCAAACGGGGTCGCCGATCGGCGCATAGGGAATGTGTTTATCATAGCCGCCCATGATCAGAATAAGATGCTTCCGATCGCTCTCGGGAAAGCTGGTGATCGCCGCGATACTGCGCGACGGGGAGGAATCGATCGAGCTGTTATAATACGAAACGCCGTCGATCTCGCCGCAAAATTCCAAACGGTGCTCCACGCCGCCGAAGGTGCGGGCGACCTCTTTGACCGACTCGAGCGGAACGAAGCTTTCGGTCGCCGCCATTGCCGCCATATAATTCTCGACGTTGTGCGTACCGGGAAGCAGAATATCCTCGCGCGAAAGCACGGGCAGACCGTCTTTATAGACCGTATATTCGTCGGCATAATAATCGGCGCCGGGGTCTTTTGCCGAGAAAAGGCGCACTTTTACGCCCTTTTCGGCTTCTTCTTCGGCAAAGGTCGCCGTAATGGCGTTGCCCGCGTTGGTGACAAGCTTTCCGTTTTCGCGCAGATGCGTATAGATCGCTTTTTTGGACATCATATATTCTTCATACGAGCTGTGCCAGTCGAGATGATTGGGGCTGACATTGGTAATGACGGCGACATCGGGGAAACGAAGCGTTCCGTCGTCCTCGCCGAAAGCGCAGAGCGAATGAAGCTGGAAGCTCGAAAGCTCCAGAACCACCATATGAGAGGGCAAAATCTGCGGAAGATCGTAAAGCAAAGGACGCCCGATGTTGCCGCCGAGATGAACGGTGAAGCCCGCCGCTTCGAGCATTTTGGCGATCAACGTTGTGGTCGTCGTTTTGCCGTCGCTTCCCGTCACGGCGAAAATGCGGGCGGGACAAAGCGTTAAGAAAAGCTCCATTTCGCTCGTGATGCGCGCGCCGTCGTCATGCGCTTTTTTCAAGGCGGGATGATCGAAGCGAAGCCCGGGGGTCTTAAACAGGATCTCTTCGTTCAGGCGGTCGAGATATTCCTCGCCGCAGATAAAGCGGACGCCCTCCGATTCGAGCGCGGCGATCGATTTGTTTTTAAAAAGCTCTTCCTTCGGCTTGCGGTCGCGCGCCGTTACCGCCGCGCCCGATTCCGTAAGAAAGCGGATGAGCGGCAGATTGGAGATGCCGACGCCGATGACCGCACAGCTTTTGCCCGCAAGCTCACGCCGCGCCTTTTTCAGCGCCTCGTTTTCGTATTGTTCGTTCTTTATTGTTTCCATAAAGCTCCTTGTGATGAATAAAGCGTAATTTTATCGTATATAACCGTATATAATAAGGAAAACGATATTCTATTCCGATTATTTTCCTATTATAGTACAAAACAGGAAAATAATCAAGGGGAAATGTATATTTTCCCCATGTGCCGCCCTTGACAAACGGGCGTTTTTGTTGTACAATGACAAACGGTAAAGATTGATTACTTTATAAAAGATGCCCGCCGAGTTTGCGGGCGTGAGACGAAATGAAGGAGAAAGAATATGTTTGAAAAGATTCGTGCCGTTTTGGTAAAGCATCTGCGCGTTTCGCCCGAATCGATCACCGAGCAGACCAATCTGCAGGAGGATCTGTCCGCCGATTCGCTCGATATCGTCGAGATCATTATGGAGCTGGAGGAAACTTTCGGAATTTCCATTTCCGACGAGGACGCCATGACGCTCAAGACCGTTCGCGATTTGATGGATTACATCGAAAAAAAGCAGAAGTGATTTTTTAAAAGAAACGAAAAAGGGATCCCGAATATCGGGGTCCCTTTTCACATTATCCGTATTATGTTGACATAAAATTTTGATGCGAGGCAGAGCCTTCCCCTTGAGGGGAAGGGGGACCGCGCCAGCGGTGGAAGAGGTGCCGCTCGCACCGAAGGTGTGAGCGGATGCGCAGTAACGAGTTTAACTGACATAGCACCGCGCGCGCCCGGATGAGGGCATGACGATGACATTTTCACTGTACCCCCTTCTTGTTATCGCCCGCAAACGGGCGGTGTTTGCCCTTCGGGCGGAGTTTTCTTCCCTTTCGTTTCC
>URJL01000077.1 GCA_900548115.1 uncultured Eubacteriales bacterium
CGCGAGGGTTCGCCCTCTTTGCGCCTTCGGCGCAAATTCACCCACTCCTGCGCTCTGCGGATGCAAAGAAAATTTCGCGCTCTGCGGAGCGCGATCAAAGGCTCTGCCTTTGGAATCCGCGAGCTCTTTAATCACTTCCGCTTCGCGGAAGTGCAGGCTCGACCCAAACTTTGTTCCTCGGTGCGCATCTAAATTTTATGTCAGCGTAACGTGGGTAGGTCAAATTGTCGCCGACAAAGCAAAGGTAGGGCGAAGTTGCATTCCGACCATCGGAATGCAAGCTTCGCGGCAATCGCCCCGCGCAGCGGCGGCAAAAAAACCGTGACGATGGGACTTGAATGTCGATCGTCACGGCTGTCTGTTTTTTTATGAAATGTTTAAAAGGGAAGCTTACGCTTAATAAGCGACGCCCTGTGCCTTCATGGCTTCGGCTACCTTGATAAAGCCGGCAATATTCGCGCCCGCAACAAGATTTCCGGGTACACCGTACTCAACCGATGCGGCATATGCGTTCTTGTAGATGTTGACCATGATGTCGTGCAGTCTTGCGTCGACCTCTTCGAAAGTCCACGAAAGGCGCAGCGAGTTCTGCGACATTTCAAGTCCGCTGGTCGCAACGCCGCCGGCATTGGCTGCCTTTGCGGGGCCGAAGAGAATCTTGTTTTCTTCGAAATAAGCAACCGCTTCGGGCGTGGACGGCATGTTGGCGCCCTCGGCAACGGCGATCACACCGTTTTTGACCAGCGCTTTTGCACCGTCAAGATCAAGCTCGTTCTGCGTTGCGCAGGGGAGCGCGATATCACAGGGAACCGTCCAGATCTCGCGGCAGTTTGCCACATATTTTGCCGACGGAACACGTTCCGCATATTCGGAAATTCTTCCGCGCTTTACTTCCTTGATATCCTTTACGATATCCAGCTTTATGCCGTCTTCATCGACAACATAGCCGTTGGAGTCGGAAAGAGCAATGACCTTGCCGCCGAGCGCGGTCGCTTTTTGAGCGGCATAAATGGCAACGTTGCCCGAACCGGAAATAACAACCTTCTTGCCCTCAAAGCTTTCGCCCTTGGACGCGAGCATTTCCTTGGTGAAATAGCAAAGTCCGTAACCCGTCGCTTCGGTACGAGCAAGCGAACCGCCGTAAGTAAGACCCTTGCCGGTCAAAACGCCGGTGAATTCGTTGCGCAGTCTCTTGTACTGACCGAACATAAAGCCGATCTCACGCGCGCCGACGCCGATGTCGCCTGCGGGAACGTCGGTATCCGCACCGATGTGCTTGGAAAGCTCGGTCATAAAGCTCTGGCAGAAACGCATGATCTCGCCGTCGCTCTTGCCCTTGGGGTCAAAATCCGAGCCGCCCTTGCCGCCGCCCATGGGAAGACCGGTCAGGCTGTTTTTAAGAATCTGTTCGAAGCCCAAAAACTTGATAACCGACGCATTGACGGAGGGATGGAGACGGAGACCGCCTTTGTACGGACCGATGGCGGAGTTGAACTGAACGCGGTAGCCGCGGTTTACCTGAACCTTGCCGTTGTCGTCGACCCAGCTTACACGGAACTGAATAAAGCGTTCCGGCTCGACAAAGCGTTCCAGTACGCCCGCCTTGATAAGATCGGGGCGCTTTTCGAATACAAGCTCGAGCGATTCAAGCACTTCCTTTACCGCCTGGAGAAACTCCGGCTCGTTCGGATTGCGCTTTTCGACCTCGGCATAAACATCGTTGAGATACTGCAGTTTAAACATGACAAAAAACCTCCTTAACGGGATTAAAAACCGATTTTGTTTCATATGGAAACAGTATAGCATATTTCTTTAAAAATTGCAATATTTTTTTTGCGTCTTTCAAAAAAACTTTGTTTTCCCGAAAAGGAATCCGAAAATTTGAAAAAAACGGAACAAAATGAATTTTTTGAAAAAGAAAAATTCAAAGTTTTGCGGTTCTGACGCCGTCGGAAAACAGTCGGAATATTGCGGATATTTTCCGCTTCGTTCCCACCCGACCGACAAAGGTGCAATTTTACGAAAAATACTGCCTCATTAAAAATTCTTTATAGACAAAAGCGCCCGTATCGTGTATAATGAGCGTGGGATAGTATAGCGTCGCCTTTGCGTAATTTGTTTTGCGGCAAATCCATTTGACACAAAAATTGCTGTGTTGTCTATACTTTTTGTTTTGGGGTGTTGCACTTCACAGGATAGCATGCCCCCCTTGCCCTCAAGGGGAAGGCTCGTGTTATGTCGGCAAAATTTTCAATGCGCGCCCAAGTCATCCCCCTTTGCACAAATTCCATCGCGCCGAAACAACACATAAAACAGGCATAAAACGAACAGAAAGGAAAAACCATGAAAATTATCATCGTAGGCTGCGGAAAAGTCGGAATGACCATCGTGCAAAGCCTTTGCGACGAAGGACACGATCTTGTTTGCATTGACGACAATCCCGAAGTGGTCGAGGAGATCGGCAATATTTACGACGTCATGACTCTTTGCGGAAACGGCGTCGACTGCGATATTCTTTCCGAAGCCGAGATCGAAAAATGCGAACTGTTTGTCGCCGTGACAGGCTCGGACGAGCTGAACATGCTTTCGTGTTTTCTTGCCAAAAAAATGGGCGCGGCGCATACCGTTGCACGCATCCGCAATCCCGAATACAACGACCGCAGTCTCGGCTTTATGCGCCAACAGCTGTCGCTCACCGATTCGATCAACCCCGAATTTTTGGCGGCGCGGGAAATGTACAATATTCTGAAATTTCCCAGCGCGGTTAATATCGAGACCTTTTCGGGACGCAATTTCGAAATGATCGAATTGAAACTAAAGCCCGATTCCGAGCTTGCGGGGCTGAGCCTTTCGGATATGCGCAAAAAATATCAGGCAAAATTCCTTGTCTGCGCGGTACAGCGCGGCGAGGAGGCTTCGATCCCGGGCGGAAGCTTTCGCCTTGCGGGCGGGGATAAGATCGGTCTCACCGCGTCGCCCGCCGAGGTGCAGAAGCTTTTGAAGATGATGGGCATTCTGCAAAAACGCGCCCGCTCGATCATTATTCTCGGCGCAAGCCGCACCGCTTATTATCTTGCCAAGCTCTGCCTTGCGGGCGGACATTCGGTCAAGATCATCGAACAAAACAAAGAGCGCTGCGCGCATATAAGCGAGCTTTTGCCGGGTGCGACGATTATTTGCGGCGACGGCGCTTCGCAGGAATTGCTCTTTGAAGAGGGGATCGCCGACACCGACGCGTTTGTCTCGCTCACGGGCATGGATGAAGAAAATATCCTCATCTCCTGTTTTGCCGCGGCACAAAAAGTTCCGACCGTTATCACAAAGGTCAATCGTCCCGAGCTTGTGCAAATGGCGGAAAAGCTGGGACTGGATATCATCATCTCGCCGAAACGGATCGTCAGCGGCGTTGTGACGCGCTATGCCCGCGCCTTGCAGAATTCGATCGGCAGTTCGGTGGAAACGCTGTATAAATTGATGGACGGCAAAGCCGAAGCGCTCGAATTTTCGGTGCGGGAGGATTTTGCTTATTGTAACATCCCTCTGCGTGAGCTGACCTTAAAGCCGAATATCCTGTTTGCGGGCATCGTGCGCGGCAGAACGGCATTTATCCCCGCCGGCGACGATGTGATTCTCCCCAATGACCGCGTGGTCATTCTCGCTTCTGCCGGTGAACAGTTACAAGACCTATCCGACGTCATTCGCGCCTAACGGCGGGTGTTGCCGCGCCTACGGCGAGTATTACCGTGAAATTGAATTCTGATGGTCAGAATTCAATTTCACATTACCCTTGTTATGTCGGTAAAAATTTGACTTATCCATGGTATGTTGACATAAGATTTCGATGCGTACCAAAGCCTTTCCCTCGAGGGGAAGGCTCGTGTACGCTCGACGTTATATCGGTACAAACTCGGCGGGCGACCGATGGTCGCCCCTAATTTTTTCTTCCCGTTTCGTAC
>URJL01000078.1 GCA_900548115.1 uncultured Eubacteriales bacterium
ATTGCGAAAAAGGTAAGCATGACGTTTTTGATTGAGCGCAAAAGCTCTGTACAATCAGGGGATTTTTAAGGGCACAGCCCTTAAATCGCTTTTCTTTGGTTACTTTCTTTTCGGAAGAAAAGAAAGTAACTCCGCCCGAAGGGCAAACACCGCCCGTTTGCGGGTGATAGCAAAAGAGGGATACGGCAAGAGCGTCATTCACGGCTATACACAGGTTCGGTCTCATCGAAAGTGGTCATTGCGGCTCCGCCTGCTGCGTAGGCGGCACAGGAACATTTTGCCGCAGGCAAAATTTCTCTCACATCACTTGTGATGTGACACATTCGTCCCTTCGTGACACCTTCCCCGTTTGATCGAAGATCACAGCGGAACTTGAACCGAAGGTCACAGTGTATAAGGCGTTGTGTCCGTTTGTTTCGAAGATACAGACACGCATACTTCCTTTGCCTGTTGGACATAAAGACAGGCGGAATTCGATTTCACACCGGCCGCCCATCCGCCCATCCGCCCATCCGAATTTGGAGGAACCATGAATTTTTTACATCTTCTCGCGGCTCTCCGCACCCCTTTTTGGGACGCGGTATTCGGCGCGGTGACGTATCTCGGCGACGAGACGTTTTTCATCGCGGCGGCGCTTTTTATCTTTTGGTGCGTCGACAAGCGCGGCGGTTATTTCCTTCTGACCGTCGGCTTTTTCGGCATCATTCTCAACGAGACGTTAAAGCTGCTCTTTCGGATTCCCCGCCCGTGGATACTCGACCCGTCGTTTTCCCCCGTGGAATCGGCGCTGGGGCGTGCGGTCGGATACTCTTTTCCCAGCGGTCACACGCAAAACGCGGCGTGTCTGTTCGGGAGCTGTGCGCTTCTGACAAAAAAGAAGAGCCTGCGCATTCTCTGCGCCTTGCTTTTTTGCCTTGTCGCCTTTTCCCGCCTGTATCTCGGCGTTCACACGCCGCTTGATGTCGGCGTTTCGACGCTTTGCGCCCTTTGTCTTTTGACGGTTTTTGCCGCGCTTTTCCGCCGTTTCGGCGAAAACAGCCGTTTTTTTGCTATCCTGATCGGCTGTATGCTGATTTCGGCGGTCGGCTTTTTGATCTTCGCATCGCAAATTGTCGAGCCGAATCCTCTTTTTTCGGAAAATGCCGCGTCGGGCGTGACGCACGGTTGTTATATGCTGGGCGGTATTATCGGGCTTGCGATCGGGTACCCTGTTGAAAGGCGCTTTATCCGCTTTAAAACCGACGCGCCCGTCGACGGACAGGTTCTAAAGCTTGCGATCGGATTTTTCGCCGTCATCGGCATAAAATCGGCGCTGAAAGCCCCGCTTCTTTTGCTGTTTCACGGTTCGCCCGCGGCGCATACGCTTCGTTATGCAATCGTCGTTTTGTTTGCCGTCGCGGTCTATCCGCTCACCTTTCCGTTTTTTGCCCGCGTCGGCACAAGCAGAAAGACCGCCGCGCGGTAACGAAAAACGGAACGACTGAAATTAAGGAGAAAAAACATATGTGCAACGCGCTGATTTTAAGCTTTTTATTCTTTATCGGCAGTATGTTCGGCTGGGTCCTTGAGCTTTTGTTCCGCCGTATCGTGCACGGAAAATGGATCAACCCCGGTTTTCTCACGGGACCCGCGCTCCCGCTTTACGGAACGGGACTTTGCTTTTTGTATATTCTTTCGAACATCCCGCTTACATCGATCGAAAATCCGATCCTGCAAAATATCGCCCGCATTCTTCTCATGACGGTCGTTATGACGGCGATTGAATATATCGCGGGGCTTTTGTTTATCAAAGGAATGAACATTAAGCTTTGGGATTATTCGAAGCGATGGGGCAACATCGACGGCATTATCTGCCCGCTTTTCTCGGTCATCTGGGGCGCGGTCGGCGCGGCGTATTATTATCTTGTCCATCCGCATATATTGCAGTCGCTTTTGTGGCTTTCGAATAACCTTGCTTTTTCGTATTTCATCGGCTATTTTTTCGGAATTTTCACGCTCGACCTTGCCCATTCGCTGAATATTACCGTAAAGCTCCGCCGCTTTGCAAAGGAAAACCGTTTGGTTCTGCGTTACGAGGAGCTGAAACTCCATATCCGCGAGGAGCAGGAAAAACGGCACGAAAAGATCCACTATGTTTTTCCTTTCCGCACCGAAGAGCTTTCCAAAACGCTGGAGCGCTATCGCGATAAGTTAAAGGCGCTGACGCAAAAAGAGGGAAAGGAAGAAAAAGGAACTCCGCCCGAAGGGCAAACACCACCCGTTTTGGACGATAACAATAAAAGAGCATAACATACGTTCTCCGCAGTTACGGTACGGATGTCCGCTTACGCGGACATGTCGCATAAATGCGACAAAAAGTCCTCTCGGACTTTTCAAAGAAATTTCTCCGAAGAAAAATTTCTTTCAGAGGGACCCCAAAGCGATTGTAATCGCCACGAGGGTCCCTCTCTTTGCATGCCGCTTTGCGGCATGCAAATTCACTCCTTTCGCGTTTTGCGGACGCAAGTCGGGGCGCCGCCCCGACACCCCGCAAGCCTTCGAGAAGGCTTGACCCAAGCTTTGTTTCTCGTTACGCATCAAAATCTTAAGTCAACATAACACGGGAACGCCCGCCCATACATCTCTTTCTCTTCCCGCCCTGTACAATTTCTCGCCCGAAGGGGGACGAGGGCAAAGCCAAATACAAACAAAAAATCCCCAAAGAGGGGATTTTTTGTTTGCCCGCCGGGCCGTGTTATCCGACAGAAGAAACCCTGCCTTCGCAAGGTGGGGTCCTATTTGCTCCTTTGTGCTACCAACGTCCGCTTATTCTCCGGTCCTTTTCCGCCGAAACGACGGGGAGCGGGAGAGGCGGGAGGTCTGCATTCCCGAAAGCAAAGCTTCTTTATTTCGGACTCCGTTTTAAAAATGTGGGTTTATATGACCGAACAATCACGCACTCGGCAGGAAGAAAATACAAAAAGTAAAAGAAAAAGCAAGAGCGAGAGCGGGAGCAAGAGCGCTCGGCGCTTATTCTTCGTCCGTACTCTCTTCGCCGTCTTCGGCGTCGTAATCGAATTCCGCCATGAATTCATCCTCGAAAGCGTCGGCTACCTTGTCAAATTCGTCATCGTCGTCGATGGTGACGAGAAATTCCTCGCCGTTTTCATCCTCTTCAACCTTGAGAATTACATATTCCTCTTCTTCGGCATCCTCGCTGCCGACGGGAACCAGAGCGACATACGTATTGTCATCGATATCCAAATTTCCGATCAGCTCGAACTGACTCTCGTTGCCCTCTTCATCGGTGAGGGTAAAAATATCCTTTTCGTTTTCTGCCATGATGTCTTTCTCCTTGTTACAGTCCGACAAAATCGGACGGATAAAACCGTGCGTCGCACGGAAAAAGCACAGCGCCTTGCCGCAATGCGAATAAATCCGAAGCTTGCCGCTTGCGGGCGCTGTCGGTACTATTATTCTATTATATTTCGGGAATTATGTCAAGTCATTTGAGAAAAATCTTCCGTTTTTGTTTTCTTTTTTGCTTATCCGCCGCCGTGTCTTGATTCGATAATCGAGAGAATACTTCTTTTTGTTGTGAAAAATAGCCAAAATGTCCTCGATACTTTTGGACAGTTGGTAGAAATTCATACAAGGCATGCCGCGCAACCTTGATTTTTCCGCGATTTTTATTTATAATAAGTCTGTACGTAAATGCGTGGAATTTTTCTGCGCTATCTTTTTAGGAGGAAACAGAATGAAAACAAAAGTGCTTTTGGCAGCGCTTCTCGTTGCCGCTGTTCCGACCGTTTCTCTCTTTGCCTAGGGACGTCAGACGAACGGCGATGACAAGCAGCAGGAGCAGGGCGACACCGACGACAAGCAGAATGGGGAGGATACCGATCCTCTTGAAGGCGACCACAGCCCGAACGTTCCCGCCGATGTAA
>URJL01000079.1 GCA_900548115.1 uncultured Eubacteriales bacterium
TCAGAATTCGTATTTCGCGGCAACTGCTCCCCGCAGGGGCGGCAATACTCACCGTAAGTGTGAAGTTGAATTCCGACCATCGGAATTCAACTTCACGGCAATGCTCGCCGCAGGCGTTTATTCGGTGCGGGTCACGGCAATGCTCAGATCGTCCAGCGCTTTCGCGTCGACCGGCGCGGGGCACATGGTCATCAGCTCGGAGGCGTTCTGAACCTTCGGGAACGCGATCACGTCGCGCAGACTGCCGCACTTGAAGAGCTGCATGCAAAGACGGTCAAGACCGATACCCATGCCGCCGTGCGGGGGCGCTCCGTATTTGAAGGCGTCAAGCAGGAAGCCGAATTTTTCATATGCCTGTTCGTTGGTAAAGCCGAGCAGATTAAACATGCGGTTCTGAAGCTCGGGATTGGTGATTCGGATCGAACCGCTCGAAAGCTCGATTCCGTCGAGTACCAAATCGTATGCCTTGGCGCGCACCTTGGCTTTGTCGGACTCAAGATATTCGAGACATTCATCCAGCGGCGCGGTGAAGGGATGATGCATCGCGTCCCACGAGCCGGTCTCTTCGTTGTATTCGAAGAACGGGAATTCGGTGATCCACAAAAGACCGATGCCCTTCTTTTCGACACCGAGCTTGTTCGATACCTCGGTGCGGAGTGCGCCGAGCTGCGGAAGCATTTTGTTCGTATTGGTGTCGGCGACGATCAGAATAACGTCGCCCTCTTTTGCGTCGGCTTTCTTGATTATCGCCGCCATTTCGTCTTCGGTCATAAACTTTGAAAACGAAGAAGCGATCCCGTCCGCCGTCATGCGGATCCACGCAAGTCCCTTCGCACCGACGCCCTTAACAAAGTCGGTCAGCTTATCGATTTCTTTACGGGTCAGAACCGAAACGGCGTTTTCCGCCTTGACGGCGCGAACCGAACCGCCGCCCGCGATCGCCGACGTGAAGACCGAGAAGCCGCAATTCTTTACTTCGTCGGAAAGATCGAAAATTTCCATTCCGTAGCGCACATCGGGCTTGTCCGAGCCGAAGCGCTCCATCGCCTCGCGATAGGTCATGCGGGGCAGGGGCAGCGGAATATCGATATTTAAAATCTCTTTGAAAATGCGCTTCATGAAGCCTTCGCCCATGCTGAGAACGTCCTCCATCTCGACAAAGGACATTTCAAGGTCGATCTGGGTAAATTCGGGCTGACGGTCGGCGCGCAGATCCTCGTCGCGGAAGCAGCGGGCGATCTGCATATAACGGTCAAAGCCCGCCACCATGGAAAGCTGTTTGTACAGCTGAGGCGACTGGGGAAGCGCATAGAACGAACCGGGATGTACACGGCTGGGTACAAGATAATCGCGTGCGCCCTCGGGCGTCGAACGGATCAGCATCGGCGTTTCGATCTCGATAAAGCCGTTTTCGTCGAAATAATCGCGCGCGACCTTGGCGACCTTGTGACGCATTAAAATATTCTTGGCAAGGTCGGGACGGCGCAGGTCAAGATAACGGTATTTTAAGCGCAGCTCCTCGTTGCAGATCGAGTTTTCGACAATCTCGAAAGGCGGCGTCTGCGATTCGCCGAGGATTTTCAGCTCGGTGACGAACACTTCGACCGCACCCGTCGGAATGTTCGGGTTCTTGCTCGAGCGTTCGCGGACCGTTCCCACCGCACCGAGAACAAATTCGCTTCGTGCGGAAAACGCCTTTTCATGTACGGCTTTGTCGGTCGTGTCGTCGAAAGCCAGCTGCACGATACCCGTGCGGTCGCGAAGATCGATGAAGATAAGACTGCCGAGGTCGCGCTGCTTTTGTACCCAGCCCATGACGCAGACCGTGCGTCCGATGTCCTTTTCACTCAGCGTTCCGCAATAATCGGTTCGCTTCATGTTTCCCAAAAATTCTGCCATTTTTCCTGTCCTCTTTTCTCTAAGCTGCCGCCGAAGGCGGCTTTTTTGCGGCAAAGCCGCGTTATTCCTCGATTGCTCCGAGTTCTTCGATGCGCACGGTCTTTTTCTCGCCGCTGCGCAGATTCTTCAGCTCGCATTCTCCCGCGTCCAGTTCGTTGTCGCCCAAAACGGCACAGTAAAGCGCGCCGAGCTTGTCGGCATATTTCATCTGGGCTTTCAGGCTTCTGCCCGTTATGTCGCAGTCGGCAAAAATGCCTTTTTCGCGAAGCGCATAAACGATCTTTTGTGCGCAAAGTGCCGCTTTTTCGCCCATCGGCGCGATGTAAAGAAGCGGTTTTTTCGCCTCGGGCAAAGCCTCGCCGCGTTTTTCGGCATTCTTTTTCAGCGCCAAAACCAAACGGGTGATGCCCAAGCCGAAGCCGATACCGCAAAGGTCGGGACCGTCCAGCTCTTTTACCAATCCGTCATAGCGCCCGCCGCCGCAAACCGTGCTTTGCGCGCCGATATCCTCGGAAATGAATTCGAACACCGTGCGGGTGTAATAATCGAGACCGCGCACGATACGGGGATTGATCGAATAATCGATGCCCATCGCGGAAAGATTTTCGCCGAGCGAATCGAAATGTGCGCGGCAATCGCCGCAAAGATGATCGATCGTTTTGGGCGCGTTTTCGCACAAAGCGCCGCAGATCGGACTTTTGCAGTCGAGAATGCGCAGCGGGTTGGTCTTTAAGCGCTCCTTGCAGGTGTCGCACAATTCGTCGCGGTGCGCCGAAAAATATTCGACCAACGCTGCGTGATAATTCGGACGGCAGTTTTTGCAGCCGATCGAATTCAGATTCAGCCGCGCGTTTACGCCGAGGCGCTTGAGCACCGTGTCGGCGATCGAAATGACCGTCGCGTCGGCGGAGGCCTTTTCCGTTCCGAACATCTCGACGCAGAATTGATAAAATTCGCGTGAGCGGCCCGCCTGCGGCTTTTCATAGCGGAAGAAATTCGTAAGATAATAAAGGCGGAGCGGCATCGGCTCGTTAAACAGCCCGTTTTCCACCACGCTGCGAACGACGCAAGCCGTTCCCTCGGGGCGCAGACAAAGCTCGTTTCCGTCGCGGTCGTCGAGGGTAAACATTTCCTTTTGCACAATGTCGGTTGTGCCGCCGACGCCGCGCTTGAACAAGCCCGACTGTTCAAAGGTCGGAAATTTGATTTCCGAAAAGCCGTAGCTTTCGGTGACACGCCGTACCGTGTCTTCGATCTTGTGCCAAAGCGGGGTCTCGGACGGCAAAATGTCCAAAGTTCCTTTCGGTTTCTGTATCATGGGGAGAATCCTTTCAAAGCTTTCCGAAACACATCGGAAAACCGTTTTTTAATATATTTTTCCTTATTCTATTATCATAACATTTTCTTTCCGTTTTTGCAACCCCCAAAATTCCCCCTGCCGCCGCTGCGCGGGGCGGTTGCCGTGAAAATGAATTCTGATGGTCAGAATTCATTTTCACACTACCTTTGTTATGTTGACCTAACGTCGAGCGTACCCGCCCCTGCGGGGAGC
>URJL01000080.1 GCA_900548115.1 uncultured Eubacteriales bacterium
CACTTGATCGAAGATCACAGTGGAACTTGAATCGAAGATCACAGTGGAACTTGAACCGAAGGTCACAGTGGAACTTGAACCGAAGGTCACAGTGAATCGAGGGGAAGACTTCATGTCAACTTGATTTGAAGTTACGGACACATGGTTTTAATTCCGTAGGGGCGACCGTCGGTCGCCCGTCCCACCCCACACCTTCAATTAAATTGCCGTCCGCGGCAGATTGCCGATCCAAACCCGATCCAAACCCAAACGGAGGAAAAAGAAAATGGACTGTTTATTCTGTTCGATCGTCGCGGGAGATATCCCGTCGACCAAGGTTTATGAGGACGAAATGATCCTTGCTTTCCGCGACATCAATCCCATGGCGCCGGTACATGTGCTGGTCGTGCCGAAAAAACATATCGGCTCGTGTGACGAGGTTTGTGAAGAAAACGCCGATTATGTTCGTCATATCTTCGTGAAAATCCCCGAGATCGCAAAATCGTTGGGACTTACAAACGGCTACCGCGTCATTTCCAATTGCGGCGCGGACGCAAAACAATCGGTCAAGCATTTGCATTTTCATATTCTGGGCGGCAAAGAATTGCCCGAAAAAATGGCGTAAAATAAAGTTTCCCACAAAAATCCGCTTTTTGTGGGAAAAACACAAAGAATCTACATAAAGAGGGTACTGTCATGACAGAAGAAAAGTATTACAAGCTGAAGGTTGCGGGTTTGGAACGCGATCTTCCGATCTGCCCCGTAAACGAGCATTTGGATATCGCCGGATTTATCATTTTCGGCGATGTGGAATTGACCGAAGCTTGCGCGCGCGAGCTGATCAAGAAAATTCCCGAACACGATTATATGATCACCGCCGAGGCAAAAGGCATTCCGCTTATTTATGAAATGGCGCGTCAGATGGGCGAAAAGAAGCATTTTATCGCCCGCAAAGCCGAAAAGGTCTATATGCGCGATGTGGTTTCGGTGGATGTTCATTCCATCACCACCAAAGCCGAACAGCATTTGTATCTCGACGGCTACGACGCACAGCTTATGAAGGGCAAAAAGATTCTTCTGGTCGATGACGTTATCAGCACCGGCGATTCGCTTCATGCTCTTGAAACGTTGGTCACCGAAGCGGGCGGCATTATTTGCGGCCGTGCCTGCATTTTGGCTGAGGGCGACGCGGCAAAGAGAAAAGATATCGTATATCTCGAAGAATTACCCCTTTTCCCCCACGCTTAACAGCGGGTGTTGCCGTGAAGTTGAATTCCGATGGTCGGAATTCAACTTCACACCCACGGTGAGTATTGCCGCCCCTGCGGGGAGCAGTTGCCGCGAAATACGAATTCTGATGGTCAGAATTCGATTTCGCACCTACGGTGAGTGTTTCCGCGCCTACGGCGAGTGTTGCCGCGAAGATTGCATTCCGATGGTCGGAATGCAATCTTCGCCCTACCTTTGTTATGTCGGTGATAATTTGACCTACCCACGTTATGTTGACATAGAATTTCGATGCGCACCAAGAAACAAAGCTTGGGTCAAGCCTTCTCGAAGGCTTGCGGGGTGTCGGGGCGGCGCCCCGACTTGCGTTCCGCGGCACATCAACTCGAAAGGAGAAAAGCGCCATGGCCTATGTTCCCTCGAAAAAAAAGCTTGAAACCGAAAATGCCGCGCGGGCGCTTTCGACCTTGCGTGAACGGCTGAAAAGCGGCGAGCTTTCGGGCGTTTATGTTTTTCGCGGCGAAGAGGAATACACCAAGCGTTATTATTTCGGCGAGATGAAAAAAGCCGCCGGAAAAGGGGCTTCCTCCTCGGGCAATATCACCGAATTTTACGGCGACGAATTTTCTTTTCCCGATTTTTACGACGCGGTCATGACCGCACCGGGATTGGATTATGCGGGCAGTTTTTTTGATGACGAACCGCAAAACGAAAAAACCGTGCGCATTGTGCGCGCTTTCGATCCGAAGCTTACGGGACTTTCCGCCAAAGAGGAGGAAAAGCTTTTGTCGCTTTGCAAAGCTCCTCCGAAGGGAGTCGCGGCGGTTTTTTGGTTTTCTTATTCGTCCCCCGACGGCGAAAAAAAATTCGAAAAGGGCTTCGCGAAAAAGCTTCGCGACGCGGCGTTGGACATTGCCTTTTTGCATGAGCCGCCCGGCAGTGTAAAATTGCGCAAATGGGCGCAAAAGCATGTTTCCGCCGCGGGCTGTTATATGGACGACCGCACCGCCGATTATTTTCTTTCGTCGGTCGGGAACGATATGTCGACGCTGGATCATGAGCTTCAAAAGCTTTGCGCTTATAAAGCGCTTCGCGAGAATAAGACCGTCGATTTTGACGATATTTCCGCCGTTTGCATCCGAACCGAAGAAGCAAAACTGGAGGAATTGACCGACGCCGCCCTGCACGGCGATTTCGGCAAGGCACAAACGGCGCTTTCGCTTCTTTTGCGGGAAAAGACCTCCGAGACCTATATTCTCGGCGCGATCGCGGGACGGGTGGCACAGCTTTACGGCGTTTATACCTATCGCGCGCTCGGGTTGTCGAACGCCGATATCGCGGCGAAGCTCGGAATTTGGGAAAGCCGCGTCCGCACGCTCGTTGCGTCGCTTTCCGCAATCGGCGCGGCACAAAATCCCGCACGCCTTACCGAATTGGCGTCTCTTTGTGCGGAATACGACAAAAAGCTCAAAAGCTCCCCCTGCGATAAAGGCATCCTATTAACCGACCTCCTCTTCCGCGCCGCTGCGCGGGGCGTTTGCCGTGAAATTGCATTCTGATGGTCAGAATGCAATTTCACCCTACCCTTGCTATGTCGGCGAAAATTTGACCTACCCACGGTATGTTGACATAATATTCCGATCCGCACCAAGGAGCAAAGCTTGGGTTAAGCCTTCTCGAAGGCTTGCAGGGTGTCGGGGCAGAGCCCCGACTTGCAGACACCGCTTATTCATCACAAATTTGAACGAACCCTGTAGGGGCGACCATCGGTCGCACCTACGGTGAGTATTGCCGTGAACATGAATTCTGATGGTCAGAATTCATGTTCACCCTACCCTTGCTATGTCGGCGAAAATTTGACCTACCCACGGAATGTTGACATAATATTCCGATCCGCACCAAGGAACAAAGCTTGGGTCAAGCCTTCTCGAAGGCTTGCAGGGTGTCGGGGCAGAGCCCCGACTTGCAGATACCGCTTATTCATCACAAATTTGAACGAACCCTGTAGGGGCGACCATCGGTCGCACCTACGGTGAGTATTGCCGTGAA
>URJL01000081.1 GCA_900548115.1 uncultured Eubacteriales bacterium
CGCGAAATACGAATTCTGATGGTCAGAATTCGATTTCGCCCTACTTCTGTTATGTCAACATAACGTGGGTAGGTCAAATTATCGCCGACAAAACAAAGGTAGGGTGAAGTTGCATTCCGACCATCGGAATGCAGCTTCACGGCAATACTCACCGTAGGTGCGGTAACCGCTCCCACGCAGCGGGTTATTTGCCGAAGCCGAAGAGACCTTTTTTGACATACGGCTCGGATTCCGCGCCCTCGAGCGTGTAACCCGTTTCGGCAACGACTTTTTCAAGGGCGGCGCGGTCGAGTTCTTCTTTGCTGATGACGACCGTCTCGCCTTTTGCGTGCGAAGAGGTGACTTTGTCGACCGCAAAATGATTGCGGATCGCTTCGTTCATGTGCGCCTCGCACATATTGCACGCCATTCCTTTGATTTTCAATGTGGTTTTGATCATGACAAACACTCCTTTATAAAGTAATTATTTATCCAAACGAACGCGGTTGAGCCGCAGTGCATTGGTGACGACGCAAAAGCTCGAAAGGCTCATTGCCAAAGCGCCGAGCATGGGATTCAATGTAAGCCCGAAGGCGACAAAACAGCCCGCAGCGATCGGGATGCCGATCGTGTTGTACAAAAACGCCCAAAAGAGATTCTCGTGAATGTTGCGAAGGGTTTTGCGGCTGATAAGAAGGGCTTTCGGCACATCCGAAAGGCGGCTCTTCATCAGCACCACATCGGCGGCGTCGAGCGCAATATCCGCGCCCGCTCCGATGGCGATCCCCACCGACGCGGCGGTAAGAGCAGGCGCGTCGTTGATTCCGTCGCCGACCATGGCGACCGCGCCTTTTTGCAAAAGCGACCGAATCGTTTTTTCTTTTCCGTCGGGCAGAACGTCGGCGATGACCTCATCTACCCCCGCCGCCTTTCCGACGGCGTTTGCCGTGCGGGCGTTGTCGCCCGTCAGCATGACGACGCGCAAGCCCATTTCCCTCATCTTCCGAATCGCCTCGGCGCTGTCCTCTTTGATGGTGTCAGCGACGGCGATCATGCCGCAGGGAACGCTGTCCCGCGCGAAAAGCAGCGGGGTCTTGCCCTCCTCGGAAAGTGTTTTTGCCTTTTCCCGAAGCGCCTCCGAAAGGGGCGCTTTTTCTTCGATAAAGGCAAGCTTTCCGCCGAAAAGCTCCGCTCCGTTTTGTTTTGCGCAAAGTCCGTTTCCGGGAAGCGCACGGAAGGCTTCGACCTCTCCGCCCGCATATCCTTTTTCTTCGCCGTATTGCAAAATCGCGCCCGCAAGCGGATGTTCGCTTTTTTTCTCAAGCGACAGCGCCGTATAAAGAAGCTCTTCTTCGGAAAAGCCCTCGGCGGGGAATATGTCGGTCACGCGCGGTTTTCCCTCGGTGATCGTGCCCGTTTTGTCCAAAACGACGGTCTTTACCTTGCCCGTTTCTTCAAGGGCGCTTGCGGTCTTAAACAAAATGCCGTTTTTCGCGCCGACGCCGCTTCCGACCATAATGGCGACGGGGGTTGCAAGTCCCAACGCGCACGGACAGCTGATGACCAGCACCGACACGGCGCGGGCAAGCGAAAAAGCAAAGCTTTCGCCCAAAATCAACCACACAGCAAGGGTGACGAGTGAAATGCCGATGACGATCGGAACAAAAACGCCCGAAACACGGTCGGCAACTTTGGCGATCGGCGCTTTGGTCGCCGAAGCGTCGCTGACCATGCGGATGATCTGCGAAAGGGTCGTGTCTTTTCCGACGCGGGTCGCCTCGCAGACAAGATAGCCCGATTTGTTGACGGTCGCCGCCGAAACGGTATCGCCGACGGCTTTATCGATGGGAATGCTCTCGCCCGTCAGCGCCGATTCGTCCACCGCGCCCTCACCCTCGACGACGCGGCCGTCGGTCGGAATGCTTCCGCCGGGACGAACGACAAAGCGGTCGCCCACGCGCACTTTTTCGATCGGAACGGTCGTTTCCTCACCGTTTTTCAAGATCACCGCCGTTTTCGGCGCAAGGCGCATCAGCCCTTTGAGCGCGTCGGTCGTTTTGCCTTTGGAGCGCGCTTCGAGCATTTTTCCGACGGTGATGAGCGCAAGGATCATGCTGGCGGATTCAAAGTAAAATTCATGCATCAAAGAGGCGGCACGCTCGCGGTCGCCGCGCATGAGAGCGTCGGTCATCAAAAACAGCACCGCCGTGCTGAAAAGAAAGGACGCCGCCGAGCCGAGCGAAACCAGCGTATCCATATTCGGCGCGCCCGCGAGCAGTCCCTTTGTGCCACCGATGAAGAATTTTTGGTTCACGACCATGATCGCGCCCGCAAGCAAAAGCTCGATCAGCCCCATCGCGACAGGATTGCCCTCCAAAAAAGCGGGAAGCGGGAAATTCCACATCATGTGTCCCATCGAGATATACATAAGCGGGACAAGTAATATGAGTGAAGCGATAAGACGGCGCGTCACGGCTTGCGTTTCGCGGTCGGGATCGTCGGCGCTTTGCGCTTTTTCGGAGGAAACGTCCGTATCGCCGCCCGCCGACTCGGCAAGCGCCGCGCCGTAGCCCGCCTTTTTGACGGCGGAAATGACCTTTTCGGGCTTTACGGCGCCCTCGACGGTCATGTCGCCCGTTAAAAGATTGACCGAGCAAGCCTCCGTCCCCGAAAGGTGCGATACCGCCTTTTCGACCCGTGCGCTGCAGGCGGCACAGCTCATTCCGGTGACCTTGTAGTGTGTCATTTTTTCTCTCTCCTCTCAAGTGATTTCGCGCTCTTCGGAGCGCGCGTCGGGGCGCTGCTCGGGGCACTGCTCGGGGCAAAGCCCCGACACCCCGCAAGCCTTCGGGGAGGGCTTGACCCAAGCTTTATTCCTCAGGGCGCATCGAATTTTCGCCGACATTACGGCGAGCACACAAGAGCCTTCCCCTTGAGGGGAAGGGGGACCGCGTCAGCGGTGGATGAGGTGCGCCCGTGCCGAAGGCATGGGCGAATGCGCAAAGGCAAGTTTTTCTGACATAACAGTAGGTGTACCTTTTACCGTGCTGCGCAGGTTTTCACCTTACCTCCAAAAGTTATTACGGCTCCGCCTACTGCGTAGGCGGCACGGGAACATTTTGCCGTAGGCAAAATTTCGCTCACATCACTTGTGATGTGACACATTCGTCACTTCGTGACACCTTCCCCTCGAGGGGAAGGCTCTGTTGCGCATCAAAA
>URJL01000082.1 GCA_900548115.1 uncultured Eubacteriales bacterium
CGACCACCGGAATTTGATTTCACGGCAATACTCACCGTAGGTGCGACCACCGGAATTTGATTTCACGGCAATACTCACCGTAGGTGCGACCACCGGAATTTGATTTCACGGCAATACTCGCCGTAGGCGCGACCATCGGAATGCAATCTTCGCGGGAACACTCACCGTAGGTGTGAAATCGAATTCCGACCATCGGAATTCGATTTCACGGCAATACTCACCGTAGGCGCGCCGCAGGGGTTATACATCTATATTTTTGGCGTATTTTGCGTTTTCCTGGATAAAGGCGCGGCGGGGTTCTACTTTTTCGCCCATGAGGAGCGAGAAAGTCTCGTCGGCGGCGTAGGCGTCTTCGATATTGACGCGGATCAACGTGCGGGTTTCGGGGTCCATGGTCGTTTCCCAAAGCTGGTCGGCGTCCATTTCACCGAGACCTTTATAGCGTTCGGCATCGGCGTTTCCGCCCAATTCGGCGATATAGCGGTCGCGTTCCTCATCCGAGAAAGCATAGCGCTGCTGTTTGCCCTTAAACACTTTATAAAGAGGCGGCATTGCACAATAAACATGACCCTGTTCGATGATCGGACGCATGTGACGGAAAAAGAAAGTCAAAAGAAGCGTTTTGATATGAGCGCCGTCGACATCGGCATCCGCCATAATAATGACTTTGCCGTAACGGAGTTTTGTTATATCGAATTCATCCCCCACGCCGCATCCGAGCGCGACGATGATGGGTGTGATCTGGATACTGGAAAGAATGCGGTCGAGACGCGCTTTTTCGACGTTTAAGATCTTGCCGCGCATCGGAAGTATGGCTTGGAATTTGCTGTCGCGTCCGTCCTTTGCCGTACCGCCTGCGGAATCTCCCTCGACGAGGAACAATTCGGATTCGTCGACCGAGCGCGACTGGCAGTCCGCCAATTTATCGGGCAGAACCATTCCTTCAAGCGCCGTTTTGCGGCGGGTAAGCTCACGCGCCTTGCGCGCCGCTTCTCTCGCACGGGAGGCGGTCAGCGCTTTGTCGAGAATGATCTTTCCGACGGCGGGATTTTCTTCGAGATAAGCCGCGAATTTTTCATACATGACCCCTTCGACAAAGGGCTTGATGTCGGCGTTGCCGAGCTTGGATTTGGTCTGTCCTTCGAACTGTGCCTCGGGCAGCTTTACGCTGACGATGGCGCAGATTCCCTCGCGGAAATCCTCGCCCGAAAGATTCTTGTCGGTGTCCTTTAAATAACCGTATTTGCGGGCATAATCGTTTAAAATCTTGGTGAGCGCGTTTTTAAAGCCCGTTTCGTGCGTACCGCCCTCGATGGTATGAATGTTGTTGGCAAAAGTAATCAGCGTTTCGTTGTAGGTGTTGTTGTATTGCAGTGCGATTTCACACGAAACATCACCTTTTTTGCCCGATACGTATATGACCTCGGGGTGCAATACCTCACAGCGCTTTTTTTGGTTGAGATGCTCGACAAAACTGCGGATACCGCCCTCGAAATGCAGAACCTTGTGGCGCACCGGCTTTGCCGCTTCCATAACGACGCGCTGAATGCCCTCGGATTCTTCTTCGTCTTCGTCGGAGGCGCCCGCGGATTCGGAGGCTTCCGATTCGAGAACGTTTTCGGTCTTGTTTTCCTCGGTTTCTGCCGCGTCGTCGGACGCCGCCGTCATATCCTCGGCGATATCCTCCGCCGAAACCTCTTCGGCATCGGTGCGGAGATCGAAAAGCTCGATCATAAGACCCGCATTCAAGAATGCCTGTTCGCGAAGACGGTTGAGCACCGTTCCGTAATCGAATATCGTCTCGTCGAAAATTTCGGCGTCGGGCTTAAAACGAACATAAAGTCCGTGATCCTCGGTCTCGCCCTCGTCCTTTAAGGGACGTGCGACATGACCGCGCTCGAAGCGCTCGGAATATTTTCGTCCGTCATGACAGTTTACGACCTCGGTCCATTCGGAAAGAGCATTTACGACCGACGCACCGACGCCGTGCAGACCGCCGGAAATTTTGTAGCCGTCGCCGCCGAATTTACCGCCGGCATGAAGGACCGTAAAGACAACCTCCAGCGTCGGAATGCCCATTTTCGGGTGAATGCCCGACGGAACGCCGCGCCCGTTGTCCTTTACCGAGACCGAATTGTCCTCGTGGATCGTGACGATGATCTTGTTGCAGATTCCCGCCAGCGCTTCGTCGATCGAGTTGTCCACGATCTCATAGATCAGATGATGCAGTCCGCGCGCCGAGGTCGAACCGATGTACATACCCGGTCTCTTTCGCACCGCCTCCAAGCCCTCGAGAACCTGAATCTGGCTGTCGTCGTATTTGTGCATCGACTCGTCCACATTCGTGTCCGAAAGCTTTACTTCGCCGTCCTCCGGCAAAACGTTTTGGTTTTCGTTTTCAAGCATTTGTATTTATCCTTTCTGCATCCCGATAAAGGGAACATTTTCACGCCTGCGGCGAGCATTGCCGCGAAATACGAATTCCGATGGTCGGAATTCGATTTCACACTACCTTTGTTATGTCGGTGATAATTTGACCCACCCTCGTTATGTTGGCATAAGATTTCGATGCGCACCGAGGAACAAAGCTTGGGTCAAGCCTTCTCGAAGGCTTGCGGATTCCAAAGGCAGAGCCTTTGGTCGCGCCTGCGGCGCACCTACGGCGAGTATTGCCGCGAAGCTTGCATTCCGATGGTCGGAATGCAACTTCGCCTTTATGTTGATTGTTAGCGTATACTTTGCTTTTGCCGTATTTCTTTTTTCTATCGCCCGAAAGCGGGCGGTGTTTGCGTTTGCCCTTCGGGCGGAGTTTCTTTTTCTTTCGTTTCCGAAAGAAAAAGAAACCAAAAAGAAAGAGAATTTAAGGGCTGCGCCCCCTGATTGTACAGAGTCGTTGCGCTCAATCAAAAACGGTGTGTTTGCCGTTGCCGCTGTTACGGGTCGCGCTTCGTCACCCTTTGGGTAAGAAATTGTACGAGGCGAGAAGAACAAGAGGTAGGAGAGATATTCAAAATAGGTGTCTGTAACCTCAATGAAGCCTTCCCCTTGATTCACTGTGACCTTCGATCAAGTGGGGAAGGTGGCGCGCGGAGCGCGTCGGATGAGGTGCGCCCGC
>URJL01000083.1 GCA_900548115.1 uncultured Eubacteriales bacterium
CCTTTGAAAAGGGCTTGAGCCTAAACTTTATTCTTGAGCGCGCATCAAAATTTTATGTTGACATAACAAAGATAGGTCAAATTTCCGCCGACATAACATGAGTAAGGCGAAGTTGAATTCCGACCATCGGAATTCAACTTCGCAGCAACACTCACCGTAGGTGCGCCGTAGGCGTTTATTTTTGCCGAATGATCTTGTCGGCATTCGAAAAGATCTTTTCCGCGTCTGCCTGCGGGATCGACGTGATCGGCACGATCTCGTGCGGGGCATGGTTCCAATCGTCGCGAAGCGCCTTTTCGAGAATGGTCACGTCATGCCATTCGTTCAGCTTATAGCCCGCGTTGTGCAGAACGCCGACCGTGGAGAAGCCGAAGGCGGTGTGAAAGGCGAGAGATTTTTCATTGGGGACGGTGACGCGGGCAAAAACGTTGCAGAAGCCCTGCATTTTTAAAAGCTCGATGACGGCGTAATACAGTGCCGACGCGATGTTGCAGCGCTGGAAATCGTCGTGTATGTAGACCGAAAGCTCGGCATCCCACGCATACGCCGCGCGGGTGAAGAAATTGTGCGCGTAAGCGTAACCCGCGATCCGTCCGTCGTCGGCTTCGCAGACGAGGTAAGGATATTTATTGCGGATCGAATTGATGCGCCGCTTCATTTCAAACGGGCGGGGCGTATCGTATTCGAAGGTGACCGAGGTGAACGCAACATACGGTGCGTAAATATCATGAACGCCGATCGCATCGAGATCAGTGGCAAAACGAATTTTCAACATGAAAAAACTACCTCCATAAAGAGTGGATTCCAAAGAGTAGATTCCGTTTAAAATCATTATACTCTTTTCTTCTTTCGAACGGAATACGGTTCTGTGAATTTTTTCCGAAGCTCCTTCACAAAGATACTTACCGCAAAAGATAATACAGCATCCGTTCGGGATCGGCGAAGAATTCGCGGCACACGCGAAAATGCTCGGTGTCGCGGTAATCGACCGCGGCTATGCCTTCCTCGGAAAAGGCAAAAACTTCGGCGTCGGGCAGGGCAGTCAGCATGGGCGAATGGGTCGCAATCAAGAATTGCGAGCCGTCCCTGCAAAGTCTCTCGATCTCATAAAGAAGCGTCAAAAGCCGCATGGGCGAAAGCCCCGTTTCCGGCTCGTCCAAAATGTAAAGTCCGTTTCCGAAAAAACGGTTTTGCACGATCGAAAGAATGCTTTCGCCGTGCGAACGGGTGTGCAGCGACCGCCCGCCGTAGGCACCGTTCACAGGCGCGTCAAACGACGGTTCGGAGTCGATTTTGTCCATATAGCTTGCGGCGGTGTAAAGCGATTCGGCACGAAGAAAATAGCCGTCCTTCGGATAATCCGAACGGGATAGCGTCAAATATTTCCACAATTCGGAATGCGTATCGTTTGTCGAAAAGTTGAAATTTTTCGAGCCGCCCTCGGGACAAAAGCCGTAAGCGACGGCGATCGCCTCCAAAAGCGTCGATTTTCCCGTCCCGTTCTCTCCGACAAAGATCGTAATCGGCGCGGAAAAAGGAAGAATTCCGCGTTTTTCAAGATGTTTTACGGCGGGAATCGTCGCGTAATATGCACCGCTCGGCAAAGCGCCGTTCAGTTCGACCGAAGAAAGATACCGACTCATTTTTTGTACAGGATCGCCCGAAGAATCGGTTCGATCGCATTGGCCATGGAACGGAATCCGAGGTCGGTGGGGTGGCAGTCGTCCACCGTTCCGTCGTCGTCGGCAAGCGCCATAAGCTCTTTGCCGTTCAGCAAATATACATTTTGATCGCCGTCGGCAAGTGCCTTTTCATAGGTCTTGCGTATGACGGCAAGGCGTGCGCATGTGTCCTCGTCCTGCACATAGCGCGGGCGGGACAGGATAACAACCGGTGTATCGGGCTGTTTTTTGCGGAATGTCTCGAAAAGTCGCATGTGAGTCTTCTCAAGAAATTCGGGCGACGGAGCGTTGTGGTCGTAATCGTATACGAACGCGCTCATGGGCAGGTCGGCAATATAATCCGCCATAGCCTGTTCTGCGCGCGCATTGCCGGAAAAGCCGAGATCTATGTAATCGCAGTCCAGCTTTCGCGAGAGGATGGCGGGATACATCGAACCGGGGCGCGTTGCGCACGCGCCTTGGGTGATCGACGAGCCGTAATATACGATCGGCTTTTTCACGGTATATTCGGGCGCTTTTTCGAGACAGCTCCCTTTTTTCAGACCGATCGATACCGAATACAGCGCGCTGTAAAGCGGAAAATCGAGGGTGATATCGCGCATTTTTTGTCCGCTCGGAAGAGTGCGGCTCGCGCTGTAGTTTTCGGCGGGTACGATCGGGGGAAGAAAAGCGCCGCGGAAAAAATACGTTCCGTTTTCTTTTTCGTACATATCGAAACCGTAGCTTCCGCAGGGAGCGAAATGCGCCATGATTCCCGGGTATTTTACCTTGACCGAAAGGCAGATATACGGCGAATCGGTCATAAAGCGAAGCCGCCCGCCGCTTGTTTGGCAATTCAGTTCGCAAACTCCCTCGCTCACCTTTTCGGCGACATCGGGCGACATGCGAAAAAAGCCCTCTCCGTCCTTCGACGGAATCAGTCCGTAAAGGCGAAAGGGCTCGGAAAGGGCGTCCAAAAAGACCGCGTCGGGATAATCGGGCGGCGCGGGAATAAAATTGCTGTCCAGTTCGGTAATGGTTTTCATGAAAGAACACCTCCGTAAGATAGAAATCGGAAAGCGCGCATCGAAGGGCATGTTCAAGGTTGTGTCAGCAAAACTCAGTGCCGCCGTCCCCTCGAGGGGACGGCTTGAGGCACATCTAAATTTTACGTTAACATAACAAAGATAGGTCAAATTCCTGCCGACATCACATGGATAAGGTGAAATCGAATTCCGACCATCGAAATTCGATTTCACGG
Source organism: uncultured Eubacteriales bacterium (assembly GCA_900548115.1). Taxonomy (GTDB): domain Bacteria; phylum Bacillota; class Clostridia; order Oscillospirales; family CAG-382; genus UMGS1052. The sequence continues at coordinate 2,923 of URJL01000083.1, forward strand.
GAACGCCCGCCGCAGGCGCGACCATCGGAATCCGCATTTCGCGGGAACGCCCGCCGCAGGCGCGGTGCGGATGCCCGCTTCGCGGTCATGTCGCACAAGTGCGACAAAAAGTCCTC
>URJL01000084.1 GCA_900548115.1 uncultured Eubacteriales bacterium
CCCGAGCGCACCTTTCACCGTGATACAGAAATTTCACCTCATCGAAAGTTGTCATTACGGCTCCGCCTACTGCGTAGGCGGCACCTCATCCGTCGCCTGTCGGCGACACCTTTCCCTCGATTCACTGTGACCTTCGGTTCAAGTTGCACTGTGATCTTCGATCAAGTGCGGCAGGCTTTGATGCGCATCGAAATTAACGTGGGCAAGTCAAATTCCTGCCGACGCCAAACCCGACAACTTCCGCCCCAAAAGGCAAACAAATATGCACAAAATACAACCGAAAAAAACAAAAGGAGACAAAAAACAACACCATGAAATGGACAGGACTGAATGAATTGCGGGAAAGTTATCTTTCCTTCTTCGAAAGCAAGGGACATCTTCGTCTTCCGAGCTTTCCGCTGATTCCGCAGAATGACAATTCTCTTTTGCTTATCAACTCGGGCATGGCGCCGATGAAGCCTTATTTCCAGGGCACAAAGGAGCCGCCGCGCCGCCGCGTTACGACGTGTCAGAAATGTATCCGCACCCCCGACCTTGAAAACGTCGGCAAGACCGCGCGTCACGGAACGTATTTTGAAATGCTCGGAAACTTTTCTTTCGGAGATTATTTCAAAACCGAGGCGATCGACTGGTCGTGGGAGTTTTTGACAAAGATTCTTGCCATTCCTGAAGACCTTTTGTGGCCGTCGGTTTACGAACGGGACGACGAAGCGTATGCGCTTTGGCAGAAATATGTTCCGAAGGAACGCATCGTAAAGCTCGGCAAGGAGGACAATTTCTGGGAACACGGCAGCGGTCCCTGCGGTCCCTGCTCCGAAATTTATTTCGACCGCGGCGAAAAGTACGGCTGCGGCAAGCCCGATTGCCGTCCCGGCTGCGACTGTGACCGTTATATGGAGATCTGGAACAACGTATTCTCCCAGTTTGACAACGACGGCAAGGGCAATTATTCCGAGCTGAAGCAGAAAAACATCGATACCGGTATGGGTCTTGAGCGTCTCGCCTGTGTTATGCAGGACGTGGACAATCTGTTCGAGGTCGATACGGTTCGCAAGATTCTCGACACCGTTTGCGAATATGCGGGCAAGACCTACGGAAAAGAATACAAGGACGACGTTTCCATCCGCATCATCACCGACCATATCCGCAGCACGACCTTTATGATCTGCGACGGCGTTATGCCCTCCAACGAGGGACGCGGCTATGTTCTGCGCCGCATTCTGCGCCGCGCCGCCCGTCACGGCCGTCTTTTGGGCATCAAAGGCTCGTTCCTTGACCGCCTTTGCGAGGTCGTGATCTCTCAGAACGAAAACGCTTATCCCGCATTGGTCGAGAAAAAAGAGTATATCAAAAAAGTCATCGCCATCGAGGAAGAACGCTTCGACGCGACCATCGACACGGGTCTTTCGCTGCTGGAAGGCGTGCTTGCCGACGCGTCCGCAAAGAACAAGACCGTCATTTCGGGCGAGGACGCATTCAGACTTTACGACACCTACGGCTTCCCGATCGATCTTACCAAAGAAATCGTGGAGGAAAAAGGCTTTACGGTCGATGAGGAAGAATTCAAAAAGCTCATGAACGAGCAAAAAGTCCGCGCGCGCGAAAACCGCAAGGCGGGCGGCGGATGGAGTAAGGACGACGCCGATTTGTTCGACAAAGTCGCGCCCACCGAATTTTTGGGATATGAAAAGACCGCATGCGACGGCAAGATCCTGTCAATCGCAGCCGACGGAATGCAGGTCGAAGAGATCGCCGACGGCGAATGCATGATCGCGCTCGATAAAACCGTATTTTACGGCGAGGGCGGCGGTCAGGTGGGCGACACCGGTATTCTGTCGAACGATTCTTTCCGCGCCGAAGTGGTCGATACCAAAAAAACGGGCGGAAAGTATCTGCACATCTGCAAAGTCCTCTCGGGCAAAGCGGGAGTCGGCGATACCCTTCATGTCGAGATCGACGCCGAAAAGCGCGCCGCGATCCGCCGCAACCATTCGGCGGTACACCTCTTGCAGGCGGCACTGCGCAAAGTGCTCGGCGATCATGTCGAACAGGCGGGCTCTTATGTCGATGCCGAGCGTTTCCGCTTTGACTTCTCGCATTTCGAGCCGATGACGAAAGAACAGGTCGCACAGGTCGAAGAGCTTCTCAACCGAAGCATTCTTTCGGCGTCCCCCGTCGAGACGGTCGAGACCGACGTCGACAGCGCCAAGAAAATGGGCGCGATGGCGCTCTTCGGAGAAAAATACGGCAAGGTCGTGCGCGTTGTGAAGATGGGCGATATTTCGACCGAACTTTGCGGCGGAACGCACGTGAAAAACACGTCGGAATGCGGACTTGCCAAGATCCTTTACGAAAGCTCGGTTGCGGCGGGCGTTCGCCGTATCGAAGGCGTAACGGGCGAAGGACTGCTCCGTTATCTTGAAGAAAATCTTGCGCTGATTCACAATACCGCGGCGGTTTTGAAAGCGCAGAATCCGGCGGATATCACGCTCCGCGCCGAAGCGGTGCTTTCCGAACTGAAGGACGAGCGCGCAAAGAACGAAGAGCTTTCGGCTCAGATCGCAAAGAGCAAGGTCGGCGATCTTGTCAAGAACGCCGAAAAGGTCGGCGCGTTCTCGCTGATCACCGCCGAGCTTGCCGGCATGACGGCGGAGGAGCTGCGCACGGCGGGCGATATTCTCCGTGACAGCGACGAAAACACGGTCGCCGTTTTGGGAAGTACCGACGGCGAAAAGGTCTCGCTGCTCTGCGTCTGCGGAAAAGCCGCCGTCAAAAACGGCGCGCACGCCGGAAAGATCATCAAAGAAATCGCCGCGATCGTCGGCGGCGGAGGCGGCGGCAGACCCGATTCCGCTCAGGCGGGCGGTAAAAAGCCCGAAGCCCTCGGCGAAGCGCTTGCAAAAGTAAAAACTTTACTCTCCTAACGCGCCTAGCGGCGCCGCAGTTGCCGCGCCTGCGGCGAGCATTGCCGCGAAGATTGCATTCCGATGGTCGGAAT
>URJL01000085.1 GCA_900548115.1 uncultured Eubacteriales bacterium
ACAGAAGTAGGGCGAAATCGAATTCTGACCATCAGAATTCGTATTTCGCGGCAATACTCGCCGTAGGCGCGGCAATACTCGCCGCAGGCGCGCCGCAAGGCGAAAAAATGTTATTTTTTTCGGGAGGAACAAGCATGGCAAAAATCGAACGAACCTTAGACGGCGACTTTTTCTCGGTCGCAGCGCGTTTGCACAGCGCGATCTTATCCGCAAGCTTTTCGGCGTCTTTTGAGGACGAAAGCTCTTTTTCGATCGGCAAAACCCATCTGCTCGTGCGGGTATACGAACGCTACAGCGCCTTCGGCGGCAATCGGGTGAGCCTCACGCTCACGCTTTTGTCCGACGGCAACGAGATCCATCTGTCGGGCATCACGTCGGGCGGCAGTCAGGCGATGTTCTTCAAAATCAACACGGTCGGCGAGGAGGCGTTTCTCGAGACGCTCGAGCGCGCGGTCGATGAACTGTAATCTTGTATAAATATGCCTGTATAATCCGTTTTTATGCAAGCAAAAGTGGATATAATCAAAAAAATCGAATATTTTTGCATAAATATTCGAAAAACCTCTTGACAAGACCGATTCTCTCCGTTATAATAAGACCATCAAAGGAAAACGTTGATTTCAAAGGAGCGATATACAAATGGACAAATCGAAAATCAAAAAAGTCGTACTCGCCTATTCGGGCGGTCTCGATACCTCCATCATTATTCCGTGGCTGAAGGAAAATTACAACAACCCCGAGATCATCGCCGTATCCGGCAATGTCGGACAGGCGGACGAGCTGGAGGGGCTGGAGGAAAAGGCGCTCAAGACCGGCGCCTCCAAGATCTACATCGAAGACCTGACCGAGGATTTTGTCAACGAGATCGTTGTCCCGTCGATAAAGGCCGACGCGGTCTACGAGGATTACCTTTTGGGCACCGCGCTTGCCCGCCCGATCATCGCAAAGCGGCTTGCCGAGATCGCGCTTGCCGAGGGCGCCGACGCCATTTGTCACGGCTGCACCGGCAAGGGAAACGACCAGGTTCGTTTCGAGCTTGCCATCTCCGCTTTCGCCCCCGGTATGCCCATCATCGCGCCGTGGCGCGAATGGAATATCAAGTCGCGTGACGAGGAGATCGATTATGCCGAAGCGCATAATATCCCGCTGAAAATAAGCCGTGAGACCAACTATTCCAAGGATAAAAACCTGTGGCATCTCTCGCACGAGGGCATGGATCTTGAGGATACGGGCAACGAGCCGCAATACGAAAAAGAGGGCTTCCTTGAGATGGGCGTTTCACCCCTCATGGCGCCCGATAAGCCCGAATACGTCGAGCTGGAATTCGAAAAGGGTATCCCGACGACCCTGAACGGCAAGAAGATGACCCCGAAAGAGATCATTTTGGCGCTCAACGAGATCGGCGGCAAAAACGGCATCGGCCTTGTCGATATCGTAGAAAATCGTCTGGTCGGCATGAAGTGCCGCGGCGTTTATGAGACCCCCGGCGGAGCGATCCTCTATTTCGCGCACAACTATCTTGAAACGATCTGTTTGGACAAGATGACCTATCATAAGAAAAAGGAGCTTGCGCTCACCTTTGCCGAGCTTGTTTACAACGCGCAGTGGTACACGCCTCTTCGCGAAGCGCTTTCCGCTTTTGTCGACAAGACGCAGGAAAAGGTAACGGGTAAAGTTAAGCTGAAGCTTTACAAGGGCAATATCATCAAGGCGGGCGTTTGGAGCGATTACAGCCTGTATTCCGAAGATATCGCAACCTTCGGCGAGAGCGATTACAATCAGGCGGACGCGGCGGGATTCATCAACCTTTACGGACTGCCGATCAAGGTTCAGGCGCTGGTAGATGCGAAGAACAAAAAGAACAATAAGTAATAAAAAAGACGAGCCTTTAAAAGGCTCGTCTTTTTGTGTCCGGAAAGATCCTTCGACGCACGGCAAAGCGGTTGTTCCCGCATAAATATCGGATTTTTGCATATTCTATTCATAAATCTGCTTTTTGAACGGAGTGATTTTGCTATGAATACCGATATACGCAAAAAAACGAAATTTTCTCTTTCGCGGGCGATCCTTTCTCTGCTCGTAACGCTCGGGATCGGTTCGCTCGGCGGGTTTCTTGCACGAGGGGGATTTGAAAAGTACGGGAAATTGGATCTTCCGCCTCTTGCGCCGCCGCCGTGGGTCTTTCCCGTCGTATGGTCGGCGCTGTATATTCTGATGAGCGTCGGGGTTTACCTTCTGTTATCACGCCCGCGCGGGGAAAAAGAAAAAAATGCGCTGACGCTGTTTGCGGTTTATATGGTCTTGAATTTTCTGTGGCCGCTCGTATTTTTCGAAAAAGGCGCGTTTCTCGCCGCCCTGCTTTTGGCATGCGCCCAGTTCGTATTGCTCGTCGTCTGCATTTCGGCGTTTTATCCGCTTTCCTCCCTTGCCGCCCTCACCCTTGTTCCGACCGCCGTGTGGACATTATTCGCCATCTATCTGAACGCCGGCATTCTCTTCGCTTAGCCCCTGCGGGGAGCGTTGCCGTGAAAAGGGATTCCGATGGTCGGAATCCTACTTCGCACTACCCATGTTATGTTGACATTGGATTTTGATGCGTAACAGAGGCTTCCCCACTTGATCGAAGATCACAGTGGAACTTGAACCGAAGGTCAAGTGCGGCGAGGGGAAGGCTCTGTTGTGCTCGATGTTAGCTCAACATAACACGGATAATGTGAAAAGGGATTCCGACCATCGGAATCCC
>URJL01000086.1 GCA_900548115.1 uncultured Eubacteriales bacterium
TTGCCGTGAAAATGAATTCTGATGGTCAGAATTCATTTTCACACCTACGGTGAGTATTGCCGTGAAGCTGAATTCCGATGGTCGGAATTCAACTTCACATAATCCATGTTATGGCGGTACGTACCATAAAAAAGGGATTCCGATGGTCGGAATCCCTTTTTACATTATCGCGCCATGTTGACATAGAATTTTGATGCGTAACCAAGCCTTCTCCACACGGCACTGTAATCTTCGATCAAGTGCGGAAGACTTCGGAGCGCATCGGATTTTTATGTCAATACAACCATCAACCCGGCACGGGATAGGTCCGATTTTCACCGACATGACAAAGATTGGAGGAAATGCCCCTTTCGGGGGAAAAAGTTCTTGACAAAATCGAAAACATGGTGTATAATAATGCAAAATAAGTGATTTTTATGCATATTTATTCAAAAGGCGGTATTTTCATGATAAAAGTATTCATCGACGGAAGCGCCGGGACAACGGGGCTTCGAATTGCCGACCGGCTTTCGGAGAGAGCCGACATTTCGCTCATTACCCTCCCCGAGGAGCTGCGCAAGGACACGTGCGCCCGCAAGGAGGCGCTGAACGATGCGGACGTTTCTTTCCTGTGTCTTCCCGACGCGGCGGCGATCGAAGCGGTGGGACTTGTCGAAAATCCGCGCACCGTCGTGATTGATACCTCAACGGCGCACCGTGTGTCGCCCGATTTCACCTACGGCTTTCCCGAGCTTTCGGGACTCCGCGAGAAAATCGCCCGTGCGCACCGCATCGCCAACCCCGGCTGTCACGCAAGCGGCTTTATCGCCCTTGTCGCGCCCCTTGTCGAAAACGGACTTTTAAATAAAGATGCGTTTCTCTCCTGCTTTTCGCTGACGGGTTATTCGGGCGGGGGAAAGAAAATGATCGCGCAGTATGAAGCTCCCGACCGTTCCCTGCTGCTTGCCGCCCCGCGTCAATACGGGCTTTCGCAGGCGCACAAGCATCTGCCCGAAATGCAGAAGCTGTGCGGACTTACCGCTCCGCCCGCCTTCTGCCCCGTCGTGGCGGATTATTACAGCGGCATGGAGGTAACGGTCACCGTGTCGAAAAACGACGCGGCAAGCCGCGAGGCGATCTGCGGCTGCTACAAAGAATATTACAAAAACGGACTTGTTCGCTTTGTCGAGGGCGCAGATGAGGAAGGCTTTTTGTCGGCGGCAAAGCTTGCGGGACGGGACGATATGGAGCTGTCGGTCTACGGAAACGAAGATCGCCTTCTTCTCGTCTCACGCTTTGACAACCTCGGAAAAGGCGCGTCGGGCGCGGCGATACAAAACATGAACCTTGCACTCGGACTTCATGAAGCAACGGGACTTGTGATCGGATAAAAAAACCGGAGAAACCGGAGAAACCGGAGGAAAAGAGAAAATGAAAACGATAAAAGGCGGCGTGTGCGCCGCAAAAGGCTTTTCGGCGGGCGGTATTCATTGCGGAATACGGAAAAACCGCACCAAGCGCGATCTTGCGCTGATCCTTTCCGAGACGACCGCGTCGGCTGCGGCGGTCTACACGACCAATCTTGTAAAAGGCGCGCCCCTTGCCGTCACCAAAAAGCATCTGGCAAACGGACACGCAAGCGCGATTATCTGCAACAGCGGAAATGCCAACACCTGCAACGCAAACGGCGAGGAGATCGCCGAGGAGACCTGTGCGCTTCTCGGAGAGGCGCTGAAGCTCGATCCTTCGGATATTGTCGTCGCCTCAACGGGCGTTATCGGTCAGCCGCTGGACATCACCCCGATCCGGAACGGAATCCCCGCTCTCTGCGCTTCTCTTTCCTCCGATGAAAGCGGAAGCGACAGCGCGGCGGAGGGCATTATGACGACCGATACGGTGAAAAAAGAGATTGCCGTGGAGTTTACGCTCGGCGGCAAGGCTTGCCGCATGGGCGGCATTGCCAAGGGCAGCGGCATGATCCATCCCAACATGGCGACCATGCTCGTTTTCATCACGACCGACGCAAGCATTTCGCCCGCCCTTTTGCAAAAAGCGCTTTCGACCGATATTGCCGATACCTTTAATATGGTCAGCGTCGACGGCGACACCTCCACCAACGATATGGTGACGGTGCTGGCGAACGGCATGGCACGGAACCCCGAGATCACTTCGGAAAATGCGGATTTTGCCGAATTTAAAAAGGCGCTCAACACCGTGAACACCTATCTGTGCCGCAGTATTGCGGGGGACGGCGAGGGTGCGACCAAGCTTTTGGAATGCAAGGTCAGCGGCGCAAAGGACGTTCTCACCGCCAAGACGGTCGCCAAGAGCGTTATCTGCTCGAGCCTTTTGAAAGCCGCCATGTTCGGCGCGGACGCCAACTGGGGACGTGTTTTGTGCGCCATCGGATATTCGGGCGCGGAGACAGACGTTTCGAAGATCGCGGTGTCCTTCCGTTCGGCGGCGGGTGAGATCTGTGTGTGCCGAAACGGCGCGGGGATCGATTTTTCCGAAGAGCTCGCCAAGAAAATCCTTCTCGAAAAAGAGATCGAGATCCTCATCACCCTCGGCGAAGGCACGGCGCAAGCCTGCGCATGGGGCTGTGACCTCACCTACGACTACGTAAAAATCAACGGCGATTACCGCACCTAACGGTGAGTGTTGCCGCCGCTGCACGGGGTGTTCCCGCCGCTGCGCGGGGCGTTCCCGTGAAATACGAATTTCGGTGGTCGAAATTCGATTTCACA
>URJL01000087.1 GCA_900548115.1 uncultured Eubacteriales bacterium
TCTGTGCCGCACCCTTCGAGTCCTTTCGGGATTATTAAAGCAAAAAGAAAAGCGCCCTTTCGGACGCTTCTCTTTTTGGCCTGCCCTACAGGACTCGAACCTGCAACCTACGGAATCGGAATCCGGCACTCTATCCAAATTGAGCTAAGGGCAGATGACACCCGCGGTAAAACGGGGTGAGTTTTGCGCGGGATGTGTTTTTGATTTTTAAACAGAAACCGCTGTGCTTACTTTGCGTATTCCACGCGGCGGCTTTCACGAATGAGGTTGACCTTGATCTGTCCGGGATATTCAAGCTCGCTTTCGATGCGCTTGACGATATCGCGGGCAAGAAAGACCATCTGATCTTCGTTCACCTCTTCGGGCTTTACCATGATGCGGATCTCGCGGCCCGCCTGAATGGCATAGCACTTATCCACACCGTCGAAATCCTTGGCGATCTCTTCGAGCTTCTGAAGGCGCTTGATATACGACTCGAGATTCTCGCGGCGCGCACCGGGACGGGCGGCGGAAACGGCGTCGGCTGCCTGAACCAGCATTGCCACGACCGTCTGCGGCTCGACGTCGCCGTGATGCGCTTCAATCGCATGGATGACGTCTTTGCTTTCATGATACTTTTTGCAGATATCCACACCGATCTGAACGTGAGAGCCTTCGACATCGTGGGTCATAGCCTTTCCGATATCGTGCAGAAGCCCCGCACGCTTTGCCAGCATCGGGTCGACGCCCAGTTCTTCCGCCATCATGCCGGCAATATGCGATACTTCGATCGAATGAATGAGCACATTCTGACCGTAGCTTGTGCGGTAGCGCAGACGACCGAGAAGCTTGATAAGCTCGGGGTTGAGACCGTGGATACCGGTCTCGAAGGTAGCCTGTTCACCTGACTGCTTGATGATGGTGTCGACTTCCTTGCGGCACTTTTCCACCGTTTCTTCGATATGGGCGGGATGTATGCGGCCGTCGGCGATCAGACGCTCGAGGGCAAGACGTGCAATTTCGCGCCGTACCGGGTCGAAGCAGGAGATCGTAATGGCTTCGGGCGTATCGTCGATAATAAGATCCACACCCGTGAGCGTTTCGATGGCACGGATGTTGCGGCCTTCACGACCGATAATACGACCCTTCATTTCATCGTTGGGCAGATCCACCGTCGAGACGGTCGTTTCGGCAACTTGATCGGAAGCACAGCGTTGAATGGCGAGCGCAACGATGTTCCGCGCCTTTTCATCCGCCTCTTCCTTGCACTGCTGCTCGATCTCGGAAACCTTCATGGCTGCCTCGTGCCGTGCCTCGGACTCGATCTGAGAAAGCAGATACTCCTTGGCGGTCTCGGCGGTAAAGCCGGAAATCTCCTCCAATTTGTCGATCTGCTGCTGTTTTACTTCTTCTACTTGAGCGATCTTGCTCTCGTATTCCTTGAACTTTTGGTTAAAGCTTTCTTCTTTGCGCTCACAGGACTCAATCTTTTTGTCGAGAGCCTCTTCCTTTTGCTGTGCGCGCTTTTCAAGACGCGCCACTTCAATGCGGCGATCCTTGATTTCGCGCTCGGCTTCGTTTTTGTTGCGCAAAATTTCTTCTTTTGCTTCGATCAGCGTTTCTTTTTTCTTGGTCTCGGCGGCTTTCTGCGCCTCGTCCAAGATGCGTTTTGCCTCATCCTCGGCGGATTTTATGGCAGCTTCGGCGATTTTCTTTCGCAGAAGAAAGCCGCACAACGCGCCGACGGCAAGACAAACGACCGCCACGATGACCGTAATGATCCATTCTTTCATCTCAGCACCTCCTTTTGAATTTTGTACGATCCCACATGAGCGGCGGGCAAAAACAGGTGCTTACGGTACTCACACTACTTTATGCAATTGTGTTCATTTTCTATCGGAAAATACAATCCTCCCGATAACCGAATGCCGCCGAAAGCTTTTCGCTCGGGCGGAAAACGTTCATTCGTTCATTATAAAAGGGAAAAATCTACCAAAAACTCCGCAGTCGAAAGAGGACTTGCGGAAAGATAAAAAATAAAGCTGTCCCTCGCAAAAGCGCACGGGACGGGTACAAATTATGTGTAGGGAGCAATATAAGCACATGAAATTCATACAATACGCACGAAAAACGGTAAACTCACCCGAATTTCCGTACTCTGATATTGTAATACTTTCCGACTCGTATGTCAAGTATTTTTGCCTGTATTGCACAAAAAATTTAAATTTTGTTAAAACGTACCGTACCTACGGTGAGTATTGCCGCGAAGTTGCATTCCGATGGTCGGAATGCAACTTCGCCTTACCCATGTTATGTTGACATAAAGTTTTGATGTGTACCGAAGCCTTCCCCTCGCAACACTTGACCTTCGGTCAAGTGCGGAAGGCTCGGGTACGTTCAACGTTATTTCGGTACAAACTCGACGGCGACCATTAGTCGCCCCTATTTCTCTTCTCCCCCTGTCTTGTACAATTTCCCCGCGCAAAGCGCGACCCGTAATTGCGAAAACAGAGAACATACCGTTTTTGATTGAGCGCACCAATTTTGTACAATCGGGGAATCTTTAAGGGCGCAAGCCCTTAAATTCCCTTTCTTTTTGGTTCCTTTTTCTTTC
>URJL01000088.1 GCA_900548115.1 uncultured Eubacteriales bacterium
GGATTATGCCGCGAAAGCGCCGCGATCACGCGCATTTTTCCTTTTTCGTCCTCCACCGAAACGCTCTCGCGGTGAAAGCCGAAAGCGGGGAGCGTGCGGGAGAGCTCGGAAAGCGTCGTACCTTCTCCGCAAAGAAGCGACAGCATCCGCGCACAGAGAAAAAGGCGGTCGCGCAGAAAATATTGGCTTTCCGAAAGCTCCCGCGGCAGACGGTGACGCGCGGTCGATTCCTCGGGATAGCGGTACAGTTTTGAATCATGCAGAAGCATCGCAAGATGCTCGGGCGCCCGCCGCGAAAGACAAAATTCCGTTTGCCCCATGCGCCGCTCCTTTTGCAGAACGGCGGCGGTCATGGAAAGGGTATCGAACGAAACGCCGTCTTGCAAAAGCAAAAATCCGCCGTCTCCGCCGCGCGAAAGAATCGGCTTTCCCTGCGCAAACGCCTGCTCCGACGAAAGAATCTTTCCCGAGAGGGCAAGAAAGGTCTCGCAAAAGAGCGTCTCTTCGGGAGTCGCGGGGAAAAAAGCGTCGGAAAGCGCAAAGGCAAAGGAAGAAGCTTCGGCTTTCGAAGACGGCGCGTCGAGATAAGCGCAGAAATTTTCGATCAGGGCGCTTTTATAAAGACAGGCGCCGTCAAAATCAATTTTTCCGCCCCGTCGATAAGTGTCTTCGGAAACAGCGCTTTTTCGCGCGGCGGCAAAGCGCCGCTCAAAATCATGCGACGGACAAAGCCCGTCCCGATTGAAAAGATATGCCCGTACCTCTCCCTTTTCGGCGCGGAGAAAGACAAAACAGTCAAAATGAAGCTTTACCGCAAGAAAACGTGCAAGGGCGAAAAAGCCCGTTCCGAAATCAAAAAAGCGCGCGCCGGCACATCGCAGTCCCTGCGACAAAAAGTCGGCATAAAAGGAAACGGTTTCCTTACCGTCCCGCAAAAGCCCGATCTTTTCGTTTTTTCCGACCGCACGTGCCAGCGCCTTTCCGAAATCCGCCACGGCATCCTGCGGCAGTGCGCTTTCCCCGCCGAGAAGATAAGCGTCGTCGGCATTGCGCGCAAATCCTTCCTCCGAAAGAAACGAAAAAGCGCCTCCGTGTTCGGTCGAGCTTGCCTTTTCTTCGGAAAATACGGCGCTGTCGGCGAGGATTGAATCGGAAAGGACAGCGCCCTTTCGCACCGTGGAATTGCGGCACAAGATCGATCTTTTCACTGTACAGCCCGCCTCGACGCGGCAGGACGGATGCAGAATGCTGTCGCGAACGAAGCTTCCCTCGCCGAGAGAACAATCCGCGCCGATCACGGCATTCGGACCGATCACGCTTCCGACCGCCGTGTGCGCGTCGGGCGAAACATAAAACGGCACATGCACCGTCACCCCGCGCTTTAAAAGCTCGTCCGCCGAAAGTCCGTGCGGCGAAACGCTTGCAATCTTTCCGTTTAATGCGTCGATCTGACAGGCAAAATAGCTCTCGGGGCTTCCGATATCGCACCAATATCCCTCCGCGGGATATTCAAACAGCGTTCCCGCCTTTACCGTTTCGGGAAAAAGATCGTTCGAAAAGTCGTATTTGCGGGGCGGAATACGCGAGAGAATGCGGGCGTTCAGAATATAAATTCCCGTGTTGATCCGATTGCCGTTGACCTGCGACCAGGCGGGCTTTTCGTTGAAGCCGTACACCCGCCCGTCCGAGTCGGAAAGCACAATGCCGTATTCGCACGGGCTGTCGCTTTCGGCGGTGAAGATCGTCGCCTCCGCGCCCGCCTTTCGGTGAAAGGCTTCGCCGAGCGAAAAATCAAAATCGCATACACAATCGCCCGAAAGCACCAAAAAATCCTCGTCCGTCGAAAGCGAGAGAAGCTTTTCGGCATAAACAAGACCGCCCGCCGTGCCGAGCGGTTCGGTCTCATTGAGATAGCAAAGAGACATGCCGGCATAGCTGTAGCCGAGGGCTTTTTGTATGCTTTCGGCAAGATATCCGACCGATATCATGACCTTTCGTATTCCGTGCGCCGCAAGACGGAAGAGAAGATGCTCGATCACCGTCTTGTCCGAAAACGGCATGAGCGGCTTGGGCGTTTTGTCGGTCAGGGGAGCAAGCCGCGTGCCGCGCCCGCCCGCAAGAAGAATCGCTTTTTTCATCGCGTCACCTGTTTTTTGTCGTTTACCATAACAGTGTATGCGCTTTTGAAAAAAGTATACGGCTTCCGCGCCGAAAAGCGGCGCGGAAGCCGTATCTTGCAGGCGACGTAAAAATGATAAGAATGAAATTTGCAAAAGGAGGTTCTCATGGCCAAGAACGTGATCATTGGTCAGAGCGGCGGTCCTACCGCCGTGATCAACTCCAGTCTGGCGGGCGTGTACAAAGCAGCCTGCAGTCTGGGCGCAGACAAGGTGTACGGCATGAAGTACGGCATCGAGGGTCTGCTCAAGGAGGAAATGCT